>CAYZBX010000044.1:0-12136 GCA_964476735.1 uncultured Micrococcaceae bacterium
CAGGTCATCACCCAGTTGGCCGCGGTTTCCAAGGCCTTGGACCGTGCCGGTTTTGCGATCATCTCTTCCAGCATGAAGGACTGCTTGGCCGATCCGGCCGTGGTTGATGATCCGGAAAAGCCGACTCCGGAAGAGCTGGAAAAACTGTTCATGATGCTGGCCTGACCACCGGCGCCGAACACCACCGAACACCCAATTCAAAGAAGGACCAAACAACACAATGTGCCGTTCCGTTGTATGCCGTAAATGCGGCAAGATGACCTGGGCTGGTTGCGGCCAGCACGTCGACCAAGTGATGCGGGGTATCCCGCGTGACAACCGCTGCCAGGGCCACGAAAACGAGCCCGGTTTCTGGGCCCGCATCTTCGGCCGCGCCTAGCAGCACGGCTCCGACCCCCGCTCGGCTAGGGCGCAACACGATTGTTGCGTCCTAGCTTTCTTTTGTGTTCGCCCCAGAAGCCAGTAGATAGTCCAACACCGCGAACAGCAACCGATGCGCATTCCGGTACTGGTCGGATGGCACCTGCGCGATTTGTACAGCCGACTGCACGAATTCACGGGGTTGTAGGTCCTGCTGCAGGTGCGCGATCGTGTCCGCCACTAACCGTTCGTTGTACTCCGGGTGGAACTGCAGACCGATGATCCGGTTCTGCCACTCGAACCCCTGATTCGGGCAGGCCGCAGATTCGGCAAAGCGGCGGGCTTGGGCTGGCACGCTGAAGGTTTGGGAGTGCCAATGCAGAACTGGCAACGGCTCAGTCAGGCTAAACCCATCTGCGGCAGCGGCCACCGGGATAATCGGAAACCAGCCAATCTCCGGTTCGGGGTTGTCAGTGACGGTGCCACCTAGGGCTTCCGCGAGCAACTGCGCGCCAAGGCAAATGCCCAGCACCGGGGTATCGCTGGCCACCAAGCTACGGATGAACCGTTTTTCGGCAGCGAGCCACGGGTGCTGAGCAAGCTGATCGGTGTTCATGGGACCGCCTAAGATCACCACGAGGTCCACCTCGGTCGGATCCGGATAAAGCACGGCCGGTGAGTAGGTCTTCACCAGTTCTAGCTGGCCCTGCCGGTTCTGTACCCAGTCGATGACCGCCCCGGGACCTTCAAACTCCGCATGCTGCAGTACAGCCACCCGCATCTTCGCTGCCCTTTCGATTCAACTGAGAGTAACAGTGACACCGTTTCTGTGCTGGGTCAATAGTTCTCCTGCCGGCGCTCGTCGGCCGGGTACGCCTGCTCAGCGCCGATCGGCCCGTGGGACGAAGAGCCAGCTCAGCCCCGCCGCCACGACCGGAATCCCCACGGCTAAGGCAACCAATTGAAGAAACGGCAAATGACCAACGCTCTGGTTTTGCATTGCTTCCTGAATGAGGAAGGGGCCCGTCCCTACGGCTACCCCAAACAGCGTACCGATCCCAACGGCCAAGATCGACTGCCATGCGGCGACGTTGCGCCGAAGACGTGGTTGCGCACCCACCACCGTCATGACCCGCGATTCCACGCGGGCATCGTCCGTTGCTAGGGCCGTAGTTGTCACGGCTATGGTGACCACTCCCAGCGCGATCAGGCCAATCACGGACCAGGCCGCCATCTGCATCCCACTTTCGTCACCGTTGAGCTGTGGGTTGACGAAATAGCTTTCGCGTAGCCGCAACCCGTCGTTGATGAAGGCGACTTGTTCCTTCTTCAGCGCAGCCGAGAACTCGTAGCTCACGTACGTGAACATCGTGGTTTGGTTGGTCCCGGTAAGGGCCTTTTCTGGAATCATCAGGTGCGGATAGACACCTGTCGCGGACAACCCCTCGGGCATGAACGCCGGCAACGTCACCCGTTTCTTGATCGTTCCTACCGGATTGCCGACGATGGTTGTGCCCCAGATACTGTGTGTTTGTTCCTGACTGTGGTTGGCCGTCTCCGCCTGTTCGTACTGCCCCACCTCATACAGCGTCACCGTGCCATCGGCGCTGAAGTATTCGGGGTCAAACACAACGGCATGTCCGCGTTCGATCTGTGTCCGTTCATTCGCGGTGAGCTCCCGACCCAGCACTTGGGCCAGCACACTCGCATCCGTCAATACCAACTCAATCTGGTCTCGATGAGTCATCGGGTCACCCCTGTACCCGCATATGCGCGCCGTTGGACGAGACCACGCACTAACCTGTCTCTCGGTTTCCGCGCGTACATCCGCAGAACCCTTCGCATCAACTCGACACGGTGAGTCGTCTCGGTATGCCGGCACCAAGACCGTGCACTCAAGATCATTTTCTACCGAGCAGCTGGGCAGCGGGCTCTTGACGCGATGCTTGGACACCAGCGCCGGCAAACCGTGAGCGGCGATGGCTGGAGCATGCTGCTGCTCTTGATCACCGACGGTCGGATACTCAAATGCGTCTTGGTCTGCGGCCAATGAGCGGTCGTATTCGTCTTGGGTGATCAGCCCTTGTGCCAGAAACGCCTTTTGGTCCTCGAGGTGCTGCCGCGCATTGTAGGCCTCCACTTTGGGGTCCTGCACGGAGACCAAGCCGGCGGTAGGTTGGTTGATCGCAAGTTGATAGTGTTGCTGACCCGACTGAGCTAGTTCTCCAACCTGCAGATTCAACAGCGCTGCTGTCCCCAATGCCGACCCAACTAGGATGGCAGCGGTGATGGGGGCCACCCGACCTCGATTGCGCACCGCTTCCCGGATAGCCAAGCGTGCACTGACCGGCAGCTGACCAGCAACACGGAAAATCAGCGTGAAGATGGTGCCGACCAGCAGCACGACCCCGATCAAGAGCATCGGAAGCGTCAGACCGATCACGGCAATCGCAAACCACTCAAAGTTCTTGAACGCGTCCACAGTGGGAATGATCATCCCCCAAACAGTGATGGTGCCAAGAATCAGCACAGAAATTGAACACAGCACCAGACCCGCCACCAGCAGCCTCTTGGATGGCTTCTGGCGAAACACCTCCGAGCCTTTAACCGCCGACCAAGCATCCAGCTTTGTCGTCATCCGAGCCGGGATCATCACCGCGACGAGCGCGGAAAAGACCACCACTGCTGCCGTCAAGAGGTAGGGAAGCAGGTGGTAGTCCGGATCTTGGGTCACGAATCCTCTTGACTGTGCCCAGTGAATCGCCACCCTCACGGCCGCCCAGCCAAGAAAGATCCCCGCACCTGCACCGATGACTCCCGATTGCAGTCCGTTGACGAACGTGATCTGTCGAAGAGTTCGGGGCTCCACCCCGGTCACGCTCAACAGCGCCAGACTCCGCTGTTGTTGGCGGATTCCTACCGCGAAGGCGGCACCGGCAACAAGCACCGTTTCGAGGATCGCCAAGGATCCGGAGATGAACACGGCGGCATAACTGCCGATGTCCATGACCGTATTGACGTCGTTTACAAAGGCAGGCGGGGAAGCCAACACCGCAGCAGAAAGAACCGCAAAGCCGTCCACGGTGAACTGCCCGTAATCCTGATAGCTGGTTGCTACCGGGCCGTTGGCCAACAGTTCGGTTGGCTCAGCTTCCTGAATTTCGGTGGCCCACGGTGAACCAGATTGGATGAAGACGGTTGGTGTCGCCCATTGGTACAAGCCAAATCCATTGCGTCCAAGCTCAACATCCGGAAAACTCTCCATCCGTCCGGTGACCGGCCACGCTTGGCCGCCATCGCTTCGGGTGAGTCGTCCAAGATCGATCGTCACGCCGTGGCGCTCGCCTAGCTTTTCTAGTTCGCTTTCTAACGCTTGGTTGATGGCAATGCCCGCAAATGAAGGCTTAGCGCCGGCTTGTGAACGGAACCAATAGTCCCAAGCTGCGTCGCCAAAGTCCGTGACGACCACCTCGACGTTGAGCGGCCCGGCAGGCGTGTCGACCGACAGATTCGACTCCCACAGGGGATACGTTGTCGTGTCGGAAAATTCTAGTTGGGTTAGGGAGCAATTGGTTCCGGCCTCAACCTTTTTTGCCTGTGAACCTCAGACCCCGGTTTTGGGTAGCGGGAAGTCGGCCATCTTCTCTGCGGATGCCAGGTCGACAGCTTCCTCCAACGGCCCGTAGGTGGTCGGCGACTGGTGTTCATCATGTGGACCGCCTGAAGCGACGATGCGTGCGTCGAAGCCCATGAGCTGTTCTATGCGAATGTCTGCATCGGTCGGCTTGGTGTAGGCCATGTAGGTCAGCGCCGCGGACATGCCGAAGGCCGGTAGCGCGATGACGAGAATCACCAACAGCGAGCGCCACGGATGTCGCCGCATGTCCCGCGAACTGATGCGCAGTGCGAGCTTGATTGAGGCGGCCCGCCGACGCGGTTGCCGGGTCTGAGCCGATGTCACGTGAGGCTTCATGATGCGCTTCCCTCTGCTACCGAGTGCCGCTCAAGAGCACATTGGGGTCGTCCGCGAATTGAGTTTGGTCCACCAACCGACCATCCCGCAGGAAGAGGATTCGGTCGGCCCATCCGGCATGCCGCGCCTCATGGGTCACGAGGACCACCGAGGCTCCCTGATCGGCCCTCGCCTGCAACACTTGCATGATCTCATCGCCGCTTCGGCTGTCCAACGCACCCGTTGGCTCATCGGCGAGGATGAGGTTACGCTGACCAACAATCGCCCGAGCGATCGCCACGCGTTGGGCTTGACCGCCAGAAATCTGGTCGATGAACCGGTTCTCTAAACCGTCAATACCGACTTCCGCGAGGGCAGCCATGGCCAGTCTTCTGGCCTTTCGCATGGAATGACCATCCAATTCGAGAGGCAAGGTGACGTTTTCTAGGACGGTGAGTGTTGGGACGAGGTTGCACTCCTGGAAAACATAACCACTGTCCTGCCTGCGCAGCCTGGCACGCTCTGCGGCTGTCAGCAGGTGAACGGGCACCCCGTTGACGTAGATCTCTCCGACGCTCGGCGTATCGAGGCCATCGGCGATGGCCAGCAAGGAGGACTTGCCGGAGCCCGAAGACCCCATGACCGCCACGAACTCCCCAGCTTAAACGGTGAAAGAAATATCACGAAGCGCCGCGACCTGCGCCACCCCGGTGCCGTAGTTGCGACTGACGTGCGACACCTGCAGGAGTTCCCGGCGGCCGCTGTCGTTATTTGTCACTTCAGGTGCCTTAGTCATGGTGCACTCGCTCCTGGCTCGGTTGAGTCGCGCTTCGGGTTGCGCCGCGAAGGCGACTCTTGCGGGCCGCCTTCAGTACCGTCCCTTCACAATGGTCGAGCCAGCGAATCAGCGCTTCAACTTGGAAAATTAGAGCCTCTAGGACCAACATCCCGGCAAGGTCGGCCTCATGGTCTTCGGCATTGTGACGACCGGCTCGCTTGGCGCGGGTGTATTCCTGAAGCAGGCTCAACGAGGATGCCCGTTGCCGCTGGATGACCTGCTCCGCATCGACACCGGGAGTCGTAACGGCAAACGCTAGCTTGATGAGCAGCTCATCTCTTCGCGGAGTTTTCTCCTTGGTTGGCGTGCCAAACCACAGATCAAGTTCTTCCCGCCCCAGATCGGTGATCTCGTAGTGCCGTTGACCGTTGTCATCGATCCCCAGATCACTGACGAAGCCTTGGTCTTGGAGACGATCCAGCGTGGTGTAAACCTGCCCGATATTCAGTGGCCAGATACCACCGGTGGATTCTTCAAATTCCAGCCTCAGCTGGTAGCCGTACCGTGGACCACGGCTCAGAAGCGCAAGCAAGCTATGTTTGATCGACATCCGAATCCACCTCTCACTAAATATTCAGTATGCACATATTGAGTATGCGCTAGCGGGGTGAAGGTCAGACCTCTTTGTGCTGCCCAGAGGAACAGCGCCTTGTCTTGCCGGCCCGTTGTGTCAGGCTGGGGGCAGATTGAGTTTTACGCCCGTATGAGAAAGAAGGCACCTAGATGACCGAACAAGCACTTCGCCTTGACGGCAAGAAAACCGCCCTGCTGGTAGTTCATATGCAGCCGGATATCGTCTCCGCGCACACCGCCTTCGGAGCCATGTTCAACCCGCAGGTGGTCGCCCGTAACGTTGTTGCGCAGACCAAGCAAGCCATGGACAGCGTGCGCAGCGCCGGCGGACTCGTGGTTGCGCTGCGCATCGCGTTCAAGCCCGATTACAGCGACGCGATCCCCTCCATCCCCTTGCTGGCCATGGCCCAAAATGCCGGAAGCCTTCAGGAGGGCACGGTGGAAGCGGACATCATTGATGAGCTGCAGATCCACGACAAAGATCTTGTGTTCACCCACAAGCGTCCCGGCCCCTTCACAGATTCGAACCTGCAACAGGTCCTCGACGCAGAGGGGATCACGAATGTTTTGGTGTGCGGCGTCGCCACAAACGCCTCCGTCGAGGGATCGGTTCGTCAGGCGTCCGACCTCGGCTACAACACTTTTGTTCTGGAAGATGCCTCCTCGGCAGCAGATCTAGACTCGCACAACGCGGCGATTGCCACTATGGGGTTGTTCGGTCAGGCGATCAGGGTTGCCGAACTCCAGGACGCCCTGCAGAAATGAGTCGGCTGGTCTAGCTAACTCTTTCCGAGCGATCTGCTGACGGTCCGGAACCCGGTGTTCGAGCTGGAGGAGTCCGGGGTGTTCTGCGACCGTGCTGCGACCCGGTAACGGTGGCAATACGAGTCGTGGCACAGGTGTGAACCGCCCCGCATCACCCTTGTCTGCCCCCGCTCGGGACCTTGCGGATTCGCAAGGGCCGAGACGCGGTAGTACCCCGGGTCAAAAAAATCATGGCACCACTGCCAGACGTTACCGGCCATATCCGCTAGCCCGTAACCGTTCGGCGGGTATCTGCCGACCGGCGAGGTGCCCACAAAACCGTCTGCGGCGCTGTTCTCGACCGGGAAGCGGCCCTGCCAAATATTGCATTGATGCACGCCGTCCGGCACAAGTTCGTCGCCCCAGGCGTAGCGTTGTCCGGCCGCCCCGCCGCGCGCCGCATACTCCCACTGCGCCTCGGTCGGTAACGCCCGGCCCACCCAGTTGCAGTAGGCGTTGGCGTCGTGCCAGGACACGTGGGTCACCGGGTGCTCGGGCGCATCCTGCCATGACGAGCTTCTACCCCACGGGTGCGCCCAATCCGCGCCCCGAACGGTCAACCACCACGGCAGTCCGGGAATCGGGCCGTAGATGTCCTGCTCGTCGGCCTGCACCAACAAGTGAAACACCGCCGAGGTACCAAACTTCTCGGCTTCGGTCTGATAGCCGGTCACGGCAACGAAGCGCGCGAACTCGGCCGCGGTGACGGCAGTCTGGTCCATGTCGAAGCCAGTCAGCTCCACTTCATGCAACGGCAGCTCACCATCTTGCGGGTAGCCCTCGTTGAAGTGATCCCCCATCACGAATACGCCACCGGGAATCTGGACGGTCTGGATCAGACGGTTGCCGAGATCTGTCGAGCCAGCTTTCAGCGCTTGCGGCCGCCTCCCTTCGCCCGGTTCACGTCCGGGCGAGCAGCACGGTTTAGCCTCGCTCATGGCGTTGCCCTTGCGGGTCGAGCACGTGCACGCAGGCCTGAATCAGCTGCTCGACCACCTCTTGACACCCCTCTTCGTGCGAGTCGGAGATGTGTTGCAAGGTGATGCCGTCAATGCCGGCGATGGCCAGTCGCGCCACCGTCTGCAGTTGCTCATCACTGACCGCGACACCGGAGCGCTGCGCGCCCTCGCGAAAGATGCTGCAGGTTGAGTTCGTCCACGCCCGGTACATGTCGCTGTTGATGTCCTCGTTTCGGGTCTTGTCTTCCCCCTCGGACATCCGCGTAGCACGCAGTAACAATTCAAAAGTGGTGATCTGTTCCCAAGGATTGGCCACGATGCGCTGCCAGATCCGCATCAGGTGACCCCGCACGGTCTCCTCCAGGCCTGCATTTTCCGACAGCGGCGGCAACGCTCTGGCATAGTCCTCGCTGAGGTGCTTGTAGACCTGCTCCATCAGTTCATCCTTGCTACGAAAGCAGTAATGCAAGGACGCCAAGGGGGCGTCAGCTTCTGCGGCAATGCGGCGCGTTGTCGCGGCAGATATGCCCTCCCGGGCGATGACTCGTGCGGCCGCCTCCACGAATTGCTTGCTCCGTTCAGCCAACGGCACACGGCTCATCGATTACTCCCATCATGCACAGCTTTTGTCTTTAAGCGACTGACTTCCAGCTTAGGTGAAATTGCTCTGGTCAAGCGACTAGGTCATATGACTATAATTGCGGAAATGTCATCCACATCACAAGCTTTCCAACTTCATCGGAAAGGAGTCAGCGCATGAGCAGCCCCGTCGCCCAGCTGTTGATCGTCAACGGCTACGTGCCTGAGATCAGCACCTCCCCCGCAGCAGATGCCAGCTGGAGCCCCGATCGGCCCACGGCTGTTGCGGTGCAGGACGGCCGCATTGCAGCCGTCGGTCAGGACGAGCTGCTGCGTTTTCGGGGACCGCAGACAGAAGTCATTGACGCCGGCGGCGGGGCAATCCTGCCCGGGCTGAATGACGGACACCTCCACTTCTGTGCCAGCGCCGTCACCCGGTACGTCCTCTTGGACGTGGGCCACGCCCAAACCTGGTCGGAGATCCACGCACTGCTGCAACGGGCCCAGCCCTCCGCCGATGGATGGATTCGGGCCCACGGCAACGACGATGCGGTTCAGGGGGTTGCGGACCCGGCCACGTTCTTGGAGGTAAACCCGGGCCGGCCCACCGTGCTTTTTGACCGCACGGGTCATCAGCTGTTGGTCAACCGCGCCGGTCTTGCCGCCCTGCAGCTGGAGGACTTTGCGTCCCAGGTTCCCGGCGGGGTGGTCGGCCGCACCGGGCAGGGCCTGCCCAATGGGCACTTCGCCGATGCCGCGATGGAGGTCGTCACCTCCCGCCTGCCGGCCCTACCCGCGGGCACCTTGTTGGATGCCTTCCGCCGCCACCAGCGCGATCTACACCAGTTGGGCCTGACGTCCCTGACCGATCCCGGGCTCGGCCCGGGCGGCAACAGCCTGCTGGCCGGGGCCTGCGGCGAGCCTTCGTTGCAAGGGCTGATCGAGCTGGCGGCCCACGATGAGCTGCGCCTGCGCATCAATGCCCTGCTGTTGTTCAGCGGAACCGGCGGCGCCACCGCGGAAGACACCGAACGCGGCCTCGCCAGCGACCTTGCCGATCGCGTCCGCGCCGTGGACGAGCAATGGCTGCGAGTTGCCGGGGTCAAGGTCTTCGCCGACGGCACCCCGCGCTCCGGCACCGCATGGATGAAGGACCCCTACTGCCTGCCCTGCGGCCACGGACACGGTGGACTGGTCATCGCCGGGCACACCGAACAACAGCGGTTGGCTGAATTGGGCAAGATTATCTCCGCGATCCACTCCGCCGGCTATCAAGCGGGTGTACACGCCACCGGCGATGCCGCTACCCACGCCGTCATTGACGCGTTCGCGAACTCCGACGCCCCAGCAAAAGACCTGCGCCACTACGTGATTCACGGGGCGTTCAACAGCGACGAGCTCTTCGGCCAGCTGGCCGAAGCCGGGATCGGGTTGAGCACCAACCCGGCCATCCGTGCCGGCGCCGGGGCCCTGATGCACAACATCTTGGGCCGCGAGCGCTACCGCCAGCACCAGCCGCTGGCTTCTCTGTTGCGGGCCGGGGTGCGCACCAACATCGCTTCCGATGCCCCGGTCACCTCCCCCGATTGGCGTAACTCGGTCATCGCCGCCGTCACCCGCAACAGCACCGCCCGGATCGACGAGGACCGCTCCGAGTGCCTGAGCCTGTCTCAGGCGCTGGCCACCATGACCTGCGAACCCGCGTGGCAGGACCGGGCCGAGGACCGCAAGGGGCGCGTCGAGAGCGGATACCTTGCCGATCTGTGCATCTTGGCCGACCGGTTACCGGAACGGGCCGAAGACCTACGAACCCTCCCAACCGCAACCACCATCGTAGGCGGAGACATCGTGTACTCCGCCGCAACCAACTAAGTGAGGCACTCATGAACTTCCGACGACTTGGCGCAGGCCTAGCAGCACTTCTTCTGACCACGTCCCTCGCCGCCTGCGGCGACTCGAACGGTCCCGACGCCGGTGGCGACGGCCAGACCCAGACGCTGAAGGTCGGCCTGATCGGCATCGGCGCGGACGCCGCGGTGAAGATCGCCGAGGCAGAAGGCTACTTCGAGGAGGAGAACATCAAGGTGGAGTCCACCGTGGTCGCCAACCCACCGGCCGGCATCGCCGCCGCCCAAAGCGGCCAGCTGGACATCGCCTACGCACCGTCCATTCCGGTACTGAACGCCCTGAGCGAGGGTGTCCCGCTGAAGGTGATCGGCGCCGCAGACGGCTACCCGGAGAACTCCGAAGAGGTTGAGCCGCGGGAGCTGGATGACACCGGTCTGTTCGCCAACCCGGATGCCGGCATCAACAGCCCCAAGGACCTGGAAGGAAAGTCCGTTTCCGTGCCGGCCCGCAAGGCCCAGCTGGAGGTCACCATCGCGGACGCGGTGAAGAAGGACGGCGGGGATCCGGAGAAGATCAACTGGATGGTCCTTGACCCGTCCTCAGCGTTGCAATCGCTGCAGCAGAAGCGCGTTGACGCGGTAGGCCTCGTCTCGCCGTTCACCGCACGGGCGGAAGCCGAAGGCGGCAAGTACCTTGCCTCCCCTGGCGTGGCGTTTTTCGGTGAGGGCGCCATCGGCCTCTGGGTTGCCGGTCAGTCCACCGTGGATGGAAAGGCCGATGCCATCGCCAGCTTCCAGCGCGCCATGACCAAGGCCAACGCCTACGCGAACGAAAACTACGACGAAGCTGAGGAGTACGCCTCCGAGCTGACCAACATCCCGCTGGAGACCCTCCGCAACGGCGCCCACACCTACTGGCCGGCCGAGGTGAAGTTTCAGGACATCCAGCGCGTGAACGAGCGACTGGCTGAGCTGGGTTACCTGAGCAAGGAGGTCGAGATCGATGACAGCCTTATCGTTGAAAGCAAGTAAGTCGCCGGCGACCAAGCTGGTCTTGGGCGTCATCGGTTCGATCATCCTGCTTGCCGGCTGGCAGCTGTCCGCGATCCTGGGCATCTACGGCAACGGCCTGCCCACGGTCACCAACACCTTCGCCCAATTGTTCCAACTGCTGGGTAACAGCGGTTTCTGGCAGGAACTGGCCATCACCGTGCTCATCGCGGTCATCGGACTGGGCATTTCGCTGGTCATCGGGGTCACCCTTGGCGTGCTGATCGGCTCCTTCGAGCCGATCAGGGCGGCCACCTTTGCCATCATCGAGTTCCTCAAGCCGATCCCACCGATCGTGGTGCTACCGCTAGCGGTGATGATCTGGGGCCCGACCAGCACCACCGCGCTGTTCCTCGTCTTGGTTGGTTGCGTGTTGGCGATCTCGATTCAAACGATCGCCGGCGTGCACGATGCCGACCCGGTGGCGCAAGCCACCGCCCGGTCCTACGGGCTGGGCCGGTTAGAAACCCTGTTCAATGTGACCCTGCCGGGCGCGCTACCGTTCATCGGCACCGCGGTGCGGGTCTCCGCACCCGCCTCGCTGATCGTGGTGGTGGTTGCCGGGCTGATCGGCGGCGCCCCCGGGCTGGGCCGCAGCCTGTACCAGGCGCAGGCCTCCGGCGACTACCCGCTGGTGTACGCGCTGGTGGTCTCGCTGGGCATTCTTGGCCTGAGCTCCCAGTGGTTGAGCGAATTCGTCGAATCCAAGGTGCTCTCCTGGCACCCTTCCTTCAGAAAGGAAGCCCATTGAAATCCGTCCTGTCTTCTCGTAAGAGCCTGCTGTGGGCGCTGGCGATCCTCACCCCGATCGTGGCGCTGGCCGGTTGGTGGCTGGCCTCGGCGAACTCGGTCAACCCGTTCCTGCCGCCGTTGAGCATGATCCTGGAGCGCTTCAAGGCGCTCTGGCTCTTCGCGCACTTCGATTCGGATGTGCTGCTGAGTCTGCGCAACCTCGGCGTCGGCTACCTGCTGGCCGTGATCATCGGCGTCGGCCTTGGCTTCGTGTTGGCCACGGTCCCCATCCTGCGGGCCATGTTTGAGCCGGGCGTGCACTTTGTGCGCGGCATCCCGCCGGTGGCCTTGGTGCCGATTCTGATCACCTTGGTCGGCTTCGGCGCGGAGATGCGCATCACCTCGATCGTGATCGCAGCGGTGTTCCCCACCATGATCGCCA
>CAYZBX010000045.1:0-12115 GCA_964476735.1 uncultured Micrococcaceae bacterium
GCGACCTGCTGTTTACAAGACAGCTGCTCTGGCCAGCTGAGCTAAGGAGGCTTGGTGCGTTAGCAACCCCTCCATCTTAACCCAGACCACAGAGGTTAGGCGAACCGGTGAACGGCACGGATTTTCATGGTCCGGGTCCGGGGTGCTAAGATCAAATCTGCGCAAGCACGGTTCCTTAGCTCAGTTGGTTAGAGCGTTCGCTTCACACGCGAAAGGTCGCTGGTTCGAGTCCAGTAGGAACCACTTTTTCGTTTAACGGCCACATGCTTCGCTCAGGCTGAGTCAGCGCGAGTCAGACCGTGCAGGCAGCTGCCGAGAAATGCTGGCTCACGCTTGCGCTGCCTGCACGGAGGTTTCTTAGAGAAGCGCGGGCAGCTGCGCAACCGAGGCGATCACGTTGGTGGCCCCGGTGCCAGCGAAGTCCTCTTCGCGCTGCTTGCCGGTGAGGACCCCGCAAACCACGCCCGCGCCGGCAGCCGCGCCTGCTTGAGCATCAACGACCGTGTCTCCAGCCACCGCCACGCTTTGCACGTTCTTGACTCCGGTTCGTTCCATGGCCCGATGAATCATGTACGGGTAGGGGCGTCCGGCCGCGACCTCGTCGGAGCAGACCACTGCGTCGAGGAGTTCGCCTTCGCCGACGCCCCAGCCCAGAGATGCGAGCAGCGGTTCGGCGACATCCCGTGAGAAGCCGGTGGTCAGCGCGACCTTGATGCCCTGGGCCTTGAGGGACGTCAAGGCATCTTCCACGCCCGGTAGCGCAACCGGTGGATTCAGCTGGTAGTACTCTCGCAGCAGCTCGCGAAAACGATCGAAACAGGACTGCACCGTGGCCTCGTCTGCCTCGTGGCCGCCCAGCTGGAGCAACGCGGTGATTGCCTCCACCTTGTCGGCGCCCATGTAGGCCTGCAGGTCTCGGTCGCTGACCGTCGCTCCGGTCTCGGCAACGCAATTGCGGAGGGCGCGGTAGACATCACCATGTTCGTCGATCGTCGTCCCGGCCATGTCACAGGCGACGAGTCGTATTTCTGGCATGATTAGGTTCTCTTTCTCGTGAGGCGGCACGCAGGCGGAGCTAGCGCTAGCGGCCGTTGATGTTGTTTGGCAGTGCGCGGACAACCGCAGTACGGTTCTGCATGGTGTTTTCTACCGTGAAGGTGACCTCGGATGGCAGATAGCGGTCCTCCGAGTACTCCAATGGGGTGCCATCGAAGGAGAATGTCACGCGCGTTTCCCGCAGCAGTGCCGAGCCCTCCGGCACGCAGAGCAGTTCGGCATCCAACGCGTCTGCGTTGAGCGCATCGAAGGTGTGCCTGGCCGCATGCAGGTCGACTCCGCGTGAGCTCAGAAAGGCAAAGATGGAGCCCGAGTCGGGATCGAACTCGAAGAGATGCCGGCCGGCCTCAAGGACGAATACGGTTCGCTCAATCATGACGGGCTTGTCATCGAGCGTGCGCAAGCGCAGAACCTCAACCACGGGTTCTCCCGTAGCAATGCCGAGGGCTGCAGCTGCTTCTGGTGATACAGGTCGCCGAGCCGTTTCTAAGGTCCGCTGGCCAGGGACGCGACCGGTCGACTTAGCCCACTCGCTAAAGGAGAGGAACGTCGAGAGCTCTTGGGAGGGCACCGTGCCTACGACCTGAGGCGGTTTCCCTCTCGACACTGCCACCAGCCCCTCCGCGCGCAACGCCGCAATGGCTTGCCGGGCGGTGCCACGGGAAACCTCGTATTCGCGGCAAAGCTCGGCTTCGCTGGGTAGCGAGGCGCCACGGGGCAGCTCGCCGTCAGCGATCTGTCGACGCAAGGCATCCGCGATCTTAACGTGTAGGGCGGCTTTCCCGTCGTGGCCGGAGTTCAAGCTACTTGTCTGCATAAGTTCTATACAAGCACAGACAAGAGTTGTGAATCCAGCCGTTTTGGGAAACGCAGAGTAAACGATTGGCCACTAAAATACAGCCAAAGTGAACGCCGATTGATCTCGAGTGAACACCACAGAAACTTGTCTAGACAAGTGCCATTCTGGCTTGCGTGGAGTGCGTCGTGTCCCGCAAAGTCGAAGACATGAAATCAACTGACATCACGATTGTGGGGGCCGGCATCATCGGCCTAGCCCACGCCTGGGTCGCCCACCGCAACGGGCTGAGCGTGCGCGTCATCGAAGAGAACTCCGGTGTGCGTGGCGCCTCCATCCGCAACTTCGGCCATTGCTGCATCACCGGACAAGCCGGTCACTTTGAACAACTCGCCGAGAACGGACGCGGCTTGTGGCTGGACGCATCCCGTGATGCTGGTTTCTGGGCACAAGAATCGGGCGCCTACGCTCTCGCTGCGGGGACGGAAGAGCTTGAGGTGCTGGCCGAGGCCCAGCGGCACAAGGGGAGTGACCAGATCCAGCTCCTCGATCAAGCCGAAGTCAGGTCCATTCTCGGGCACGACACCAAGGCAGTCGGGGGCGCATTCCTGACGCAAGACCTGCGGGTCGACCCACGGGAGGCGGCACCGAAACTCGCGGCCTGGCTGGCCGCCCAAGAAGGCGTCGAGATCCTGTACAACACACGCGTCACCTCGTTGGCCGAAGGCCGTGTGGTCACCACTCGGGGAACCTTCGCCACCGGTCACACAGTGGTCTGCACGGGGCATCAGCTCAAAGGCCTGCTGCCAGAACTCGCCGACGCGGCCGCGGTCCGAGAATGTTCGCTCAACATGGCGCTGGTGGCTGCGCCCCAGCACTTCCGGAGCGATTCCGCGGTGCTAACGGGCACATCGCTGCTGCGCTACGACGCGTTCGCCTCGACTCGTGCGGCCGACCAGCTGCGGGAACGGTTCGAGGCCACCCATCCAGAGCTCCTCGCGGTCGGGGCGAACTGCATGTTCACCCGACGCCCGGACGGCACACTGATCGTGGGTGACTCCCATGACTACGCCCAATCGGTCGAACCATTCCAAACGGAATCCACGACGGAACTGCTGCTGCAAGAGATCGCGGGCTTCCTCGGCGTCCCAAAGCTAACGGTGCTGCAACGCTGGCAGGGGATTTACGCATCGTCGGATACCCGCCCCCTGATCGTGGAGACGCTGTCACCGACGATCACCGCCGTTACCGTGGCCACGGGCATCGGCATGACTATTTCCTTCGGGCTCGCGGACGAGAACGTCGCAAGACTGACCTCCGCGATGACCGCCGCCTAACCACCTTCAAACTTCTCCCCACACAAGCTTCTACGTAAAGGAAAACACTGTGAAACGTTCCGTGAAGGCTCTCTGCGGCCTCGCTCTCCTGGCCCCACTTGCGCTGACCGCGTGCGGGGGTTCCGCTCAAGCCGAATCCGCGACGTGTCCCAACGGCGAAATAAAGTTCGGCATCGAGCCGTTCGAGGACCCCGCCAAGTTGGAACCCGCCTACCAAGTGCTCGGCGAAGCTCTCGAAAAGAAACTCGACTGCCCGGTGCAGGTCCAAGTCCTTGAAGACTACTCCGCAGAGGTGCTTGCCATGCAAAACGGCAAGCTCGATCTCGGACAATTCGGGCCCCTCGGCTATGTCTTCGCCTCCGAACGTGCCGGCGCGGAACCCGTAGCCTCGTTTGGCCTCGCTGATGGGACGTTGTCCTCTTATACTGCGGGCATCTGGGTGCCGAAGGATTCCTCGATCGACTCGATCGAAGACCTGAAGGGTGAGGACCTTGCCTTGGGCAGCATCGGCTCCACCTCCGGGGACGTGCTGCCGCGCTACGCGCTGGCCAAAGCGGGCATCAAGGAGAACGAGCTGAAGATCAACTACGCCGGAGGTCATCCGGAGGCGCTTCTGGCGCTGACCAACGGGACCGTGGCCGCAGCACAGATCAACTCTCAGACCCTGAACACGGCCAAGAACGAAGGCACCTTCGACCCGGCGGAATTCAAGCAAATCTGGGAGTCGGAACCCATCCCGAATGATCCGATTACGGTCCGTGGCGACGCTCCGCAAGAGTTCAAGGACGCTGTCAGGGAAGCACTGCTGAGCCTTGAGACGGAGGACGTCGAGAAGATCGGTGCCTTCCTCGATGTCAGCCCGGCCGGTCCGTTGGTCGAGGTCGACAAGGACACCTATTCACCGCTGTTCGACTTGGCCAAGACCATGAAACTCAGTGAGGAAGACGTCTGATGACCGCACTCTCCACCAAGCCACGCACAGGGGAGCACGCCATGGGCACGCATTCTTCGAACGACGTGAAGCTTCGCGTCGATCGGCTCAGCATCGCCTTCAACAACAAAGTCGTGCTTGACGAGCTCAGCTTCGACGTGTCCGCCGGCGAGCTCGTCGCGTTTCTCGGAGCCAACGGATCAGGTAAGTCAACGACGCTGCGTGCCGTCGCCGGGTTACTGTCCCATGACGCCGGGAGCATCCAAGTGTGCGGCGTGAGCGACGGCCCCGAACGCAAGACGCGCGCCGACGCCGCAATGGTGTTTCAGAAGATCCACCTCGTGCCCCGTAGGAGCGTGCTGGATAACGTCTGCGCCGGGGCGCTCGCCCGGATGAAGACTTGGCAGTCGCTGCACCCATGGTTCTTCCCGCAGGTGATCCGCAACGAGGCCATGGAAGCCCTCGCACGTGTGGGTCTTGCCGACCGAGCCAACGAACCCGCGGGCAAGCTCTCGGGTGGCCAGCAGCAACGCGTCGCCGTTGCCCGTGCCCTCTGTCAGGGCGCCGAGGTGCTGCTAGCCGATGAGCCCGTTTCCGCCCTAGACCCGCAGGCTGCCGAACAGGTCATGGCGCTGCTGGCCGAGTTGGCCCACGAGGAGGGGTTGGCGGTCGCCGCCGTCCTGCACCAACCAGAACTCGCCTTCCGTTACGCAGATCGGCTCATCGGCCTCAAGGGCGGCAAGATCGTGCTCAACGAATTGACCTCCGCCGGCTCCAGCGCGGAAGTCCTGCGGCTCTACGAATCGGAGGCGCAGCCATGAGCATGCTGACATCAGAACGAAAGAACACCATCGTGATTAACAACGCCCCGGCGCAGACCAAGCCCGCGCCACGAGTCTCTTGGCGAAACTGGCCGGTCATGGCGATGTTCTCCGCACTGTTGGTCGCCCACATTGTGGCGTTTCAAGAGACGGAGTTCTCCCTGGGCGCGCTGGTCGATGGTTCCGGCGGCATGGCGAGGTTCCTGTCCGAGGCGTTGCCGCCGAACCTCTCCTGGGATGATGTGGTCCTGCCTGGTATCCAGGCCAGCGCCATCACCCTGTGGATCGGCCTGTTGGGCACGACGCTGTCCATCCCGACCAGTGGCCTGCTGGCCGTCTGGGCGTCACGGACCACCAGTCCACACCCGGTGGTGTTTCAGGTGTCCAGGTCCATCCTGTCCTTCTTTCGGGCGGTGCCGGACATCGTCTTCGCGCTGATCTTCGTGACCGCGGTGGGACTGGGCCCGTTCGCTGGTGTGCTGGCTTTGATCTGCCACAACACCGGCGTCATGGGCAAGCTGTGGGCCGAGGCCATCGAGGACATCGACCCGGGGCCGTCGCAGGCGTTGTCCACGGCGGGCGCCAGCCGGGCGCAGATCGTCGCCAACGCAACGATTCCGCAGGTCAGCGCTTCCATGCTGGGGCTCTTGCTCTACCGCTTCGACGTCAACGTTCGTTCGTCGCTGGTGTTGGGCCTCGTCGGCGCCGGAGGCATCGGGCTACTCATCAACCAGTCGATCAAGTCCTTCCAGTTTGACGCCATGCTGACGCATATTCTGATCGTCTTGGTCATGGTCATCGCGGTGGATATGTTCTCTTCGGCGATCCGCAAGAAGCTGGCGAGCTAAGCTCCCCAGAGCACACGGAGAATGGGCCGGTGCCCGTGTGATGGTACGCGGACACCGGCCCATCGTCGTCGGGGGCGCAGTATGGCGTGCTTTACCGGACCACCCACAGGTCGATCACGACGGCATCCGGTTCGCGCTGACCGCTGCCAATGATCAGGTGTTCGGACAACCACTGGTAGCGGGCATCGGCGGTGCTGATCTTGGGATGGCATTTGAAGTAGACCCGTTCCGCGGGAACCCGTTCCCCGGCGATGAGCGCGGCGGTGTCTGCTGCGCTCGCGCTGCGGATTGCGTCGTTGACCACGTACAGGCGAGCACCGTCGACGGTCTCGACCACGTAACGCGCGTCGAGCAGTGCCACGGTGTCGGAAGCGATCAACTGGAAATCCGCGCCTGCGTCCAGGATCTTGCCGCGTAGCTGGGGTCCTTCAACGGTGCCGCCGACGATGGGGATGATTCTGCGCATTCCCTCGGGGGTGGTGCCGAGTTCGATTGGTGCGGCAACATCAACCCGGAAGCGGGTCAGGTAATCCAGCTTCGGGGCTCTTGGTTCGGTCAACACTGGGCCTCCATGGAAAAGGATGTTGAAATGGGTGGGGCTGCCCAGCTTAGTCGAGGTCGGCCGGGGCGGGTCATCTTGTTGAGTGTTTTTTCGGCTTCTTGAAGTGAATGTCCCCGGGAAGTAACCAAGCGGCTCAGCTCACCTCGATGGTGAGGGCTGCGCTGCCGTTGTGTTCGGGTGTTACCCGGGAAACGCAGCAGCACATGCTCGTCGGCGGCTCTTGATTCTTCTGGCTGTCGGAAAAGAACACATCGCGATGGTCGATCCGCCCGTCGAGGTTCAGGATTTTGACCTGGCACAGCCCGCATTCGCCTTTTCGGCAGTCGAACATCATGTCTGCCCCGGCGCGTTCGAGAGCCTCGAGCAGGGACTCGTCCTGCTCTACTTGGGTGGTCAAGCCCAACCGCGGCACCGTTACCGTGAAAGGCTCCGGCTCGAACCAGCCGGAGTTACCGAAAGTCTCGAAGCGTAGGTTGGTGATGTCCAGATCGGTGTCGCTCCATGTGCGGCGCACGGCATCCATCAGCCGGATGGGGCCGCACATGTACAGCTCGGTGTCGTGCTCGATTCCGTCCACCAGAGTGGGGACATGGAGCGTTTTGCCCTCTGCATCAACGTAGATCTTGGCGCGCTCGCCATGATCGGACAGTACCCGCTCAAGATAGGCCATGGCAGCTCGGTGTCGACCAGCGTAGATCAATTGATAGTCGGCGCCAACACGGCGCAACGTGTCGGCCATAGACAGAATCGCGGTGATCCCAATGCCGCCTGCCAGCAGCACATACTTCTTGGCGCCGATGCGCAGCGGGAAGTCCTGTTGCGGCATGCTGACGCGGAGCCGATCTCCGGGTTTGAGCGCGTGCATTGCCTCCGAACCTCCGCGTGAATTTGGCGTCCGGAACACGCTGAGAGCAATCATCTTGCCGTCTTTGTCGGCGTCAACGATCGAATAGGAACGATTCAGGTCGCGGTTCTCCCAAGGCAACAGAACATCGAGGTGCTCACCGGCCTTGACGAAAACATCGTAGGGGACCGCAAGCTCGATTCTGCTGATCTGCTCGGCCACGGTCGTGGTGGCGACGACGGTCGCGTCAAACCAACCCTTCTGGTGCAGTGTAGTCATGGCGCTTCCTATGCTTTCGGTGGCACGGCGGTGGCGCGACCTTCGGCTTGCAGTGCCGCTTCCAAGATTCTGCGGACCCACATGCCACCGGCATCAATATTCAGCGAGTAGAACTCGTGATCGGGGTTGGCTTCGATGGCTTCTTGCTGAGCCTTCAGCATCTCTTCGTCCTCGCCGAAGACGCCGTGGACACCTTCACGAAGCTGCGTGGTGATCAGCTGGGAGTCAAGACAATAGTTGCGCATGAAAGCCCAGAAGTAGTGGCAGGAACGATCCGATTCTGGCGTGATGGTGTTCATGACGTAGCCGTTGACGCCTTGGCTGCGATCACCTTCTGGCGCGCCGGTGCCGGCCTTGGCAACGCCGACGTCAATACAGATGGTCGAGGGGTAGGTGTAGTGGATGATCTGCCAACGATCAACCTTGCCTTCGAACCCCGGGAACTTGTCCCGCATGTTCTTCAGCCAGAACGGCGGAGCATCGATGTTGCGCATCCACCGCGTCACGGTCACGGTGCGACCGTCATGGGTGGTCTCGAACTCTGCGTCGGACAGCTCGTCCTGGCCGATGGAAGAGGCGTGAACGAACTCTTCGTGGGTCAGATCCATCAGGTTGTCCAGCACCAGCTGGTAGTTGCACTCGGCGTGGATCGTCTTTCCGTCGCCAGCCCACTCGGTGGAGGTCATCTGGCTCATGTCTGGGATGTCGTCAGTGTTGGCCAGCTCGGGGTCGCCCAGCCAGACCCAGACATAGCGGTAGCGTTCCTCGACGAGGTAGGAGGGCACCGTCGCAGAGGGGTTCAAAGTTTCTTGAGCCGGCATGTGGGTGCACCGGCCGGCCGAGTTGTATTGCAGACCGTGATACGGGCACTGGATCTCGTCACGGCCCATGAGCTTGCCCTTAGACAGCGGCGCCAACCGGTGCCAGCACGCATCCGCGAGGGCGACCGGTTTGCCGTCGGTCGTGCGGTAGAGCACTAGTGGCTTGTTTGCGATCGTCCGGGCCAGCGGGGTCCGATTTACCTCGTGATCCCATGCGGCCACGTACCAAGCATTAAGCGGGTGCGGGAAGATCTTCGCGGTCGTGATGGTCTCGGCCTGCAGCGTCATGTCGCTCCTCAAATAGCTAAGCGGGCAAATAACTAAAGAGTTAGTTATTTGGTGGCGTGAGACACACATTACTGCAGCTTGTATGCTGTGACAAGAGTTTTGGGAAGGAATATCGATGAGTCTTCGAGCCGCCCTGCTGGCGCTGCTGTCTTCCGGCCCCATGACCGGCTACGACGTCGTGAAGCAGTTTTCCGGGTCGGTCGGCTACCTCTGGCAGGCCAAGGACTCGCAGATCTACCCTGCGCTGCGCAAGATGGAAGAGGAAGAGCTGCTTGAGGGCAGGCTCATTCCGTGGGGCAGCAAGGGAGCAATGAAGACCGAATACCGGGTGACTGCAGCCGGCCGGGCTGAGCTAGGTCGTTGGCAAGAGTCGGAACACGAATACGGCTTAGAGCGCGACCCCATCGAGCTGCGGGTGGCGTACGGCGAATGGGCGGGTCCGGGCGACCTCGAGCGCATGCTCCACCGGCACATCGACCATCATGAGCGCGAGGCTGAGCGAGCGCGCAAGCAGATCGCGGACATCGAAGGGCGCGTCTCACCGGTCATCAAGCGTCGGTTGGAAAGCTTCCCGGACGCGAACGCCGACCGGATCATTCGTTTCAAGGTGCTCGCTTATGAGGGGCGCATCCGTCGGGCCGAAGCCGAGATCGGGTGGGCTAGGAGTGTGCTGCGTGAGATGGGCGAGGCCGGCGGCGACTAGAGGCGGGCCCAGTCGACGGGAGCGGCGCCCTGCTGCGCCAGCAGCTCGTTGGTGCGGCTGAAGGGGCGTGAGCCGAAGAAGCCCCGGTAGGCCGACAGCGGGGACGGGTGCGGACTCCTGACCACGGCGGGCGCCCCGTGTTCGGCGAGCAGCGGCGCGAACTTGCCCGCGTCCGCGCCCCACAGAATAGAGACCAGCGGGGTGCCGCGCTGCGCCAGCGCGATGACTGCGGCGCGGGTGATCTTGTCCCAGCCAAGGTGCTGGTGAGACTTCGGCGCGCCGGCGCGAACGGTCAGGCCGGTGTTCAGCAACAGCACGCCCTGCTCCGCCCAGCCGCTGAGGTCGCCGTGTTCTGGCGGCGTCACGCCTAGGTCCTCGCTCAGCTCGCGGTAGATGTTCAGCAGACTCTTCGGCAACGGGCGCACGTTGCGGTCGACAGCGAAGGACAGCCCGATGGGGTGGCCCACCGTGGGGTAGGGGTCCTGCCCGAGGATCAGCACCTTGACCTGGTCGAACGGTTGGCGGAAGGCGCGCAAAATGTTGTCCGGTTCCGGCAGCACCCGTTCGCCGGCCGCGTGCATCGCCTTCAGTTCCCGGCCGATCCTGTCGAATTCCGGAGCCTGTGGTGCCAATGCCCGTTCCCAGCCGGACTCCAACGGCGTGCGAAACATCTTGGTGAGCTGATTGTCTGTCGTCACGGTTCTATCTTGGCAGTTTTTCGCCCCGTGGTTCAGCCCGACTGGCAAACGGTGGTGAACCGGGTACCGTTTAACGGGGCCGAGCCTCGTCTTGGTCAAGGTGCGTAGGGCAGGAGCGAAAGAGGGCGGAATGGTCGAACCAGAGCGGCGCAGCGCGGAGCAACTCAGCGAATTCGACCGGCAGGTCCTCGCCTTCATGCGCCGCAGCTACAAGTACAAGGGCGCTCGCGACTTGGCGATCCGGCAGGAGTTCGACCTCACTGCGATCCAGTTCTTTCAGCACCTCAATCACCTGCTGGACACCGAGGCCGCCTTGGCGCACGACCCGATCCTGGTTAATCGGCTACGGCGCAACAGAAACAACCCCTTCGCTGGCAAGTAACGTGGCCGCGGGGAGTCCGCGCTGTCGCACAAAAAACGATAGAGTTTTCAACAGCACCACTGGATCTTCGAACGAAAAAGGTTAGGCCTTGTCTGCACCTCAGGATGCCGAGCGCAACGAATCTCGACACGAGTTTCCCCAAGACGAATTCGATGAGATCCCATACGACGCCCGCTACTACGGCACCCATCGCAAGGCGTTACCGCAGGTGCGGCAACGTAACAGTCTTAAATGGATTCAGCTTGCCGGTGCTCTTGCGCTCCTGATCGGCGCATTCAGTTTCCTCATCTTGCCAACCTTGCTGGGGAAGGACGACGGTGGCTCCGCGGACCCCACGACCGCTGGAACCGAAACAGCCCAGTCGCAAAGTCCAACCGAAACCGCAACGACTCCGGCGCAGACGCAGACCTCTCCCGCCAGCGAGTCGCCAACCGAGGCGGAGACGACTCCGACTGAAACCAGCGCCCCGACCGAGGCGGAAACGACACCGGCGGCCAACATCGACTACCAGCAGGCTGTCGAAGTGTACAACACGGCCGCCGCCCCGGGCACCGCCGCGCAAGGCTCCCAGACCCTGCGGAACCAAGGTTTCAACGTCGCCTTCACCGGCACCTGGCAGGGCTTCGCGGTAGCCAGCAGCACCGTCTACTACGCCACGGATGCGCAAAAGGACACCGCCGAGGCCATCGCGGCGGCGCTGAACATCTCCAACGTGGAGCAGCGTCAGGTGCCGGCCATCGTGGTTGTCCTCGCCGGCAACTAGAAGCACCCAAAGCCGGTCCGTTACGCGCGCGGCGATCCCGGCAGGGGGCCGGGCGGGCGGAGCTTGCACTCGGGTGCCCAGAGTGCTAATTTTTCTCTTAGCACTCCGAAGCGGTGACTGCTAAAGGCTTGTCAGTTGTGAGCCGGTCAGACGCAGACCACGGCGCCACCGTTTCGCGAGGACAACAACCTTTTTTGTGGTGAAGACCCACCATTGGGGCTGTCCGTCGCGGGCACTGCAAAAGGTTCAAGCAGAACTGGAAGAAGTCCAGAAAGGACCCACACCTTCATGGCTAAGACCATTGCATTTGACGAAGAGGCCCGTCGCGGCCTCGAACGCGGCCTGAACACCCTGGCCGACGCCGTCCGAGTTACCCTTGGCCCACGTGGGCGCAACGTCGTACTGGAAAAGAAGTGGGGCGCACCCACCATCACCAACGACGGTGTCTCCATCGCCAAGGAAATCGAACTGGAAGACCCGTACGAGAAGATCGGCGCAGAGCTGGTCAAGGAAGTCGCCAAGAAGACCGATGACGTCGCTGGTGACGGCACCACCACTGCAACCGTGCTGGCCCAGGCGCTGGTCCGCGAAGGCCTGCGCAACGTCGCCGCCGGCGCCGATCCGCTCTCCCTGAAGCGCGGCATCGACAAGGCCGTGGCCGCCGTGACCGAACAGCTCTTTGCTGCCGCTCGGGACGTGGAAACCAAGGAGCAGATCGCCGCTACCGCTTCCATCTCCGCCGGCGACAACCAGATCGGTGAACTGATCGCCGAAGCCCTCGACAAGGTGGGCAAGGAAGGCGTCATCACCGTCGAGGAGTCCAACACCTTCGGGCTCGAGCTCGAGCTCACCGAGGGTATGCGCTTCGACAAGGGCTACATCTCCCTCTACTTCGCGACCGACGTCGAGCGTCAGGAAGCGGTCCTCGAGGATCCGTACATCCTGCTCGTCAGCTCCAAGATCTCCACGGTCAAGGACCTGCTGCC
>CAYZBX010000046.1:0-4466 GCA_964476735.1 uncultured Micrococcaceae bacterium
TGGATCAAGCGCGGCCCGGTGGGGCTGATCGGGCACACCAAGTCGGATGCGCAGGAGACCATCAACTGCCTGCTGGAGGACCTGCAGGAGTTGCCTCGAGCCAACCGCCCGGAGCCGGAGGCGATCATCGCGCTGCTGGAGGAACGCGGCGTGGAATACACCGACTGGGCCGGTTGGGTGAAACTAGACGAGTACGAAAAACAGCTTGGTGCCGCCGGCGCTGACGCCGAGGGGCAACCACGCGCACGCATCAAGGTGGTCCCGCGCGAGGAGATGACCAGCATCTCCCGGGGCTAAGCACCCCAGAACCACCCGAAGGAGTGGCAGCAGTGCACAAACACAACAACGGATTGAAGACCGCGTTTCTCTTTGGCGCGATGTTCGCGCTGCTGCTGGCCATCGGCGGGATCATCGGTTACGGCACCGGTTCCTCCGCGTGGATCTGGCTGTTCGCCGGGATCGGCGTGATCACCACGGCGGTGACGTACTGGAACTCGGACAAGATCGCGCTGCGCTCGATGAACGCCTACCCGGTCAGCGAGCAGGAGGCACCAGCCTATTACGCCATCGTGCGCGAGCTCTCCGCCCGGGCGAACAAACCGATGCCGCGGCTGTACGTGGCCCCGACGCAGACCCCGAACGCGTTCGCGACCGGCCGGAACCCGGAGAACGCCGCCGTGTGCTGCACCGAGGGGATCTTCCAGCTGCTGAACGAGCGTGAGCTGCGCGGGGTGCTGGGGCACGAGCTGATGCACGTGTACAACCGGGACATCCTCTCCGGCTCGGTGGCGGGTGCGATCGCCGGGGTCATCACCTCGATCGCCCAGTTCCTGATGTTCTTTGGCGGTGGGCAGGACCGGCGGAACGCGAACCCGCTGGCGATGCTCGCGATGGTGTTTCTGGCACCGATCGCTGCCTCGCTCATCCAATTGGGGATCTCCCGGACCCGCGAATACGACGCCGACCAAGACGGGGCCGCGCTGACCGGGGACCCGCTGGCGCTGGCCTCCGCGCTGTACAAGCTGCAGCACGGCATCGAGCTGGTGCCGATGGAGCCGAGCCAGAAGGTGGAAAACCATGCGCACATGATGATCGCCAATCCCTTCGGGTCGAAGATCCGCGGGTTGTTCTCCACGCACCCGCCGATGGAGGACCGGATCGAGCGGCTGCGCCGGATGGCCGGACAATAGGGTCAGCGACCGCCAAGGAGTGACCCGCACGTTCGGTCGGGACTCATGTGTGGCATCGGGATACCTCGTTCGACGGATGCGGTTTCGTTCGCATCCGTCCTACTCTTGGGGAACCCAAGGCAAACTCGCGGGCGGGGCGTGAAGCGGTCGCGACAGGGCGTCCCACCAATCTCTGGGCGCCATCCACTGAGGACTCGAGCCGGTGCTGCGGATTTTCCTCCACGAAAGGCGGCCATGACGGACAAGAATGCGGAAACGCTCAAACCGGTGGGCGCGGTACGCAAAGACCCGATTCAGTTTTCCTACAACTATTCGAATCCGCCCTTCGTCGAGATGGTCATTCCGGAGGAAGACCTCGACACCTCTGCTATCGACTATCTGCTGCAGAGCCTTCCTGACACGGCGCAACGAATCAGGGCTTGGAATGAATTTATGCATCAGCACTACGACTACGAGACCGGCATGTTCCCCTCCGAAGAGGCCCGTCGGTGGGCAGATCAGGAGTACGTCTCTCTTGCGCAAACGATGCGGTCCCGGGGATTCAAGAACGTGCACCTAGATATGTGGTGGTGAAGCGGTGACCAGCTACGACATCCGGGACGGCCGGGCGGTTTTCACGCTCACGGCCGGCGGCTTCCCCTTTACCGACGCCGATCAATCAGTCCTAGCTCACGACCGCCTCAAGAGCTAATGTCAGCCATTCCTGAGCCTCTGCACAGCAGATTGCAGAAGTGGAACACGGAGACGGCCGCGGCGTATGACTGGCACGCCAACACGTTCTTCTCCCAGGACGCTCAGGCGCGGGCGGCGCAAGAGTACGTGAGTCTTGCCGAGATGCTTTGGGCTCGAGAAATTGAGGTCCTTTTGGACATGTGGTGGTGACGTGGTGTCGATTGACGAACGGGACCGCTGGGCCGCTGAGGGCGACGCTCGGAAGTATGTTTTCCGAGGTCGTGGTGCCCGAGGGGCCTACGTGCCACCATCGACCGATGGGATCATGCCAGAATTACCCGATGCTTCACGAGGCGCCATCGAGTTTACGGCGAATCACACGATTTGGCCCTTCAACGAGAACATTCAACAGGGCCACCCCGACAGCGATTACCGGGACCGCATCCCACCAGAGCTAACGCGTCGATTGCGGCAATGGGAGCGTCCTTTCTTGATTCCCGCGACAGCACGGGTGAATTCCCGTCCCAAGAAACACGAGCAGAATTCGACCGACAGTACATCGAACTCGCTCGGGAGCTTGCTGAGTTGGGCTTCCACTTTCGTTTGTCTCTCTGGTGGTGAGCGGAACGGCCAAGCGGAACGCCCCGTCTCCTGACAAAACGAGGGCGGCGCACAGGGGAACCTGCGCGCCGCCCGCGTGTCTGTGTGGGTGCCGTTAGCGGAAGTTCACGAACTGCAGAGCGGCGTCCTCGAAGTTCTTCAGCAGCGCGATGGTGGCCTGCAGATCATCGCGGGACTTGGAGGAGACGCGCAGCTCGTCGCCCTGGATGGTGGCCTTGACCGACTTGGGCCCCTCCTCGCGGATGATCTTGGAGATCTTCTTCGCGATGTCCTGGGCGATGCCCTCCTTGATGCTGGCCTCGATCCGGTACTCCTTGCCGGAGGCGAACGGTTCGCCGGCGTCGAGGGACTTCAGCGAGATGTTGCGGCGCACCAGCTTGGACTGCAGCACGTCCAGCACGGCCTTGACGCGCTCCTCGGAGTTGGCGCGCATCAGGATGTTGTCGCCGGAAAACTCGATCTCGGCACCCACATCGCGGAAGTCGTAGCGCTGGGCGATTTCCTTTTGCGCCTGATTCAGCGCGTTCGCGACCTCCTGCTTGTCTACCTTGCTGACGATGTCAAAAGTCGAATTGCTGGCCATCGACCGGCACGCTCCTTCAAAAGTATGGAAAAACTGTCCAAAACGGGATTCTTGCCCCAGCTTACCCTTTGCAATGTGGTGATCTGGGTCATACTCTGCAATAGGAGTCGATCAAACCAATGGAGGTTGTGCGCGTGGTCGCGGAGATTTGTCAGCGAGTCGGTCAAGACGTCAAGGACTGGTTGGCAAAGGCGCAGCATCACCCACACTCCCAAGTCGAGGAACTCACCGAGCTGATCCAGACCGAGGAGGGGCTCACCTTCCTCGTCGATTTCATCGACGGGGTGATCCGGACCGAGGATCCCGGGGTGGCCGCCAACCTGCTGGCGGAGCTGGTCCGGGACCTGCCGCCGGTGGTGCAGCGCTCCCTGCCAACACCGTTGCGCTTGGCCCTGCGGGCCGCCGGCAAGACGGCCAAGCTCGCCCCGCCGATGGTGATGGGCGCGGTGAAACTGGCCCTGCGCCAGATGCTCGGCGAACTGCTGGTCAACGTCCACGAACCCAGCCTGAGCCGTTTTCTGGCCAAGTCCCGCCGCGAGGGCAAGAAACTCAACATCAACCTGCTCGGCGAGGCGATCCTCGGCGAGGCGGAGGCCGCCAAACGCTTGGCGGGCGCCACGGCGCTGCTGGCCCGTGACGACGTGGACTACATCTCCCTGAAAGTGTCCGCGGTGATCGCACCGCATAACCCGTGGAACTTTGATGAGGCGATCGAGGAGATTGTCACCCAGCTGACCCCACTGTTCCTGATGGCGGCGGAGTCCCCGACCCAGAAGTTCATCAACCTGGACATGGAGGAGTACCGCGATCTGGATTTGACCGTGGAGGTGTTCACCCGGTTGCTGGACCAGCCGGAGCTGAGTCAACTCAGCGCGGGGATCGTGTTGCAGGCCTACCTGCCGGACGCGTTCGCGGCGCGGGAGAAGATCCAAGGCTGGGCCGACCGGCGCGTAGCCACGGGCGGGGCGCCCATCAAGATCCGCTTGGTCAAGGGGGCCAACCTGCCCATGGAGCAGGTGCAGGCCGAACTGCACGGCTGGCCGCAGGCCCCGTACACCACCAAACTGGCCACGGACGCCAACTACCTGCGCCTGCTGGACTACTCGCTGGACGCCGAACGCCTAGCCAGCGTGGGGCTGGGGATCGCCGGGCACAACCTGTTCGACATCGCGCTGGCGCACCGCTGGATCCAGGAGCGCGGACTGCAACGGTCCTGGTTGGACTTCGAGGTGCTGCTGGGCATGGGCCAAGCCCAGATGAGGGCGGTCGCCGAGACGGTCGGCGAGCAACGCTTCTACACCCCGGTGGTTGCGCCGGAGAGCTTCGACGCCGCGATCGCCTATCTGGTGCGCCGGCTGGAGGAATCCGCGAACCCGGACAATTTCATGTCCGCCGTCGAC
>CAYZBX010000046.1:4566-11727 GCA_964476735.1 uncultured Micrococcaceae bacterium
AGAGATCCGGGACCAGATCCGGGCGATCACCGAGTACGGGCCCTACACCTCGCTTGAGGGCTACCGGGTCACCAGCCACGCAGACTTGAACGGAGTGCTGGCCACCGCGCAGCAGGCGGCCGCCCGGTGGCAGGGCCTGCCGTTGCACGAGCGCGCCGCGATCATCGACCGGGTGGGGGAGCAGCTGCGCCGGATGCGCGGCAAACTGGCCGCCATCATGGGCGCCGAAACCGGCAAGACGCTGGACCAGTCCGACCCGGAGATCTCCGAGGCCATCGATTTTGCGCACTACTACGCGCGGTTGGCGCTGGACCTGGCGGACCACGCCCCGACCGTTCCGCTGCCGCGGGACATCACGGTGGTTGCGCCGCCGTGGAACTTCCCGCTGGCCATCCCCGCCGGCTCCACGCTGGCCGCGCTCGCGGCCGGCAGCTGCGTGATCCTGAAACCGGCCCCGCAGTCGCCGTACATCGCCGAAGCCTTCGCCCAGGCGTGCTGGGCGGCGGGGGTGCCGACCGAGGTGCTGCAGTTCGTGCACCTAGACGAAAGCCAGTTCGGCGCCGAGCTGCTCGCCGACCCGCGGGTGGATCAGGTCATCCTGACCGGCGCGGTGGAGACTGCCGAGCTGTTCCTGTCCTTCAACCCGACCATGCGCCTGTTCGCGGAGACCTCGGGGAAGAACTCCATGATCATCACCGACTCGGCCGACTATGACGAGGCCGTCAAGGACTTGGTTGCCTCGGCGTTCGGGCACGCCGGGCAGAAGTGTTCGGCGGCCTCACTGGCGATCCTCGTTGGCACGGCGGGCACCAGCGAGCGGCTGCGGGACAAGATCGTGGACGCCGTCTCCTCGCTGAACTGCGGCTACCCCGAGGACGCCGCCGCACAGATGGGACCGATCGTTGAGCTGCCGGGGGAGAAGCTGCAGCGCGGCCTGAACCGGCTGGAGGCCGGGCAGCGCTGGATTCTGAAACCCGAGGCCCTCGACGAGAGCGGCCGGCTCTACAGCCCGGGGGTGCGAGCGGGGGTGCAGCCCGGCTCGGAGTTCCACCGCACCGAATACTTCGGCCCGGTGCTGGGCATCATGCAGGCCCCGGATCTGCAGACCGCGGTGGCTTGGGCCAACCAAGTGGACTTCGGTCTCACCGCCGGGCTGCACTCGCTCAATCCGGCAGAGATCCGCTATTTCCAACGCCACATCCAAGCCGGGAACGTCTACATCAACCGCGGCATGACCGGAGCGATCGTGCAACGCCAGCCCTTCGGAGGTTGGAAGGCCTCCGCCGTCGGCGCCGGTGCCAAGGCCGGCGGCCCGAACTACCTGCTCTCCCTGACCTCCTGGCGGGACGACTACACGCGCAGCACCCCGGTGCCGCGCCGGGCGACCAACCCGCGCTGGGAGCTGCTGTTCCGGCTGGCCAACGAACACGGAGCCGGTCAAGGTTGGCTGCGTGATTGCGCGGTGCGCGATGAAATCGCCCACGACGGCTACTTCGCCCCGCATGACCGCACCGGGCTGGGCTGCGAAGCGAACATCCTGCGCTACTTCCGCACCCCGGTGACCATCCGCTACTGCGACCCGGCGGGGCACCACCGCAATGACCTGCTGCGCACCCTGCTGGCCGGGTTGACGGCCGGGGCACGAGCGCTGCGGGCCGGAGCCGAGGGACGGACTGTCCTGCGGGTCAGCGCCAGCGCGCAGGACGATCAGCTGGCTGCCGCGTGCTCGGGACTCGGCGTCGAGTTTGTGGTCGAGGACCGCGACGAGTTCGACCGGTGGGTGCAGCGGGAACCGCGTGCGGAGAAGCGGGTACGCAGCGTCGGGGTGCGGGAGAACCTGCACTACCCGGTGGGGTGCGCGCACTACGACGAACCTCCGGTGTCCGACGCGATCATCGAGGCCCAGCCGTACCTGATCGAGCAGGCCGTGAGCATCACCACACATCGTTTCGGGAGCCCGCGCTTGGGGCTGCTGAAAACGCTCGACTAGTCTGGGAAGGTTACTTTTACCAGCAGACTGGAGCAAACATGAAGCGCAGCTTCTTGGGCAACGTGGTTCGCGGCGGGTTGATCGGGTTGGTCGAAACCGTGCCCGGGGTCAGCGGCGGAACCGTGGCCCTCGCGGTGGGTATCTACGACGAGCTGATCAACTCCATCGGCCACGTGGTCTCCGCCGCCCGCAGGCTGCTCGCCGGGCCGGACCGGTTCCAAGGCTTCAAGGCGGAACTGGCTCAGGTGCACTGGAAACTGGTCAGCGCCGTGGCGATCGGCATGTTCACCGCGCTGCTGACGGTCGCCGGACCCATGTCCCACCTGGTCGAAAACTACCCGCAGGAAATGCGCGGGGTGTTCTTCGGTCTGGTGCTGGGGTCGATCTGGGTGCCGCTGAGCCTCGCCGGCGGGCGCTGGCAGCTGCGGCACGGAGCCGCGCTGGTCATCGTGGCGGCGGCGACCTTCTGGCTACTGTCCATCCCGCCTACCGAGGTCGAGGTGACGCCGTTGACCATCGTGGGCGCCGCGGCGATCGCGGTCAGCGCGCTGATGCTGCCCGGCCTGTCCGGCTCCTTCCTGCTGCTCACCATGGGCATGTACCAAGTGACGCTGAAGGCCGTCGCCGAGCGGGACCTAGGCTACATCGGGCTGTTCGCGGTCGGAGCGGCGCTGGGCATGATCGTGATCGTCAAGGGCCTGCAGTGGTTGCTGCACAACCATCACAAGATCACGATGGTGGCGCTGGTGGGCCTGATGATTGGTGCGCTGCGCACCCTGTGGCCGTGGCAGGACGACCAGCGGAATCTGTTGGTCCCGGAGCAGAACTGGCCGCTGCTGTTGGCGCTGGCGGTGGCCGGGGTGATCGTGGTGTCTGTGACCCTCTACCTCGACCGGCGGGTGACGGCGCGCGGTGGCGGCATGGAACAGGAGTTGGCTGGCGTCAACCCGGCCGGCGGCGCACGCGGTACCGACCCGACGCGGCAGGATTAGGCGGCCGGCCGCGGCGATTTTGCGAAATCGTCTTCGGGTCGTATCATTATTTACTGTGCCTGATCGACGAGATCGGGAACGCAAGGGGCAGATTTCCCGAGCGGCCAAAGGGGGCTGACTGTAAATCAGCTGGCATTGCCTACGTGGGTTCGAATCCCTCATCTGCCACCAGAGAGAAACTCTCGAGAACACTTCTTCACAGACAGTGGGCTCGGGAGTTTTTTGTTTAGGCTAAAGAGTATGGCCCAGAACGGTAACGGTCCCGCGGATCAGCGGATCGAAGATTTCCCCGAGCACCTCCACGAGGCGCTGGAGGAGGTGCTGCGCGATCTGGACGCGGACATCGAGCTCACCAGCCTGATCGATTCCACGGAGCAGACGCCCCACGACCCGGAAGGCACCCACGAGCACCGGGACATCCCGCTGAAGGAACCGTTGACGACGCCGGCCCTGTTCGAATGCAGGATCGTGTTGCGCGGGGTCCGGCCCACGGTGTGGCGCACCTTCAGCGTGCGCAGCGACGTCAGCCTGTCGGTGCTCAGCGACTACCTGACCATCATCATGGGCTGGAACGGCGCCCACCTGCACCATTTCCGGATGCCCAACAGCGCACCGTTTGAGTACAACGAACCACAGTCCTCCGCGCCAGAAACCAACTACGCCTACCACGAGGAAAACCTCCGGCTGGATCAGCTGGTGGCCGAGGCGGGGGACTGGTTCGACTTCGACTACGACTTTGGCGATGCCTGGAGCCACAAGGTCACGCTGGTGCGCAGCAGCCCGCTGGCCGACGGGCCGCCGATCAGCCTGCTCGACGGGGCGAACGCCTGCCCGCCGGACGACTGCGGCGGACCGCACGGCTATCGGCGGGTCCTGACCGCCCTGCACTCATCCAACCCGAGTGAGGAACAGCTCGAGATCCTGGAATGGCTCGGCGACGACTTCGCACCAACCGACTTTTCGTCCGCCGACACCCGCGAGCTGCTGGCGCAAAGCTGCGCCTTCCACACCGGCTATCGGGCCGAGTTGCACCGCCTAGTGCGGCGCAGCGCCCAACGCTTCGAGCTGGAATCCCTGCTCTACGACGCGCTGGACGTGCACGGCCCCACCCGCCGAGAGATCGATTTGATGATGCGGCCGTTCCAACAGCTCATCGAGCACGTCGGTGCGGGCGTCAAGCTCACCCAGAGCGGCTACCTGCCGCCCCAGCTGGTCGGCGAGCTCATGGGCCGGCTGCGCGGCGATCAGGGAGCCGGTACCCAGCGCGAAAGCGATCACGTGGAGGTGCTGGTGCTGCGCCATGCGGCGACCGTGGCCGGGTTCCTGCGCAAGACCAAGAACCAGCTCACCGTGACCCGCGCCGGGCGTGCCCTCGCCGAGGACCCGCTCGCCATGTTCCAGCAGCTGGCCGAACGGTTCCCGCTAGAGCGGAACCGCGGACAGCGAGACTTCGCCCTGCTGATGCTCGTCGAGGAACTGAGCCGGCAACAACGCAGCCAAGGGCTGGAGGAAAAGATCTTCGGCCCGCAGCCGCCCACCGAATGGGTCTCCCAGCAGGCCAAGGCGCTCGGCTGGCAGATCCAGTCGGACCTGGAGGACTCGCCGGCCCCGGTGGAAGTCTGCGCCGCCAGCTGGCAGACTTTCCAGTTGTTGCAAGGCCGCTACCAGCCCGCCCGGCAACAAGTCAGCGCCGCAGCCCTAGCCAAGGCGCTCCTGCAGCCCAGTTTTACCCCGGAAGACGCATCGTGACCGACACCCCCGCACCCGCAACGAGCCCGCAACGGACGCGCGAACTGAGCTTCGCCAAGTACTTTTGGCTCTGCGCAGCCATCGTTGCCATCCCGGCGCTCGTCCTCTTCAACTTCCTGCCGTTGCCGGGGGCCGCGCTCGTCATCGGGTTGGCCGCGGCGCTGATCGGCGGCGGGGCGGCCGCGATCATCGCGCGCCGAAGCGGCAAACCGGTCTGGCTGGCCCTGTTGTGGGCGGCATTGGCCGGGCTCGTGCTTTCCGCGCCGATCGTGTGGGTCTTCGACTTGCTGCTCGCCGCCGCCGGCGGGACCGCGAAGCAACCAAGCTTCACCCCGGTCATGTTCCTCTGGGCGTTGCCGCTGCCGGTGGTCTGGGGCGTCGGGGCGCTGATCGCCCGCGTGCGGGACACCGACAGGTCATGATTTGGGGCAGCGGCAACACCAACTGGTAAGCTTGCTGGCGATCGCGCGGCGGTGCAGAAATAAATCACCCAAGTGCGAACAAGTAGAACTTCAGCGCGACACCGTGCGTCAAGAACAGTTAGGGTAAAACCCATGGCAACCAAAGACATTACCGAAGCAGAGTTTGAGAAAACTCTGGAAGATAACGACATCGTGTTCGTTGATTTCTGGGCCGACTGGTGCGGACCGTGCAAGATGTTTGCGCCGGTCTACGAGAAGGTCTCGGAAGAGAACCCCGATGTGGTCTTCGCCAAAGTAGACACCGAAGCCGAGCGTGGCCTCGCCGCCGCAGCAAACATCACCTCCATCCCAACTCTGATGGCCTTCCGGGACAAGATCTTGGTGTACGCCCAGCCGGGCGCCGTGAACGCGGCCCAGCTGCAGGAACTGGTGGACGGGGTCAAGGCCATCGACATGGACGAGGTCCGTGAGCAGTTGGCAGCCCAGCAGCAAGAACAGAACCCACAGGCCGACTAAGACGCCACAACACAGACTTCTTAGCCGAACCCCGGTTCCGCGCGTGTGCGCGGCGCCGGGGTTCATTGTTGCCGCCCCGACGGCGCGGGCGCGAGTGAATTATGATGGTGGTTGATTAAACGGACCCCATCGAACGTTTTCGACCGAACGAGCGGAGCTGACCGTGAACACAGCGTTGTCCTACACCAAGGGCGAGACCGACATCCCCCTGCTCACCGAGACCATCGGGGAGAACTTCCGCCGCAACGTCGCGGCGCATCCGAACGAGGACGCCATCGTTGAGGCCGAGACCGGCCGGCAATGGGACTACACGCAGATGCGCGCCGACGTCGACGCCATCGCCCGCGCCCTGATGGGCGCCGGCATTAAGGCGGGCGACCGGGTGGGCATCTGGTCCCCGAACTGCGCCGAATGGACGCTGATCCAATACGCCACCGCCACCATGGGCGCGATCTTGGTCAACATCAACCCGGCCTACCGCACACACGAGCTGACCTTCGCGTTGAACCAGTGTCAGCTACGCACCCTGATCCTGGCGCCGCGGGACCGGCACACCAACTACCTGAAGATGGCCCTGTCGGTGGCGCACGAGGTTCCCGGCATGACCGAGATCATCCAGCTGCCCGAAGCCGATGTCACCCCGGAGCCCGGTCAGGCGCTGGCCTGGCCGCAGAGCCCCAACCGGCCGGCGGAGGCCTCCGTGGACCTGCCCGCCACGCTGGCACCGGCCGACGCCCCGCAGCTGTACGACTGGGCCGAGTTCATGGAACTGGCCGGCGACGTCAGCCAGCAGCAGCTGGACGAGCGCTTGGCCACGCTGGCCCCGGACGACGACATCAACCTGCAGTACACCTCCGGGACCACCGGTTTCCCGAAGGGCGCCACGCTCACCCACGCGAACCTGATCAACAACGGGTTCGCCATCGGTGAGCTGCTGGGCTACACGCCGGAGGACAAGGTGGTGCTGCCGGTGCCGTTCTTCCACTGCTTCGGGATGGTCATCGGCAACCTTGCCGCCTACTCGCACGGCTCGGGCACCATCCTGCCCTCGCGGCAGTTCAAACCGGAGCCGGTGCTGGCCTCCATCCAGAAGTACGGCGGCACCTCGCTCTACGGGGTGCCCACCATGTTCATCGCTGAGCTGGGGCTGCCGAACTTTGACGAATACGACCTCGGCACCCTGCGCACCGGGGTGATGGCCGGCTCCAATTGCCCGGTGGAGGTCATGAAGGACGTCATCGACCGGATGTACATGAAAGAGGTGGCGATCTGCTATGGCATGACCGAGACCGCCCCAGTGTCCACCATGACCCGGGTGGACGACAACCTGGTCCGCCGCACCGAGACGGTGGGCCGCACCATGCCGCACCTAGAGACCAAGATCATCTCCGTCCAAGACGGATCCATCCTGCCACGCGGAGCCGTCGGCGAGCTGTGCACGCGCGGCTACTCGGTGATGTCCAAGTACTGGAACGATCCGGAAAAGACCGCC
>CAYZBX010000047.1:0-10721 GCA_964476735.1 uncultured Micrococcaceae bacterium
TCGATGGCGGCCTGCGCGTAGAACTTGGCGGCCTCCTCCGACCCGACCGGCAGGTAGCAGACCATGACGTCAACGTTGGCGTCCTTCAGGGCCTGAACCACGTCCACGGGTTCCTCGGTGGACTCCTCGATGGTTTCGAGGTAGTACTTGCCTAGGCCGTCCAAGGTCGGGCCGCGCAGCACCTTCACCCCGGTGGTGGGCACATCGCAAATCTTCACGGTGTTGTTCTCGGAAGCCTCGATCGCTTCGGCGAGGTCCTTGCCGACCTTCTTGGCATCAACGTCGAATGCAGCAACGAACTCGACATCACCGATGTGGTAGTCACCAAACTGGACGTGCATCAGGCCAGGCACGGTATCGGACGGGTCTGCATCCTTGTAGTACTCAACACCCTGTACCAGCGAGGTGGAGCAGTTACCGACGCCCACAATCGCTACGCGAACGGGATTCTTCGCCACCAGTTCTCCTTCAAATTGTCTTTTAAGCCGAACATAGTTTATGTCCAAACATGGCATATGCCCTAAAAAGGTCCAACGACAGCTGATATACAAACATTCCCGTGACAATGACCACGCCCGGAATTGACTAGAGTCATGCTTATGAACACAGCTCCCAGCCGCACCGGGCCCCGCCGCACCGAGGGCCCCGGCGCGGTCGTGCCCAGCCAAGACGACCCGCTGCTGAAGCAGGCCACCGGGCTGCTCGGCGGGCCCTGGGGCAGGCGCGCGGCGGCCGCCGTCGACAAGACCCATTTCTTCACGCTGGCCCGGGTGCTGATCCTGCTGACCACGGCCGCCGCGGTCATCGCGCTAGCCACCAAGCAGCACTGCCTGCTGCACGGCGCCGGCTCTCCGGAGGTCTACCTGAACGGCTGCTACTCGGACTGGACGGCCCTGTACGGGGCCCGCGGCCTGGCCGAGAATCCGTGGGCGCCATTCACCACCGCCGACTTCGAGTACCCGGTGCTGATGTCGGTGGTCGCCGCGGTCACCGCGGCCATCATCCCCGGGGCGCTGGCCGGGGACGGCGCGGTCTACTTCGGGGTGAACTTCCTGTTCGGCTACCTGCTGTGGGTGGTCACCGTGCTGCTGACCGCCAAGACGGCCCGCTGGCGACCCTGGGACGCCGCCATGGTGGCGGTGGCCCCCGGCATCGTCTTCGCCGGCTCCATCAACTGGGACATCTGGGCGGTGGCCCTGCTGGCGGCCGCCATGTACGCCGCCTCCCGCGGCCGCCCGGTCTGGACCGGGGTGTTCATCGGCCTCGGCGCCGCGATGAAGCTGTACCCGCTGTTCCTGCTCGGCGCGCTGCTCATCCTGACGATCCGAGACAAGAGCTACCGGCGCTTCGCCACCGTCATCGCCGCCGCTGCCGGCAGCTGGCTGCTGGTGAACCTACCGCTGATGCTCGGCAACTGGGCGGCGTTCGAGAAGTTCTACGCCTTCTCCTCCGAGCGCGGAGCGTCCTGGTCCTCCGTGTGGCACGTGTGGAACCTAGTCGCCGAACGCACCGGGAACGAGCCCTTGGACGCGGACACCGTGGGGCTGCTGGCCACCGGCGGCTTCGCGCTGAGCTGCGCGGCCATCTTCTTGTTCGGGATCCTCAGCAAGAACCGGCCGCGGCTGGCCCAGCTGATGTTCCTGATCGTGGCCGCGTTCATCCTGTTCAACAAGGTGTACTCCCCGCAGTTCGTGATCTGGCTGATCCCGCTGCTCGCGCTGGCCAACCCACGCTGGCTGGGCTTCGTGGTCTGGCAGGCGATCGAGGTGGCCCACTTCTGGGCGGTCTGGATGCTGCTGGCCAGATACAGCACCCAGGACTGGCCGGCCGGCCACAAGATGGACGAGACGGTCTACGTCTACGCCGTGGTGGCGCACATGTTCGCGGTGCTGTGGCTGTGCTGGCGGATCATCCGGGACGTCCAAGACCCGCGGCAGGACCCGGTGCTGGCCGCGCACCTGTCCGACCCGGGCTACCGGTTCAGCCGCGAGGACGAGGGCGCCGCGGAACGGACCCCGGCTTTTACGCCTTCCGGGTGAAGACGGCCGCCACGGGGCCTGCCTATGGTTGAAACATCGCAACAAGAAAGGGATGTTCGGCCATGATTACCGTGGAACACCTCTCCAAGAGCTACGGGGACAAGAAAGCCCTGAGCGATATCTCCTTCGACGTCAAACCCGGCAAGGTCACCGGATTCCTCGGCCCCAACGGCGCCGGAAAATCCACCGCCATGCGCGTGCTGCTGGGCCTCGACCTGCCCAGTGGCGGCTCCGCCACCATCAAGGGTCAGCGCTACCGCGACCTGAAGAACCCGCTTTCCGTGGTCGGGGCGCTGCTGGACGCGCGCTCGGTCCACCCCGGCCGCACCGCCGGATCCCACCTGAAGACGCTTGCGACCACGCACGGCATCCCCAAACAGCGCGTTGCCGAGGTCGCCGCCCTGACCGGCCTGTCCGATGTGCTCGGCCGCCGGGTGGGCGGCTTCTCCCTCGGCATGAACCAGCGGCTCGGCATCGCCGCGGCCCTGCTGGGCGACCCCGAGGTGCTGGTGCTCGACGAGCCCGTCAACGGCCTCGACCCCGAGGGCATGCGTTGGGTGCGCGGCCTGCTCAAGCATCTGGCCGCCGAGGGTCGCACCGTCTTCCTCTCCTCCCACCTGATGAGCGAGATGGCGGTGACGGCCGACGAGCTGGTGGTGATCGGCAAGGGCCGCATCCTCGCTCAAGCTCCCATCGGCGAATTCGTCAAGGCCGCGCGCGAGGTCACCATCGTGCGCGCCGCCGAGATCGACCCGCTGATCCACCAGATGAAACTCAACGGCATGAACGTCAGCGTCGAGCCGAACGGGGCGCTCTCCGTGCCGGGCGCCCGCGCCGAAGAGGTCGGCCAACTGGCCTTGAGCGCCGGGGTGGCGCTGACCGAACTGCGCGTCGAATCCGCCACCCTCGAGGACGCCTACATGGGCATCACCGCGGACCACGTGGAATACGCCACCCCGCAGCTTGCCGGAAAGGACCTGTCATGAGCACCGAGACCGTCAACAACCCACCGCCAGCCAACCCACCGGCCAACCCGCCCACCGCGCAGCAGCAGCCGAACCCGCCGGCGCAACCCAAACACGTGGCCATGGCCGGCACCAGCTTCCCGCGCATCGTCGCGGCCGAGTTCCGCAAGATGTTCTCGCTGCGCTCCACTTGGTGGCTGGTCGCCATCGCGGTGGCGATCATGGTCGGCTTCGCCTTCCTCGGTGCGTGGTCCCTGCAGCTGCTGCGTGACACCGCCAGCGCCGCCCAGAGCTCCGGCGAGATGTCCATGGAGTCCGACCCGCAGATGCAGGCCATCATGGCCGGGCAGGGCGTGCACGCCGCGATAGCCGGCTCCGGCTACCAGATCGCGCTGGTGCTGCTGGGCGCGGTGGCCGTATTGGCCATCACCGCCGAGTTCAGCTCCGGCTCCATCCGCTCCACCGTGCTGGCCGCACCCAAGCGCGGCAAGGTGTTCCTCGCCAAGGCCATCATGGTCGCCGTGGTCAGCGCCGCGGTGATGTTCCTCGGCCTGCTGCTCAGCCACTACGCCGTGTGGCCGCAGATGGACGACTTCAAGGTGGCCGGGCACTTCTTCGCCCCCGACCAGTGGTGGCAGTACCTGGTGATCGTCCTGTTCACGGTGGCCTGCGCGCTGCTGGGCCTAGGACTTGGCTTCCTCGTCCGCAGCACCGCCGGCGCCATCGTCTCGCTGCTGATCCTGGTGATGATCATGCCGATCGTGTGGATGTTCTTCCCGGGCGAGACCATGGAGACCATCGGCGGTTACCTGCCGGCCAACCTGGCCGGGACCGCGATGTCCGGTCAGGAGCACGACGACTTCCCGAGCCGAGCCGCAGCCATCGGGCTGTTCTTCGGCTGGGCGTTGCTCGGCCTGCTGGCCGGCGGGGCCCGCTTCCTGAAGTCGGACGTGAAATAGCCGCAACCGCGCCACACCCCGCGGCCGCCACCACCGGTGGTGCCCCGCGGGGTTGGCCCGTGTCAGGGGGATAGGGATGAGTAAAGTACTGAGCATGGCAGAGAGCACGCACACCGCGGCAAGCAACGCGCCGGGGCTGGAGTACCCGCGGCTGGGCCGCTCCCGCGAATGGATGCGGGAGCACCCGAAGGCCACCAACTGGCTGGTCACCGGGCTGTACGTGCTGCTGCACCTGCCGACGCTGGTGATGATGCCGTTCACCTCGGAATTGTTCGGCGGCCAAGACTACCTGTGGCTCACCCCCGTGGTGCTGGCGGCCCAAGCGGTGCTGATCTGGTTCCGGAACTGGAAGCCGTGGCTGATCTTCCTGCTGGGCATGGTCACGGACGCCATCCTCATCTTCGGGTTCTACGGCGCCTACGGCGGGATGTTCCTGTACTTCATCGCCTACGTGCTCGGCCGCCGCTACGGGCTCTGGAAGGCCCTGTGGTTCATCCTCGGCGCCATGATCCTGACCGGCCTCTACTTCTTCAGCCGCACCCCGCAGCAGCTCAGCGAGCTGCTCTCCGACGAGGAGCAGCAGGAGCTGGGCGCCACCGTGGACGCCGGCGGCAACACCATCGTCTCCGAGGTGGACCTGTTCACCGGGCTGTGGGCGGGGCTGATCATCACCTTCCTGCTGTCGGTGCTGATCGCCGGCATCGGCCACAACATCCGCCGCAGCGCCCGCTGGGAGGCGGCGGTGCGGGAGTGGGCCATCGAGACCCAGCAATTCGCCCAGGCCCGCGAACGCAACGAGATCGCTCGGGAGATGCACGACGTCGTCGCGCACTCGCTGTCCGTGATGATCTCGCTGGCTGACGGCGCCACCTCCGCTATCGACCGCAATCCCGGCCAGGCCAAGGAGGTGCTGGGCCATGCGGCCGCCACCGGGCGCAGCGCGCTGGCGGACATGCGGCGGATGATCGGGGTGCTGCGCGCCAGCGACAACACCGAATTCGCCCCGCAGCCCTCCGAGGCCGGGCTGCCGCAGCTGCTGGAGAACTTCCGCCAGGCCGGCCTGCCGGTCCGCTTCACCGCCAGCGGCGAGCCCCTCCCGGAGTCCAAGACCCTGCAGCTGACGGTGTACCGGATCATCCAGGAATCGTTGACCAACGCGCTGCGCTATGCGCACAATGCCACCGAGGTGGCGGTGCTGCTGGAACACGGCCGGGAGAAGATCAGCATCACCGTCAGCGACGACGGCCAATCCCAGCACCCCCAGACCTCGCTCGGCGCCGGCCAAGGCATCTCCGGCATGCGGGAGCGGGCCGCCCTGTACGGCGGCACCGCCAGCGCCGGGCCCCGCTACTCGGCCAGCGGCCACCGGATCGGCTGGCAAGTCCACGTTGAGCTGCCCCTGCAGGAAGAGAACCAATCATGAGTGAACCAATCAAAGTGCTGCTGGTGGACGACCAGAACCTGCTGCGGATGGGCTTCCGGCTGGTGCTGGAGGGCGACCCGGAGATCACGGTCGTCGGCGAGGCCGGCGACGGCCAGGCCGCGATCGAGGCGGTCAACACCTTCGCCCCGGACGTGGTGCTGATGGACGTGCGCATGCCCGTCATGGACGGGATCACCGCCACCGGGCACATCATCGAGGCCAACCCGGAGGTGAAGGTCATCATCCTGACCACCTTCGACCTAGACGAGTACGCGTTCTCCGGGCTGCGCGCCGGGGCCTCCGCGTTCCTGCTAAAGGACGTGCCGCCGGAGGAGCTGATCAACGCCGTGAAGGTGGTCGCCTCCGGAGACGCCGTGGTCGCCCCACGGGTCACCGCCCGCCTGCTGGAGACCTTCGTCCGCACCGCCGAGGACCCCGCCGAGCAGACCGAGCAGGCCGCCGCGCAGGAGGACCCGCTGCTGGCCGAGCTGACCGAGCGGGAAAAAGAGGTGCTGATGCTGGTGGCCACCGGCAAGTCCAACCAGGAGATCGCCGCCGAGTTGTTCCTGTCCGTTTCCACCGTGAAAACCCACGTGCGCGGCATCCTCGCCAAGCTGTACCTGCGGGACCGGATCCAGGCCGTGGTGTACGCCTATGAGACCGGACTGGTTGTGCCCAGCCAAGGTCTGGACTACTAATGGAAGTATGGCTGAAAAAACACCGCACCAGAACGTAACCTTCGACTCTGCCGGCGGCACCGCGCACGGCTATCTGGCCATCCCGGACGCCGGTTCCGGCCAAGGTGTCATCGTCATTCAAGAATGGTGGGGCCTGACGGACCACATCAAGAACATCTGCGACCGACTGGCGGCCGAGGGCTTCGTGGCGCTGGCCCCGGACCTGTACGGCGGCTCCATCACCCACGACGGGGCCGAGGCTGCCGAGATGATGAGCAAGCTACCCGAGGACAAGGCCGCCGAGCTGCTGGCCGGCGCCGTCGACTACCTGATCAACTCCTCCGACGTCACCAGCCACACGGTGGGCGCCATCGGTTTCTGCATGGGCGGCGGCTTTGTGCTGCAGCTGGCCAACCAGCAGGGCGAGAAGGTCTCCGCCGCCGTGCCGTTCTACGGCGTGGGCCAGGGCGTGCCCAACGACTTCTCCGGGATCCGGGCCGCCGTGCAGGGCCACTACGCCGAACAGGACGAGTTCTACCCCGTCCAGCAGGCCCGCATGCAGGAGCAGCAGATCCGCAACGAGGCCGACACCGAGGTCACCTACCACTACTACTCCGCGCCGCACGCCTTCCTCAACGACGACAACCCGGCCGGGAACTACCGCCCGCTGCAGGCCGCCGAAGCTTGGCAGCGGGCCGTGCAGTTCCTCCGCGAGAAGGTCAAGTAAACCCCGTGACCGCGTCCGCGCTGCGCATCCACCACGTGCCGGGCGTGTTCCCGGACAAGTGGTTCGCCCGCTGGCGCGAACGCTTCGACACCGAGCTGGCCGCCACCGCCTACACCGGGGACCAGGCGGCCGAAGCCATGCTGGCCGAGGCGGACGCGGCGCTCTGCCGCGTCGCCGCGCTGCCCGCCGCCGACCGTCCGGACTGGTACCCGGTCGGACCGGGCATCGCCATCGAGGAGCCCGGAGCGGACTACCACTTCATCCCGCTGTACACCGAAGACGCCGCCGTCATCTTCCACAAGGCACACAGGCTGGCCGGCTGGGCGCCCACCGACGCCGTCCCGGCCAGCAAGCTCACCGAGCACCCGCTGCTGGACTGGCGCGACTACCCGGCGGAGGTCGGCGGAGCACCCATGGGGGTGGAGGTGGTCGCCACCGGCGCCGCCGCAGCGGTGGTCCCGTTCTCACTGGTGCGCGGGCACAACCACGAGGAGCTGCGCTCGCGGACCCTGACCGTGGACGAGGCCGGGACGCCGCTGGCCGAGCAGCCAACACTGTGGCGCACCGGGCTGCTCTGGCGCCGGGAGGTGCCGGAGCACCCGCTGTTGCAGGACTTCATCGGCATACTGCGCGGCCGCTCCGCCACCAGCGCCCGCCAGCCCTCCGTCCGCGCCGCCGAACAGCAGCAGAAGCAGCGCAAGCGGCAGGGACAACAACGCGGCCACGGCGGCAGGAAACCCACGCCCCGGGCCCGGGGCTGCCGCCGGCGTTGAACCGGCCGGCAGGCGAGCGGCTTTGGTAGCGTAAAAGGATGAACGCTGACTCTTCTTCCCTCGGCAAGATCCCCGCAGACCAGCCCTTCGTCCCGGTCCTGCTGGGCGGGGACATCGGGATCTACGCCTACGCACGCGAGTTTCACGAGGCCTACGGGGTGGTCTCCAAGGTGGTCTCCGCCAACGACAACTGGTTGATCGCCGACTCGGTGGCCATCGACGCGGACATCATCGGCCCCATGACGGAGGAATCCGTGGTCATCCCGCAGCTGATCCAGCTGGGCCGACGGCTCACCGAGGAGAGCGACCGACCGCTGCTGCTGCTCACCGGCTTCGACCACCTGCTGAAGATGATCGTCAAGCACCGCGACGACCTGTCCATCTGGTACACCATCCCGTACCCGGATCTGGAGACCATCGAGAAGGCCTCGGACAAGGTCAGCTTCCAGCAGCTCTGCCGCGAACTGGACATCCCGCACCCGCAGACCCTGACGATTGACCTCGGGGCAGCGGCCAGCAGGCAGAACCCGATGGACACCCGGGTGGCCGGGATCAGCACCGCGCTGAACCGGGCCGGGCTGGGCTGGCCGGTGATCGTCAAGCCGGCGGATTCGGGCAAGTGGGCCACCGCCGCGTTCGAGAACTGGCAAAAGGTGTACGTGGTCAACAACTTGGAGGAGATGCTGGCCCTGTTCGTCGAGGCCCAAGGCGCCGGCTACGACGGCGTGTTGCTGATCCAGGAGTACGTGGGCGGCGGGGACGAGAACATGCGCCTGCTCTCCTGCTTCCTGGACGAGGACTCGCGGGTTCGGCTTTCCGCCTACGCCGAGGTCGCGCTGGAGGACCACGGCAAGGGCACCGAGGGCAACTCGCAGGTGATCTTGTCCGGGGTGGAGGAGACCATTCAGGCGCACGGCGCCAAGATCCTGCAGGCCCTCGGCTGGGAGGGGTTTGCGATGTTCGACCTGAAGGTGGACCCGAAGGACGGCAAGGCCAAGTTCTTCGAGCTGAACCCGCGGCTGGGCCGCAACCACATGTACATCACCGCAGGCGGGCAGAACCCGGCGCAGTGGCTGGTGCGCTACTACCTGCCGCAGATCGACCCCACCCCGTTGCCGGACTACGTGGACGTCACCGGACCCTCCGGCTACACGGTGCTGCCGCTGCCCGTCACCTACCGGCAGGGCAGCCCGGACCAGCAGCGGCGGCTGAAGGAGCTGGGCAAGGATTTGTTGAACCCGTACCACTACGCGGCGGAGACCAGCGGCAAGCGCAAGCTCGCGGTGTTCTCCCGTCAAGCCAAGTGGGCGCTGGAGAGCCTGCGCGGCTGATGTCTGGCAGCGGGGTCATGAAGTACTGCGTGTATGCGGTGATGGAGGTCCGAGACATCGCCACCTCGGCAGCAGTGGTGGACTTCTTCAAGGTCTGCGCCTCCTACGAGGAGGCCCTAGACGTGTACCGCGAAAAGGTCGGTGAGCCGAGAACCATCGAACGCGTCGAGTCCCAAAACGGGGTTCACTGGGCCATCGACAAGGATGAGTCCGGCACCGCCGCGATCGTCCGCTATATTCTGGGGGGCGAACTGGAGCAGGCCTAGCTGCCCTTGAATCGCTAGCCCGAGTCCTGCGGCAAGTTCGAAGTGTTCACCGGCGTGATGTCTAGCCGACGCCGAGCGGCCATACGACGCTGCTGGACTGTAAAGAACATGATCATGATGAATCCGTTTTCGGCGATCTCCTTGAACGTCGCACCCCGGTTCGTTTTCTTGATCCTTTATCTGGTCGCCGCCGTCACCATCCCGCTCATCTTCAACGGCTGGTCGGTCGAACGATCCGAACCCTCGTGGCCGGCAGTGGCCCTCGGGATTTCGGCCTGGTCGTTGAACTTCGCGGTGATCATCTACTACACCGTGCTGCCTGATCTAGCCCTGCGCAAGCTGCGCAGCCACGGCCAGCAGGTGCTGGCCGAGGTCATCGAACGCAGGCACCGCGACAGCGGTACCCAGCTTCAGCTGCGTTTCACCAACCTCGTGGGCTCAACCATCACCGGGGACTTCTTCGACCTCTGCCTGACCGGAGGCGAGCAGGAACGCAATCAGCAATTGCAGCTCCAACGGAGCGGACACCAGCTCGTGGTGCCGCTGTGGCTGAACCCCGGAGTGAAACAACCGGCATTCGGCTTCGCCTATCAAACAGGGTGGCGAAGCTGGCCCGAGCTGCGGTTCGGCTTGCTGCTGATGGCGGTGACCATGTTTTCTCTCCTGTTCCCGGCGGTCATCGCCGCGCTACGGGACCCGCAGCTTGGCCACGAGCTTGGGCAGCTCGTCCTCGTTACGGCAGCGTGGCCGGCCTTGCCGCTGGTTAACCTCGCGCTGCTGTGGATGTATTTCAGTCACGCCGCTGGCCCCGTCGGGCCAACCAAGCTCCCGGTCGATCTGTTCCACCTCGCCGGCGTACCAGCCCAGACGGAGTCGTTTCACTGGGAACGCCGCGGGTATTCCGGTGACTTGCCGCTCTACACCATCACCGTGCGGTACCGGGACGCGGCGGGTCAGCTCCAACAGACTCGTTTCAGCGCCACCGGTCGGGCCACGACGAAAGCCCAAGAGCCGGAAGAAGAGCAGGAGCTGGAGCGGATGCCGCAACGCCGACCGATCCTCTACCTGCCCCAGAACGAGCGGCACATCCTGTTTCGGGATGAACCTGACGGTATGTTCCTGTAGCCGGTGGCAAGAGTCTTAAACGACTGGTGGCGGTCACCCACGACAACTTTCGTGAAGGTGACCGCCACCGGTCTGTGTTCGGAATGTGTTCGCCGGTTACTGGAAGAGCTGCACCGCGCGTTGCAGGGTGGTGATGATGCCGTAAAGCAGCGGCACGGAAATCAGCACCCAGCCGATGATCAGGTTCACCGTCTGGCTGCCGCCCTTAACCTCGGCATTTTCGTCATAGTACTGTTCGGTAACCATGGTCTAGTGACCCCCTTTCGCGGAAACCAGCTCGGCTTCCTTTTCCTCCGGCTCGTGGTACTTCGGATCGACCGGCTTGACCAGCAGGTTCGCGATGAAGCCGATGACCAGCAGACCGACCATGGTCAGCAGCACAGGCTTGTAGTTGTCCGCGGTCATGGTGCCCGGTTCGCCCTGGGCGTCCAGCAGG
>CAYZBX010000047.1:10731-11560 GCA_964476735.1 uncultured Micrococcaceae bacterium
ACAATCAGCGGACCGAGCACGCCGGCCACCGACCACGCGGTGAGCAGCCGGCCGTGGATGGCGCCCACCTGGTAGGTGCCGAACAGGTCCTTCAGGTAGGCCGGGATGGTGGCGACGCCGCCGCCGTAGAAGGAGAGCATGATGAAAGCCAGCAGCACGAACAGCCACATGGCCGAGGAGCCCCACATCGCCAGCGTGAAGTACACCAGCGCGCCCACTCCGAGGTACATCATGTACGTCGGCTTGCGGCCGATGATGTCCGAGGTGGTGGACCAGACGAAGCGCCCGGCCATGTTGGCGATGGACAGTACACCCACGAAGCCGGCGGCGACAGCCGGGATCACGGTGGAGACACCGTCGGAGTTGCGGAAGAAATCCTGGATCATCGGGGAGGCCTGCTCCAGCAGGCCGATGCCGGCGGTCACGTTGAAGCAGAGCACGATCCACAGGAACCAGAACTGCTTGGTCTTGATCGCGTTCTTGGCCGAGACGTTGGCCGTGGTGATCATCTTGTTGTCAGCGTTTTCCTTCGGAGTCCAGCCCTTCGGCTTCCAGCCCGGCTGCGGCAGGCGCATGTTGACCACGCCGTACATCATGAAGATGAAGTAAGCGATACCCAGCGTCAGGAACAGCTTGCCGACCGCGTCACCGGAGGGCGGCACGCCTTCGGCGGAGGCTGGGTCGAAGAAGCGTAGCAGCTGGGAGGACAGCGGGGACGCCACGAGGGCGCCACCACCGAAGCCCATGATGGCCATGCCGGTGGCCATGCCCGGGCGGTCCGGGAACCACTTCATCAGGGTGGACACCGGGGAAATGTAACCGATGCCTA
>CAYZBX010000048.1:0-11537 GCA_964476735.1 uncultured Micrococcaceae bacterium
CGGCCGATACGGCGGACAGCGAGGCGAGGCCCCCGATCATCGAGGTCTCCGGGCGTACCTACCCGGTGGAGATTCGGTACCGGCCGTTGCAGGCCGAACGTCTCCCGGATGATCCGTTGGACGACGCCGACGACGAGGACGCGCGCGATCCGCTGGATGCGGTCTGTGACGCCGTGCTGGAACTGGCCGATGAAGCGCCCGGCGACATGCTCATCTTCTTCTCCGGCGAGCGCGAGATTCGCGACGCGGCCGACGCGCTGGCCGCCATGGTGCCCAAGCACCGCAAGCTGGCCGGGACGCAGATCCTGCCGCTGTACGCGCGGCTGTCCATGGCGGAGCAGACCCGGGTGTTCCGGCCCACCGGTCAGCGGCGCATCGTGCTGGCCACCAACGTGGCGGAAACCTCGCTGACCGTCCCGGGAATCAAGTACGTGATCGACACCGGAACGGCCCGGATTTCGCGTTATTCGCACCGCACCAAGGTGCAACGTCTCCCCATCGAGCGGGTCTCCCAGGCCTCGGCGATGCAGCGTTCTGGACGCTGTGGGCGCACCAGCGACGGCATCGCGATTCGGCTCTACTCCGAGGAAGACTTTGTCTCCCGCCCGGAATTCACCGACCCGGAAATCCTGCGCACCAACCTCGCCTCCGTCATCCTGTCGATGGCCTCCCTCGGCGTGATCCGGACCCCCGAGGAGATCTCCGACTTCCCATTCGTTCAGGCCCCGGATTCACGCGCTATCAAGGACGGCGTCAACCTGCTGACCGAGCTGGGCGCGCTGGCCAGCGGCAAACGTCGCGGGCAGATCACCCGTCTGGGGCGCAAGCTCGCGCAGCTGCCGGTCGATCCACGGTTGGGCCGGATGATCTTAGAGGCCGGCAAACGGGGCGCGGCCAAGGAGGTCATGATTCTGGCTGCGGCCCTGACCATCCAGGACCCGCGCGAACGCCCTACCGAGAAGGCCGCTCAGGCGGACGAGAAGCACGCGCGGTTCAAGGATGAGAACTCGGACTTTTCCGCGCTGCTGAACCTGTGGAAGTACCTGCGTACCTCGCAAAACGAGCTGTCCGGGAACCAGTTCCGCCGGCTCTGCCAGCGCGAGTTCATTAACTACCTGCGGGTGCGGGAATGGCAAGACCTGTTTCAGCAGCTGCGTCAGCTCGCCAAGCCTCTCGGGATCCGCATCACTCCTGGGCCGGCGGACCCGGTGGGCCTGCACGAACAGATCCACATCAGTCTGCTCGCCGGGCTGCTGACGCACATCGGCTTCTACGACGAACGCAAGAGGGAGTATCAGGGAGCCCGCAACACGCGGTTCTCGGTGTTTCCCGGTTCCGCGCTGTTCAAGAAGAAGCACAGCTGGATCATGGCGGCCGAGCTGGTGGAGACGTCCCGGCTGTGGGCGCGCGGCTGTGCCGCGATTCAGCCCGAGTGGGTGGAGCTGCTTGCCCCGTCGCTACTCAAACACAGCTACTCCGAACCTCACTGGTCGGCCAGTTCCGGATCAGTCATCGCCTACGAGAAGGTCACTCTGTTCGGATTGCCGATCATCCCGGAGCGCAAGGTGCTCTACGGGCGCATCGACCCCGAACTCTCCCGGGAACTGTTCATCCGACACGGTCTGGTGGACGGCGATTGGCGCACCCACCACAAGTTTTTCCACCGCAACCGGCAGCGGCTTCAGGAGATCGAGCGGCTGCAGACCCGCCTGCGTCGACACGATCTGCTCGTGGACGATCAAACGTTGTTCGACTTCTACGCGGCGAGGTTGCCCTCCGACATCACCAACGAGCGGGACTTCGACAAGTGGTGGAAAGGCAAGCAACGGCAAGAACCGACGCTGCTGGACTTTGATCCCGACCAGTTGTTGGCCGCGGATCGGACCACGCTCGACACCAAGGCGTTTCCCACGACTTTCGTCCACGGCAACCTCGAGCTGAAGCTCGAGTACCGCTACAACCCCGTGGCCGAGCAGACCGAAGCCGACGGGATCACGGTCTTGGTGCCCATCCTGTTCCTCAACCAGTTGGAGCCCGCACGCTTCCAATGGCTGGTGCCGGGGCTGCGTGAAGAACTGCTGACCGCGCTGATCCGTTCGCTGCCGAAGCAGCTGCGCAAACAATGCGTGCCGGCTCCCGATGTGGCCCGGCAGGTGCTGGCGGAGTTGGAACGCGACTACGACCCGCTCTCGGACGATCTCTTGGCGTCGGTCATCGCGATCCTGCGTCGCAGCCGCGGAGTGGTGATCAGGCCCGAGGACTTCAACACCGAGTCGTTGCCGCCCTACCTGAAGATGGGTTTCAAGGTGGTTGACCGGCAGTCGAGAAACCGCCAGCGCGTGTTAGGCCTCGGCGACGATCTGGTGCTCCTGCAGAACCAGCTCAGCGCGGAAAACCAGGCGGCGATCGCAGCGGAGCTGGGATCGGCACCGCGCGGCGGTCAGCGACAGGCCGCTGCCAAGGCTCCCAAACCGGGGGCCCTCACGCGGGCACAGCCGACCCAACAGCAAGCTCTCACCGATTTCCCGGACACCGATTTCGGCGCCCAGCTGTCCCAGCAGGTCGCCGGTGAGCAGGTCCGCGGGTTCCCCGGATTGGCGCTGCACCAAGACGGCCGCATCGCCCAGAGCATCTACCCGTCCAAGCAGGCGCGCGACCACGGTCATCGGGCCGCCGTCCTAGCCTTGCTGGAGAAGCAGCTGCCGAATGTTCAGCGCTATCTGCTGGACCACCTGCGTCCGGCAGAAAAACTCATCTTCACGCAGAACCCACACGGCTCCGTCAACGAGCTGGTCGCAGACTGTACTCGTGCTGCCACCGACCAACTACTAACCGAGCTGCCGTTAACCAAGGACGCCTATCGGGCCGTCTACGAACGGACCCGCGCGGAGCTGATCGATACCGCGTTGAAGATCACCGTCCTCGTGGCCGAGATCCTCCGGCTGGCCAACGAGGTTTCCAAAGACCTGAAGAAGAAGGCCACGCTGAGCCTAGTCAACCCGTTCCGTGACATGCGCACACAACTGGACGCACTCATCTATCCGGGTTTCGTAGCCCGGACCGGTGCCGCCCAGCTGACCCACCTGCCACGCTACCTGAAGGGCATGCTGATGCGCATCGAACGTCTGACAACCGTCGGCGGCGTCGGCCAAGACCAACAAAACCTTGCCGAGATCCAGAAGCTGGCGAGCGCACTGACTCAGGCCCAGAAGCAGTTGAGCAGCCGCGGCGTCAGCCCTCAGGTGCTTGAGCCCGTTCGTTGGCTGCTGGAGGAGCTACGGGTCTCCTTCTTTGCCCAGCAACTTGGCACGGCGGTCTCGGTTTCGCCCAAGCGGGTGCGTGCCCGGCTCCGTGAACTGACCGAACAAGCCGGTCAATAAGGCGGGCGCGGACCGGCCTGACCGCTGCCTAATCGGCGGGAACGAACTCGCCGTAACCGGCCTGTCGCAGGCCCGCGCGGATCTTCTGGGCCGCTTGGTCCATTTCCGCCGGATCGGGGTGGTTGTCCACCGTGTCGAGGTTGAAGTCGTGCAAGCTGTTCGATGGCCAGACGTGAATGTGGGTGTGTGGGACCTCGTAGCCGGCAATCATCACGCCCGCGCGGGCCGTGCCGAAAGCCTCACGCTGCACTTTTCCGATGCGTTGGACGATCTGCATCATGTGGGCCACCGTCTCCTCTGGCAGATCCGTCCACAAATCGACCTCCTCGCGCGGCACCACGAGGGTGTGCCCGGTCGCCAGCGGCCCGATGGACAGGAACGCGACGGCGGTCTCGTCTTGCCAGACGAAGCGTCCGGGTAGTTCGCCGTTGATGATCTTGGTAAATACAGTGCTCATGGCGGGTTCTTCCTTCTGCACACGGTGCGCTGCACCGTGAATGCTGACCTTGTGGGTGTGTTGGGTGGTTTAGTCTTCGGGGTCTTGGACGGCGTCCAGCAATTGTTCCGTGGTTGTTCCTCCGGCCGGCGGCGTCGCCGTCCCGGTTTCCACCGGTAGTTCCTCGTGTTGGGACCACTGGCTGAAGGAGCCGGGGTAGAGCCGAAGATTCTGGCCCGCGTGGGCGGCCGCGGCTATCAGCATCGCCGCGGTAACGCCGGAACCACAATATGCCGTGCTGTCTGCGCCGTTGTGGTGACCGGCTTCTGCCAGCAATTCCAGGATTCGTTCTGTGCCGGCTAGCCGGCCGTCCTCCAGCAGTGTGGTTGCGGGTAGGTTCATCGCCCCCGGGATGTGCCCGGCGCGTGGGTCGATCGGTTCGGATTCCCCGCGATAGCGCTCGGCCGCGCGGGCGTCGATCAGCAGTGGTTGCTTCGGCACGTCCTCCATGGCCACGGCTGGCATGCCGCCGTAGGCCGCTGTGGCGGTGCCCGGCTGCGGGATCACCTCACCGGCTTGAACGACCTCGCCGGACTGCTGCCACGCGGCAAATCCGCCGTCCAAGATGTAGACAGGCTGATGGCTGGCATAGCGCAGCATCCACCAGGCTCGGGCGGCGCTGAGCCCGCAGCTGTCGTCGTACACTACGACCGGCTCGGCCGCGTTCAGTCCCCACAGCTTCATGGACTGGGAAAAATTCTCTTCGGTGGGCAATGGGTGACGCCCGGCGCTCGCCGGTCCCTGGCCCGCCAGTGCAGTATCCAAATCCACGTACACCGCTCCCGGCAGGTGTCCTTGCTGGTAGCGTTCGTGGCCGTCATCCTCCCCCAAGCGCCACCTGACATCGAGCAGGTGCACGGGGGTACCGCTGTCCAAGAGCTCCTTGAGCTCGGTGACAGAGATGAACACTGGTGACTGCGTGGCATTCATGGGGCCAGTTATCCTTTCGGCGGCGTTCTGCCTCCAGCCTAGCGGGTTGGATACCATGGGATGCAGACTTAACGACGAACGGATTGGTGATGAGCAAACAATCTTCTTCCCCCGCCCCGGCACCGCGCGGGCGAAACACCCGGCAGAAGCGGGTTGTGGAAGACATGTTGGACCGTCACGAGGACTTCGTTTCAGCCCAAGAACTGCACCTGCTCATTCGTCAGGCTGGCGAGTCGGTCTCGCTGGCCACGGTGTACCGGATCTTGCAGAGCTACCAGCAAGATGGTCTCGTCGACGTCTTGCGCACCGCCGACGGCGAGGCGCTCTACCGTAAATGCGCCGACCCGGGTCATCACCACCACTTGGTGTGCCGGGTTTGCGGTGCCGCCGAAGAGGTGCAGGCGCCCACCGTCGAGAAGTGGGCGGACCGCATCGCGGCCGAGCACGGCTTCACGGACATCGAACACACCATCGAGGTGTTTGGCCTGTGCCCGCGCTGTACGAAGAAGCACCGGGCCAACACCGCCTCCGCCTGAGCCTCGGGTCTAGACCCGGTCTCCTTGGAGCGTTGCCGCGGCCAACTGGCTATTGCTCAGCTGCCCGTTCTCCGGCAACTGCCTGAGCTGGTGTTCACGCCGCAGCCGTCGACCGCGCCCGACGATCAGACAAATCAGGTAGATCAGGAACGAAATCGTTGTGACGTAGGGGCTGATGGGCACCCGGCCGGCCAACGAAAGCAGGAGTCCACCAGTGGAGGCGACGACCGCAAACAGCACCGACAAGGTCACCACGTAGGCCGGGTTGGCCGTCACTTTCAGCGCTGCGGCGGCCGGCACCACGACCAGCGCCAGCACCAAGAGCGCGCCGACGACCTGCACGGACATCGCCACCGTGATCCCGAGCAATAGGACGAAGACCATGCTCAGCACATCGGTCTTCACGCCGCGGGCCCGGGCCAGTTCCGGATCGACCGAGGAAAACAGCAATGGCCGCCAAAGAATCATCAGGGTGGCCACCACGACGATCGCGGCGATCACCAAGGCGGTCGATTGAAGCTCGTCCACGGCCACCACCTGGCCCGTCAATAGGCCAAACTTGTTCGCGGTGCGTCCCGGATAGAGGGACAGGAATAGGATCCCGATGCCCAGCCCGAAGGGCATCAGCACGCCGGTCACCGCCGAGGTGTCCCGGTCCTTTAGCCCAAGCCAACCGATTAACAGCGCGCTGGCGATCGCCCCAAGGATGGAGCCGAACACCACGTCGAAGCCGAAGAACAGGGCGATCGCGGCCCCGGAGAAGGAGATCTCGGCGACGCCGTGCACGGCGAAGGCCATCCGGCGCAGCATCACGAAAACGGAGATGAAGCCGCCCATGATGCCGAGAGCGAGCGAGGCCACGATCGAGTTGGTGACCAGCGGAAGCAATTCGCCGTAGTTTTCGAAGCTGAACGAGCCGAAGAACTCGTCCCACCGGTTCAGCGGTGCAAGCATCAACGCTCGCCTCCTGACACGCTGGCGCCGGGCAACACGGGGAGCACTCCGGTCACTTCGGCTCCGTCCACGCAGCAGTGGTGTCCCTCATCGTGGCTGGCGTAGACCAGCACCCGGCCCTTGTGCCGGATCACCTCGACGGGGGCCCCGTAGAGCTCGCTGAGGGTCTCACTGGTCATGATTTCTTCCGGGGTGCCCAGCCGATACTGGCCCTGGGCGAAGTAGAGGACGCGGTCCACGTAGTCCAGCACCGGGTTGATCTCGTGGGTGACGAACACGACCGCGCTACCGTGCTCTGTGCGCTGTTTGTTTAGCAACGCGGTGACGGCCTCCTGGTGATACAGGTCCAGCGAGTGCAGAGGCTCGTCGCAGAGCAGCACCGCGGGTTGGTCCGCGATGGCTTGCGCGGCGCGCAGCCGCTGTTGTTCACCGCCGGAGAGGACGCCCACCGGCATGTCTGCGTAACCGCTGGCGCCGACGGCTTCCAGCAGCTCGTCGACCTTGGCGCGCAGGGCCTTGTTCTTGCCCAGCCGGAAACCGAAGTTGTGTCCGTCCAGCCCCAGCGCCACCACATCGCGGGCGCGCAACGGCGTGTTCGGGTCCATGGTATGCCGCTGCGGGATGTATCCGACGTCTGGGCGGGCCTTGGCCGCCGGGCGGCCGGCCAAAAAGGCCTCTCCCTCGTCGAGGTCGTAAAGCCCCAAGAGCACCTTGAGCAGCGTGGACTTGCCGGACCCGTTGGGGCCGAGCACGGCAAGGAATTCGCCGGGCTGCACCTGCAGGTTCACGTCCTGCCACAGGGTGCGCCCGTTAAAGCCGATACCGGCCCCGCGCAGCTCGAGCGCGGGACCAGCATGGGTTGGTGTGGTCGTTTCGGTCAATTCGGTTAGAACCTTAGTGGAGTGGTCGGCGGTGAGTGTGGTCTTGTTAAGCACCGAGTTCACTGATGGTCTGGATGTTGTCCTTCATCCATTCGACGTAGTCCTTGCCCTCCGGCAGGTTCTCCGTGAAGTCCAACACCGGGATCTCGTGCTGTTCGGCAACCTTCTTCAACGTCACGGTCTGAGACGTCTCAGTCTGGGTGTTGTAGGACAGGAACTTGACCTTCTTGTCCTTCAGCGTATCTTCGGCTTCCTTCAACAATACCGGTGGCAGGTCACGATCGTGCTCCACTGCGGAGAGAAATTCCTTATTGGTGACGTTGCGGTAACCGGCATCCAGCAGCAAGTATTCGGCGACCGGTTCGGTGGCGAGGAAGTCTCCGGAGCCCTTGAGCTGTTGGACCTGCCCGTGCAAGGCCCCCAGCTCTTCGGCGAGTTTCTCGGCGTTAGCGGTGTAGGCCGCGGCGTTGTCCGGGTCAGCTTTGGCGAACCTCTCCCCTAGCTCTTCGACGAATTCTTCCATCCGGCCCAGGTCATACCAGACGTGCTCGTTCTCGCCGTGTGCGTGATCATGATCATGGTCGTGGTCATGATCACGGCCCTCGGCTTCGTCCTCATCATGCTCGTGATCACCGTCGTGATCGTGTTCGTCCTCGTCGGCGTGCTCGTGCTCGTCCTGAGCGTCGTCCACCTTGAACGCTTCGATGACCTTGTCCTCGTTCTTCAGGGCATGGGTGAGCTGGTCGATGAACGGATCGTAGCCGCCGCCGTTAGCCACGATGACGTCGGCCTTTTCGAGGCTGAGCTTGTCCTGCGGGCTGGCCTCATAGGAGTGCGGGTCTTGAGCGGCCCCGGTCACGATCGCGCTCGCCGTGCCGTGCTCGCCGAGGACCTGTTGGGCCAAGTCCTGGTAGACGTCCGTGGAGGCCACCACGCTGAGGCCCTCGCCGGAGGCTTGCGGCTCTTGGTCAGTGGAGGCCGGCTGGGCGCAGGCGGACAGGGTGAGGGCGGCGGCACCAAGGATCAGGGTGGCCTTAGCCAGTCGCGGATAGCGGCGAGCGGTGGTGAACGACAACGTCGGTGACCTTTCAATACTTAGTTTCATTGGACGGCCCTTGCGGCGCAGGCTCGGTGAAGCCGCTCCCGCAAGACCGGAACTAAGAATCATTCTTACACACAATTGAGAATTGTTCTTATTCGCTTTCGTGCATATTTTGTCGCCGCTGGCCGCGCGCCTGGGTCGCGTCATGGATTTCGCCCACCAGAACCTCGATGACGTCCTCCAAGAACAGGATGCCGACCGTCTGCCCGGCCTGATCGATCACGCGAGCCACGTGGGAGTGCGTTTTCTGCATGATCGCCATCGCGTCCTCGATCTCCGCGGTGGCGCCGACGTTCGCGAGAGCCCGCATCTTGGTGATCGGAATCGGATCATCGTAGTGCTCGATGTCCAGCACGTCTTTCAGGTGCAGGTAGCCGGTGAAGCGTCCGGTCTTGTCCACCATGGCAAACCGTGAGAAGCCGGTGCGTCCAACCACCTTCTCGAACTCTCGCGGCGTGATCACGCCTTCCTCCAGAGACACCACCTCGGCGATCGGCACCATGACCGCGGCCGCCTGATAGTCGGAGAATTCGAGGGCCCCGGACAAGAGGCCGGAGTCGTCTTCGACCAAGCCAGACTTGGTAGATTCGGCCACGATCTGCTGGACCTCTTCAAGCGTGTAGGCGCTCGACAGCTCGTTTTGCGGTTGCACCCCGAACAGTTTGAGCATGGCGTTGGCCAGCGAGTTCAGCACCTTCACGACGGGATAGAACACCTTGTCGAGGAAGACCAGCGGAGGCGCCAACAGGAGCACCATCCGGTCCGCCAAGGACACCGAGAAGTTCTTCGGCACCATCTCGCCGAAGGTCACGTGCAGGAAAGTCACGATGATCAGCGCGGCGATGAAGGCCGCCGTGCTGGAGACCGCCTCCGGGATCCCGATCTGCGTCAGCGGGCCGTACAGCAGGTGGTGCAGCGCGGGTTCGGAAACGTTGAGGATCAGCAACGAGCAGACGGTGATGCCCAGCTGGCACACTGCCAGCATCTGGTTGACGTGCTCCATCGCCCACAGCGCGGTCTTGGCGCGCTTGGAGCCCTTGTCCGCAAGCGGTTCGATCTGGCTTCGGCGCGCACCCATGATGGCGAATTCGCCGGCCACGAAAAACGCGTTGCCCACCAGCAGCACGACCAGCCAGCCCAGTCCAGCCCAATCACTCATCGCGAATCACCGGCCCCATCCGTTTCTTCGGACTCTGCCACGGGGTCCTGCTGAGGACGCGGGGTAAAGCACACCCTGTCCACGCGCCGGCCGTCCATGCTCAGCACTTGGAGGGTTCCGGTGTCCAGCTCGACCTTGTCGCCAACCACCGGGATCCGGCCGAGCGCGTACATCAGGTATCCGCCCATCGTCTCGTAGCTGGGGTCGTCTTCGAGATTCAGCTGGGCGACTTGGTCGGAGATCTCATCCGGTCGCAACAGTGCGGAGAACTCCCAGCTGCCATCGGCGTCTTGGAGGACGCCGCGCTGCACGTGGTCGTGCTCGTCCGCGACGTCGCCGACGATCTCTTCCACGAGGTCTTCCAGTGTCACCATGCCGGCGGTACCGCCGTACTCGTCGACGACCACCGCCATCTGTAGGTTCGCCACGCGTAAGTCGTTCATCAGGGCGTCCAGCTTCATGGTTTCCGGCACCCGGGTGATCTCGCTCATGATGGTTGCCGCAACCAGCTCGTCGCGCTTGGCCAGCGGCACAGCGGCCGCCTTTTTCACGTGAGTCACGCCGCGGATGTCATCTGTGTCCTCGCCGATCACCGGGAATCGGGAGAAGCCGGTGCTGCGGGTCAGCTCGATCAGCTCCGTCAGCGATTGTTCGGCGGCCACCGTCTCCATCCGCATGCGCGGAGTCATCACGTCGGCAGCCGTGCGTTCGGCAAAGCGCAGGGAGCGATCGACGAACTCGGCGGTGCCGGCGTCCAGCGTGCCCATCAGCGCAGACCGGCGCACCAGCGAGGCCAGCTCTTCCGGGGTGCGGGCGGAGGAGATCTCCTCCTTCACCTCGAGGCCGAAGCGGTGCAGGAACAGGTTCGAGAAGTTGTTCAGCAGCAGGATGACCGGGCGGAACACGGCGGTGAAGGCCAGTTGGAAGGGCGCGAGCGCGCGCCCCACCTCGAAGGCCTTGGCGATGGAGAGGTTCTTGGGCAGCAGCTCGCCCAGCAGCATCGACAGAAAGGTCGCCAGCACCATGGCGAGGATCAGCGAGAGCGACTGCGCGGCAGGTTCGGCGAGCCCCTGGGTCAGGGCCACCTGCTTCAGCAGCGCGCCGACCGACGGTTCCATAACGTAACCGGTGAGCAACGTCGTCAGGGTGATCCCCAGCTGGCAGGAAGACAGCTGGGTGGAGAGGGTTTTCAGCCCCTTCATCAGGGTGACGGCCTTGGTGTCGCCGTCGTTGATGGCCCGCTGCACGGCTGCCTGATCGATCGCGACGAACGCGAACTCGACAGCGACGAAGAAGCCGGTCCCGGCGATCAACAGCAGCCCTACGGCTAGCAGGATCCATTCCAACGGGGGCTCACCTCCGCCGTTGCAGAGCCGCCTCGGCTCCCATCGGTCAGCCCGGCTCGACCGGGCTGACTACTCGGTCCCTCCAAAGAGGACTCCGCGGACTCTTCCGCGGAGGTGGAATCAGCAGATTCTTGGGTGCGCGCATGCGCCGCGATTCGGTGAACGTCCATAAGGCTTCTATCGTAGCAACACCGCCGGCGAATCTTCATGCCTGGGCTACCAGCTTTGGGCCACCGGGCGGCCTTCCTCGTAGCCGGCACTGGACTGGATGCCCACGAGGGCGCGTTCGTTGAACTCGGCGAGGTTGCGCGCCCCGGCGTAGCTCATCGACGAGCGCAGCCCGGCGGTGATGGCGTCCAGCTGGTCCTCCACGCCGCCGCGCTCCGGGTCGAGGAACATCCGGGAGGAGGAGATGCCTTCCTCGAAGATCGCCTTGCGGGCGCGGTCGAAGAGTTCGTCGCCCGCGGTGCGGTGCTGCACGGCCCGAGCCGAGGCCATCCCGAAGGACTCCTTGTACTGCCGGCCGGTGGCGGCATCGACCATGATGTCCCCGGGGGACTCGTAGGTGCCGGCGAACCAGGAGCCGATCATCACCTGACTGGCGCCGGCGGCCAACGCCAGCGCCACATCGCGGGGGTAGCGCACCCCGCCGTCGGCCCAGACGTGCTTGCCGGCCTTCTTCGCCTCGGTCACGCATTCCAGCACCGCCGAGAACTGTGGGCGGCCCACCGCGGTCATCATGCGGGTGGTGCA
>CAYZBX010000049.1:0-11238 GCA_964476735.1 uncultured Micrococcaceae bacterium
GACGAGCGCTTCGACTACATCTACAAGTTCGTCTCCCGCGGCAAGTACGTCCCGGGCAACAAGAAGCACAACATGACCCTGCTGGCGTCCGGCGACCTGTACGTGGCCCGCTTTGACGGCAACTCCGAGGACGAGATCGACGGCTCCGGCGCGGTACCCGCCGACGGGTCCTTCGACGGCCGCGGCAAGTGGATAGCCCTGACCAAGGACAACAAGTCCATGGTTCCGGGCATGGCCATCGACGAGGTGCTGGTCTACACCCGGCAGGCGGCGGACAAGATGGGCGCCACCAAGACGGACCGCCCGGAGGACGTTGACGTCAGCCCACAGACCGGCAAGGTGTACATCGCGCTGACCAACAACACCCGCCGCGGCGCCGCATGTCAGGCCCCGGCCGACGAAGCCAACCCGCGCACCATCAACCGCGACGGCCACGTCATCGAGTTCACCGAGGCCGGCAACGACGCCACCGCCACCAGCTTCACCTGGAACATCCTGCTGGTGGCCGGCGACCCACGTGTGGATGACTCCACCTACTTCTCCGGCTTCCCGAAGGAACTGGTCTCGCCGATCTCCTGCCCGGACAACCTGGCCTTCGACTCCCAGGGCAACCTGTGGATCTCCACCGACGGTCAGCCCGGCACCATGGGCCTGTGCGACGCCCTGCACAAGGTCACCCTGACCGGGCAGAACCGCGGCAAGGTGGAACAGTTCCTGGCCGTGCCGGCCGGCGCAGAGACCTGCGGCCCGGTGGTCCACGACCGCGAGGACGCCGTCTTCGTCGCCGTCCAGCACCCGGGTGAGGACGGCACCTGGGGCGCCCACACCTCCTACTGGCCGGACATGCTCGGCGCCGGAAGCCCGGTCCAGGTCGGCGACAAGGTGGCAGCACCGCGACCATCCATCGTCATGGTCTACAAGCCGGCCAAATCCAACCCCGGCGGCGGCAAGGGCAAGGGCCAGAGCAAGGGGAACAAGGACAAAGGCAACAACAAGGGCAAGAACAAGTAGCCCCCGCCTAAGCTAACCCCGCCACACGGGAATGGGCTGGTCCGCAGACGCTAGGATAGTGAGCATGTCTGCGACCAGCCCATCCCTGTTAACCGCCCGGCTCATTCTGGCCGAATTGATCCAAACCGGGCTGCGACACCTCGTCTTGTGCCCGGGATCCCGCAGCGCCCCGCTGGCCTACGCCGCGGCCGAGGCCGAGGACGCCGGGCTGCTGGATGTGCACATGTGCATCGACGAACGCTCCGCGGCGTTCGCCGCGCTCGGCATGGCCCAGGCCAGTGGCCGTCCGGCTGCAGTGGCCACCACCTCCGGGACTGCGGTCGGCAACCTGCTGCCCGGTGTCATGGAGGCCCACCACACGGACACGCCGCTGGTGGTACTCAGCGCGGACCGGCCGAAACGCCTGCACGGCACCGGAGCCAACCAGACGACCAGCCACGGCTTCTTCACCGAACACACCCGTTGCCAGGTCCAGATCGACAGCGACCTGCCGGCCGGCCAGCTCCGGGACCGGATCCGCGCCGCGGCCCTCTGCCTGCTCGGAGTCAACGCCGACGGGGACCAGCTCAATCCCGCCGGGCCCATCCAGCTGAACATTGGCTTTGACGAGCCGCTCATCCCGTTGGCCGAGGACACCGGTGGTGCGGAGTTCTTCGCCACCGTCACGCCGCTCTCCCCGCCGCAGATCGTGCCGCCTCAGCAGACCGAGGTGGAGATCAGCCTGCGCGGACTGGCGCAGCGCAAGACCGTGGTGGTCGCCGGGCACCAGGCCGGTCCGGTGGCCGAGGCGTTCGCTCGTTCCATGGGGCTGCCGCTGTTCGCTGAACCGAGCTCCAACGCGCGTTTCGGTAACAACAGCATCAACGCGTACCCGGCGCTGCTGCCGACCAAGACCTTCGACCCGGAGATGGGGGAGCTGAGCTTCCCGCCCACCCAGATCTACCAGCAGATCGAGCGCGTGGTGGTCTTCGGCCGGCCCACCCTGACCCGACAGATCGCCGGGCTGCTGAAGGAACCGGGGATCGAGAAGGCGATATTCCTGCCGGAGCCGGTGAGCTGGTTTGAACCGGGCAAACGCGGCGAACGGATCATCGAGAACATCCAGCAGCTGGCCGACTTTGCCGGTTTCGGCCCCGCCGGCTGGCTCAACGCCTGGCAGCAGGCCGCCGTGAAGGCACAACAGAACATCGACGAGGTCGCGGAGACCTCGCACTTCCATCGGGACCGGATCTCTGCGCTGCGGGTGGCCCAGATGGTCTGGGAGAACGTCCGCGGCCCGCTGTTTTTGGGCTCCTCGAACACGATCCGGGAGGTCGACATTGCCGCCCGACCCTCGTTCTACCCCTCCGCGCGGATCTACGCCAACCGGGGGTTAGCCGGCATCGACGGCTCGCTGTCCACCGCCGCCGGCATCTCGCTGGCGACCGGGGAGACCGTGACGGTGCTGGTCGGGGATCTGACATTCCTGCACGACACCAACGCGTTCCTGCAGGTCAACGGGGAGAACCGGCCCAAGCTGAACGTGGTGATCATCAACGATCACGGCGGAGCGATCTTCAACACCCTCGAACACGCGCTGGTGGCCGGCCGGGCGGGCATGGCCGAGCGCGTGGAGCGGCTCTTCGGCACCCCGCAGGACGTGAACATCGCCGCGCTGTGCTCCGCCTACGGGTTGGTCTACCAGTACGTGGATGATGAGAACACGCTGCTCTCGGCCCTGCATCAGATGCCGCAAGACATCCGGGTGCTGGAGGTACCGGCGCAGCGCAGTGAATTGGCGCAGCGCCGGCGGGACTTCTTCGTGCGCCGCCAGGCGGAACTCGGCGCCGAAGTCACCGCCACCGACACAGCCGAGGGGGCCGCTGACGCCACCGAGGAATAGTCAGGCCAACGCCACGGCCTGCAGCATCGGCCGCAGCTTGGCGTAGGTTTCGGCCAGCTCGGTCCGCGCGTCGGAGCCGACCACGATCCCGCAGCCGGCGTACAACCGCAGGCGCCGTGGGGTCTCGAGGACGCCGCCGCGCAGGGCGATGCCGAACTCGCCGTTACCGGCGTCGTCCAGCCAACCCACCGGGCCGGCGTACCAGCCGCGGTCGTAGCCCTCCAGCTCGTAGATCAGTTCCTGGGCGACCGGGGTCGGGGTGCCGCAAACCGCCGCGGTGGGGTGCACCCGCTCCACCAGGTCCATGATGGCGCAACCGGAGGCCCGGGCCGCGTCGGTCAACTCGGCGGACACGTCGGAGGCCAGATGCCACACATTGGGCAGTTCCAAGAGGAATGGCTCCTCCGGCGCGTGCAGGCCACGCACCATGGTGCCCAGTTCCGCGGTGAGCGAGTCGATGGCGAACTGGTGCTCGATCCGCTGCTTCTGGTTCTGCAGCAGGTTGCGCACCGGGTAGTCGGCGTCGCCCTCGTGCCCGACCCGGTCTAGGGTGCCGGCCAGCAGCCGGGCGGAGACGTGTCCGGACTGGGACTTGATGAGCATCTCCGGGGTGGAGCCGAGCAGCCGTTGACCGGCGCCGTCGGCAACCGAGTACGTCCAGCACTGCCGGTACCGTGCCGCGAGCTGGGCGAGGACGTCCCTGACCGGGATGTCCCGCTGCGCGGAGACGATCGCGTCCCGGCTGAGCACCAGCTTTTCCGCCTCCCCGGCGGAGAGCCGGCGCAGGCCCTCCTCGACCGAGCGCACGTACTGGTCGTCACTGATCCAGCCTTGGGCCAGCTCGGCGTTAAACGCCGTCGGGGCGGGTTCGTCAGCTGCGGGGGAGAGCCGGCTGTCGAGTTCGGCTAGGGCCGCCCGCTGCAGCTGCGCGTGCTCCGCCGGGCCGAGCTGGCTGCTCTGGGCAGGTTCGGTGCGGCCAAGCAGCTCCGCGAAGCGGTGCCGCGGCAGCACCCACGTGAGCCAGCTGCGGGCCTGGTCGGCGGTGTGGTCCTCCCGGAAGCCGTTGTCCGCGTCATCGGCCAAGCGGTGCCCGAGCACCAGCTCGGGGATGCGGATGACGGAGGTGCGTTCGGAGTTGTCTGCGAAGGCGATTGCGGAGAAGGCGAGCAGCCCCACGCCGGGCGTGGTGGCCAGCCAGGGCGCCTGCGGGTCGGTGATCTTCGTCGTCGCCTGGACCCAGCGTCGCCACGCGGAGCGCAGCTGCGCGAAACGTTCCGCACCCGCCGCGCTGGCACCGCCGAGCGAGCCGAAACCCAACAGCCCATGGCCATCACGCAACCAAACGGATTCTTCCCCGCCCAACCGCTGCCGCGCTGACTGAAACGTCGCCGCAGGGACAGCAAAGCTGTAGCTCATAAGCTGAAGGTCGGCAGGGGTCTTGTCTGAGTCCATGACGGCTCTAAGCATAGCGGAGGTTCCTGCATAATTATTGACGCCGCGGAAAGAGTGCAACAATAGCAGATGTGAATCGTGCATCTTTGGAAAAAAACCCGCAGGAAGTCGCCGCAATGTTTGATGAGGTGGCGCCAAAGTATGATTTTGCTAACGACGTTTTATCCCTCTGCCAAACCCGGTACTGGCGCCGGGAAGTGGTGGCCGCCACCGGTGCCGTGCCCGGGCAACGCGTCCTAGACATCGCCGCCGGCACCGGCTCCAGCTCCGAACCGTACGCGGACATGGGCATCGATGTAGTAGCCTCCGACTTCTCCGTGGGCATGCTGCAGGTCGGCAAACGCCGCCGCCCGGACATCGACTTCGTGGCCGCAGACGCGATGAACCTGCCGTTCAAAGACGATTCCTTCGACGTCACCACCATCTCCTTCGGGCTACGCAACATCCTCAGCCCGGAGATCGCGCTCTCCGAGATGCTGCGCGTCACCAAGCCGGGCGGACGCGTGGTGGTGTGCGAGTTCTCCCACCCGACCTGGAAGCCGTTCCGCAAGGTCTACATGGAGTACCTGATGAAGGCGCTGCCGGAGGGGGCCAAACTGGCCTCCTCGAACGCGGACGCCTACGTGTACTTGGCCGAATCGATCGCGGCCTGGCCGAACCAGCAGCAGCTGTCTGAGAAGCTGATGAAGGTGGGCTGGCAGAACGTCCAGTACAAGAACCTGACCGGCGGGATTGTCGCGCTGCACCGCGGGTTTAAGCCGGAAGCCTAGCGGCCGGGTTGATAAGCTGCCTAAGATTGGCAGAAGTTGTTTGCCGCACTTGCACCACACCAAAACCGACCATGAGCGAGCATGAAGCCGAAGTTGTCCGAAGACATTAAACTGCCTGCCGGGTTTGACCCGTTGGCAGAAGACCCCGCCTTAGCCATGTCCGTGATGGAGGCCATGGCGGACATCGAGGAGCGGTTGGCTGAGGCCGTCAAGCAAAACAACGTGCTCGCCGATGTGACCTCGCGGCACCTGCTGCTGGCCGGCGGCAAACGGGTCCGCCCGCTGCTGGCCGTGCTGGCCGCCATGGCCGTAGGGGAGGTCAACGACGCCGTCAAGGATGCCGCCGTCGTGCTGGAACTCACCCACCTGGCCACTCTGTATCACGATGACGTGATGGATTCGGCGCAGATGCGCCGCGGTGCCGAGGCCGCCCACCAGATCTGGGGCAACTCCGTCGCCATCCTGACCGGGGACTTAATCTTTGCCCGGGCCGCCCGTTTGATGAGCACCCTCGGCCCGGAACCTGTGGCGATTCAGGCCGAGACGTTTGAGCGACTGGTCATGGGCCAACTGCTGGAGACCACCGGACGGGAACCGGAGACGGACGAGCTGGAGCACTACCTCGAGGTCATCTCCGGGAAGACTTCCTCGCTGATCGCCGCCTGCGGCCGGGTTGGTGCCCTGCTGGGCGGCGGCACCCGGGAGCAGATCGACCAGCTCACCGCCTACGGGGAGAAAGTGGGCACAGCCTTCCAGTTGGCCGACGACGTCATCGACGTGACAAGCCCGCACGAGGTCTCCGGCAAGACCCCAGGCACCGACCTGCGCGAGGGCGTGCGCACGCTGCCGATCCTGCTGCTAGACAAGCGGGCCGCCACTGACCCGGTGGCCGCGGAACTGCTGGCCAAGGTCGACGGCGACCTCAGCGACGATGCCGTGCTTGCCGGGCTGGTCGAAGAGCTTGCCGCCCATCCCGTCGCCAACGAGTCTTGGGATTACGCCCGGCGCTGGGCCTCCGAGGGCAAGGCCGCGCTGGAGTCGCTGCCCTCCAGCACCGCGAAGAAGGCTCTGCAGACCTTCGCCGATGCGGTGGTGGACCGGGACTTCTAGAGCCGAAGGCCGCTGCCGCTACACCGCTAGAACGGCGGCGGGTTGGCCGCCTCTTCCTCTTGTTTGTGGGCCCGCCACGCCTTGTCATCCAGCGGCAGTGCCGGCTGGGTGTAGCGCTTCTGACCGGCTTTTGTATCCACGAAAACGAGCGCCCCGTCGCCACAGTTAGTATCCGGGTGGACGGTCAGCCAGCCCGCGCTTTTGGCCAGGTGGTGTTCCCGGCAAAGCCGAGCGCTGTTGCGGTAGCTGCTGTGCCCGCCGCCGGCGAACTCGTTGACATGGTCCAGCTCGCAATCGATGGCCGGTTCCCGGCAGCCGGGGTAGCGGCAGTATTGATCCCGAATCGTGACCAGCTCGGCGACCTCAGGGCTGACCCGGCGCACGCGTTTGGTGGTGCCCAGCGGGTAGCCGGTGACCGGGTCGGTGAGTAGCACGCTCATCATCGCGGCCTGTGCGGTCAACGTGGCCGCTTCTGCGGTAGCTAACTTGTTCGCGGAGCCGACGATGGTGGCGGTCGCGCCGGACTCGTGGACTCCCACCGGGTGCCGGCCACGCCTGTTGCCCGGGTCTTGCCCGTAGAAGGCACGGTTCTTCTCCGCCTGCCGGTAGAGCTGCGGGTAGTGCTTGTTGAGGTAGCCCATACGGGATGGATCGAGGTAGCCGCCGAGGTTGACCCATTCGGTCAGCGTCAGCATCAGGAAGATGCGCGGCTGGACCGGGGTTATGGGTGTGCCGAGCTGGCTTTGAGCAGACGCGTCGAAGCTTCCGCCGTGGGCGGCGTGGGCGGGTCCCGCGGGTTGGGCGTGGCCGGTGAGCAGCTCGACGGCCACGTCGGCCAGCAACTGGTTGTTGGTGAGTGTTCTTGCCTGGCCGGTGGCGCGGCGTCGGGCCGCGAGCGCCTTGATGGTGCGCATAGCGGTCTCGGCTTGTCCCGTGGAGAGGTAGGCCTCGAGGTAGGTCATGCCATCGGCGGCGGTGCGGGTCCGGATGTACCGTTTCTTGACGGTCCTGGCGTGCCGCAGCTGCGCGGGCTCCGGGTGGTGTTGTTCGCGGAGCTTGTCCGCGCCATGGAGGAAGTCGCCCTCGGAGTCGCTGCGTTGGGCCAGCTCACCGAGGTCCGCGCCGAGTTGGCGTTTGGCCTGCTCGGCCTGCTCGCGGGCACGTTCGTAGGCCCCGGGCGCCCACGGGACTCCGGCGTGGTCCAGCTTGGGGTTGGGTTCCGGGATGGAGTTGAGTTTGGCTGCGGCCAACTCTGCGGCCCGCGGTGAGATCTTCCCGACGCTGAGCTGGGCGAGGATGTCCGCGCCGTAGTGTTTGAGATTAACCGCTAAGAGCAGTCGGTGGCGGGCCCGGTTGCTGTCCACCCGGTGGGCCTGAGCGTAGTGGAGGCTGGCCTTGCGTAGGATCTTGCCGTTGTCCTGCCGCTGCAGGAATTCCGCGGTGAGTTCTTCGGCGGTCAGGCTCGGTCTCTCCGTCTGCGCGAAGGCGAGCAGGGCATTGAACTGGTGCACGTATTTCTTGGCGGCGAGGTAGCGTTCAAGCAGCTCCGCGTCGGGGTCCAGCCATCGGGGCGCGCCCTCGGCGGCTGGCCGCTGCGCAAGGACGGCGGCAAACGCCCGTTGCAGTTGGTCATGCAGGGGCGCCTGCACGTCATCGTGCACCGGATCATGCTGTCGATGATGCCGGGAATCCTGCGGCTGCGGTGAACTCATGGACCAACGGTAGGATCCGGCGGTGCTGGCAGGTCTGCCCCGGTGTGGCCCCTGTGGAAAGGCGACCCAAGCACGCGCGGTTGTGGAGTGGGCCGACTAGAGGCCGAAGTCGCGTTTACTGGCCTGCACCGTGGCCAGCGCGGCCTTCAGCTCGGACGCCTTGGCTGCGCGGAAGTCGATCGGCAGGCGTTCGCGCAGCTGCCGGTACAGGTTGTCGCCTTGGTAGCGCGGGAAGATGTGCAGGTGGTAGTGCCAGACGTGCTGGTTGCCGTGCGGTTCGTTGTGCTGGCGGGTGGATACCCCGTCCGGGGACCACGCCAGCTTGATCGCGTAGGAGAGCTCCTGGGCCAGCCGCATGATGGCGCCCTGCACGTCCTCGGGCAGCGTGTACAGAGTCTCGTAGTGCCGCGTCGGCACGATCATCACGTGCCCGGGGCGCGGGCCGAAACCGTCGCAGGCGATGAACGCCATGACCAGCTCGTCTTGATAGACCAGATCACTCAGCTCGCACAGGTTGTCCCGGTCCGAGGGGTCCCCGGCGGCGAGCTCGCAGAACGGGCAAACGTAGCCGTCCGGCGCCCACGAGGGGGTCCGCGTCTTCGCCAACCAGTGCCGCTGCCAGGCGGCCAACCCAGTGCTGTCCACAGCGTCAGGCGTCCTCTTCTTCCAGCTGCTCCACCTGCTCGTCGAGCTGCTCGAAGTACCAGTCGAAGTGCTCCAGCACGAACTCGCTGAAGGTGGACTTCTCCGGGATGGTTTCCCCGGTGGCCACCGTGCGTCGGTAGATCAGCGGGTCCGGCACCGACAGGTCGGTGAGCGCGAAGCCCCAGACGAAGCGCTCGTTCTCGTCCTCCAGGAACAGCAGCAGCTCGTCCTCGACCTCCAGCTCGTCCGGGTCGAAGAAGAACAGCGTGGTCTCCATGAAGTCATCGCAGTGCCCCAGCGCCCGGTAGAACTCGGAGAGCACCAGCGGGATGTCTTCGTCGAGGCGGGCAGCATCCAGTTGTTGGGCCAACTCCCGTTCGGTGTAACCGTCGTCGGGAACCCAGGAGTCTTCGTAATAGGTTTGGATCAGGGACGCGAATTTTTCCAAGAACATCTCAGCCACGCCTCCATCCTATCCCTGCCGGCGGGGCTGGCTAGACGCGCAGCCGGGCCGAGCGCATGAAGGGCTTGCGCTGGTGGAAGAGCATGTCGAAAACGAAGATCAGCAGCGCGCACCAGACGAGGAAGAAGCCGATCCAGCGTTCCGCCGGCATCGGCTCCCGGAAGACGAGCACCGCGATGAGGAAGATGACGATCGGGGAGAGGAACTGCAGCAGGCCCACCATGGTCAGCGGAAGCCGGCCGGCGGCAGCCCCGAAGAGCAGCAGCGGCAGCACCGTGACCACCCCGCCCAGGGCGAGCACCCAGAAGTGGCCGGGTCCGAGCGAGAGGAAGGTGGCCTGACCGCGGCTGGCCAACCACGCCACCGCGAGGACCCCCAGCGGCGCCATCAGCGCGGTCTCCACGGTCAGGGAGGCCAGCGCCGTCGTGCGCCGGTTCACCTGCGTCTTGATCAGCGAGTACAGGCCGAAGGTGATCGCCAGCGACAGCCCCAACCACGGGACCTGCCCGTAGGCGAAGGTCAGCACGGCGACGGCGGCCCCGCACAGTCCCACCGCGAGCCACTGCATGGGCCGCAGCCGCTCCTTGAGGAAGACGACGCCCAGCAACACTGAGATGATCGGGTTGATGAAGTAGCCCAGCGAGCCCTCGATGAGGTTGTCGACGCTGGCCAAGTAGGTGTAAATCGACCAGTTTGCCATGACGAACACCGAGGCTGCCGCCACGATGCGCAGCAGCTTCACGTCCCGCAGCAGCGCGGTGGCGTCCTTGAGCTGGCGGAGCACCAGCAGGATCAGCACGCAGACCACCAGTGAAAACACCACGCGGGCGGCGACCACCTCGATCGCGCTGGCCGGCCTGGTGAAATACAGGTAGATCGGCAGCACGCCCCAGCTCAGGTAGGACAGGGTGCCGTAGAGCAGTCCCTTGCGGTATTCGGCCTGTGCCGCTAATTCGGTCATGGTAATTCCAACTATAGGCCTTAGGTAGAATGATCTACTGGGCTGAACGGCCCGCTGCAAGCAATGTTGAAGGGAAGATTTCTCCGTGTCTGATACTTTCACGACCCGTGACGTGCGGGTCGCTGTCATTGGTTCAGGGCCTGCCGGCGTCTACGCCGCCGATATCCTCACCAAGGTCGACAGGGACACCACATTCAGCATTGACCTGTTCGACCGGTACCCGGCCCCGTTCGGTCTCATCCGCTACGGCGTCGCTCCCGACCACCCTCGCATCAAGGGCATCATCAACGCCCTGCACAAGGTGATGGACCGCGGCGACATCCGCTTCCTCGGCAACGTGAACTACGGCACAGACTTGAAGCTCGCGGACCTGCGCGAGCACTACGATGCGGTGATTTTCGCCACAGGCGCGCTCTACGACGCCGACCTGGACATCCCGGGCGTGGAGCTCGAGGGCTCCTACGGGGCGGCCGACTTCGTCTCCTGGTACGACGGGCACCCGGACGTCTCCCGGGACTGGGAGCTGAACGCCAAGCAGATCGCCGTCATCGGCAACGGCAACGTGGCCGTGGACGTGGCCCGGATGCTGTCCAAGCACGCCGATGACCTGCTGGTCACCGAGATCCCGGACAACGTCTATCAGGCCCTGAAGAAGTCCCCGGTGACGGACGTGCACCTGTTCGGCCGCCGCGGCCCGGCCCAGGTGAAGTTCACCCCGCTGGAGCTGCGCGAACTGTCCCACTCCCGGGACGTGGACATCGTGCTCTACCCGGAAGACTTCGACTTCGACGAGGCCTCCGACGAGGCCATCCGCACCAACAACCAGATCAAGACCATGGTCAACACGCTGACCAACTGGCTGGTGGAGGAACAGGACACCGGCGCCTCCCGGCGCCTGCACTTGCACTTCCTGCAGTCCCCGCAGGAGATCCTCGGCGAGGACGGCAAGGTGGTCGGCATCCGCATGGAGCGTCAGGAGCTGGACGGCTCCGGCGGCATCGTGGGCACCGGCGAGTTCATCGACTACCCGGTCCAGGCGGTCTACCGGGCCGTCGGCTACCACGGCTCCGAGCTGGACGAGGTGCCGTACGACGCGGCCAAGGGCGTCATCACCAACGAGGCCGGCCGGGTGTTGGCCGAGGCAGGCCAGCACATCGCCGGCATGTACGCCACCGGTTGGATCAAGCGCGGCCCGGTGGGGCTGATCGGGCACACCAAGTCGGATGCGCAGG
>CAYZBX010000050.1:0-11169 GCA_964476735.1 uncultured Micrococcaceae bacterium
GGCCAAGACCTACAGGCAGTTCTCGGCGGCGTCACAGAGGACGAGTTGGCCAATGCCACCATCTGGGCTGGCCTGTGGAACATGGTCCGGGACGCCCGCCTGCCGGCCGCCACGTTCATCCGGGCCGCCCTGACACTGCTGCCGCAGTTGCAACCCGTGACGTTATTCAACATGGTCAACACAAACATCGTCACGGCCATGGAGAGATTCGTGGTGCCCTGCGACCGGGGCAATGCCGCCGGTGCCGTCGCCACCAATCTGCTGGCGTTGCTACCGGGCCTAGACGCGCAGGAACAGATGATCGCCGCGCGCACCCTAACCGCCACCGGACGGTGCACGGACGTCGCCGATCAGTGGCTGGAGGAGCTATTGGACACCCCGGTTGGCGAGCAGCTTGGGGGGATCACCAGTACCGATGCGCTGCGTTGGTCTGCGCTGCTGGGGCTGAGCACGCAAGGAGCCGCCAACATCGATGAGTTGGAGCAGTATCGGCGGTTGCGGCCGAACACCACCACCGAGGTTGGTTTCGCGGCCGCCGCCGCTGCCATTCCGACCCTTGAGGCGAAGCAACGCGCGTGGGAACAGATCTTCTCCGGAGACCTATCGAACGAGCTGCTCAGCGCGACCATCACCGGTTTTCGCTCGGGCAATGCCGAGTTGTTGGATCCCTTCGACGCCCGGTATTTCGATTGGATCTCTCAGGCGTGGGAGGAGCACAGCATCGGCATCGCAACGCGCATGGTCAGCGGCATGTTTCCGACGAACCTCGATTCACGGTTGGGCGACGAGCAGACCAACCCGCTGGTCGTCGCTGCCCGGCGTTGGCTGGACGAAAACTCCACCGCGCCAGCCGCCTTGCGGCGCATCGTGGTCGAGGAACTCGACGAGGCACAGCGAACTTTGCGGGTGCTCAAGCCCGCGGTGCCGGATCCAGACGCCGACTAGCCTGTTCTCCTAGGGGACGCGGGCCGTCCATTCCGGAGTGGCGAACTTCGCTGCGGCCAGTTCCTCGGCTGCCGCCAACTCCTCGACGCCGACCTCTCCGACGGTCGCCCCGTACTTCGCGGCGAACGTTTCCATCAACACGTCGAAGATCTCCGGCCGGGAAAGACCCGTCTGACGGCGCAGCGGGTCAACCCGTTTCTTGGCGGAGGCGATCCCCTTGTCGGAAATCTTCTCCCGGCCAATCCGCAACACCTGGGTCATCTTCTCCGCGTCGATGTCGTAGCTCATGGTCACGTGATGCAGGAGGCCACCGTTGGAGAGGCGTTTTTGCGCGGCCCCGCCGATCTTTCCCTCTGGCGTCGCGATGTCATTGAGCGGCTTGTAGAACGCCTCCACGCCGGTCTTCTCCAGCGCCTCCATCACCCAGCCGTCCAAGAATGGGTAGGAGTCGGTAAAGGAAAGACCGTCGACCAGCGATTGCTTGGCGTACAGCGAATAGGTGACGCAATTGTCTTCCTCCATGAACATGGCGCCGCCGCCGGAGATCCGGCGAACCACCTGGACCGAGTGGCGCTGGGCCGCCTCGGCGTCGACCTCATTGCGCAGGGATTGGAAGGAACCGATGACCACGGCCGGTTCGGTCCACTGCCAGAGCCTCATCGCCGGTTTGCGCAGGCCCGAGCCAACACGTTCCGTCAGGATCTGATCGAGAGCAACCTGCGTGGTGATCGGCAACGGGGTCGGCGGCAGGATCTCCCATTCGTGGTCATCCCACGTGCTGGCCTTGCCGAGGGCGCGGCGGACGGCGATGGCGATCGATTGGGCATCGAAACCGAACAACACCGGCGCGTCACCGCGTGCCGACAGAGCTGTCTCAATGGCCTGCACATAGGCGTCGCTGGAGGATTCGGTCGAAAGCCCGGTCAGGGCCGCATTGATGTCGGCCAGCGCGTCATCGGGCTCGAGAAAGAAGTCTCCGTTGATGCTAGCCGCGACGATTCTTTGCTGGTCGACCTCGAGGTCCGCGATAACCAGCTTGCCGCCAGGAACCTTGTACTCACCGTGTTTTTGAACAGTCACGATGACCATCCTATAGGCTTAGGAGCATGCACTCCTCCGCTTTTTCCCGGGCGATGACCGGGGTAGGTATGGTCCTGTCCGTCCTCGTTCCGCTCTGGGCTGCGGCTGGCCGGAAGCTTTTTGACATTGACGGAACCATGACGGTGATCCTCAGCTCGGTAGGCTTGCCCGTGCTGCTGGTCGCGTACCTGCTGATCGTGTGGGTGCCGTGGGTGCGTGAACGCAACACCGGGCTTGGCCTGAGCAACCGCGCAGCTGGCTTCTTCTTGTTGTCCTTGCTTGCGGGGACCGTATTTGGTTTTCTCTGTCCTGATTTTGGCCGCCCGGAGGCCAAGAGCATGCTTGAGCACTTTGGCGGCCCGGACATGGCGGGCATGGCAGCTGCCATCGCCAATCCGTTCGGAATTGGCACATTGTTCTTCGCGGCTCTCGCGGTCGGCTTCGCATTGCGTGATTCGGCCGGCAAGGTCTCCTACGCCGCCGTCCCGGCTGCTACTGCGCCTGCGGCAGAAGAAGAGGAGGACCTCATGATCCCGGCACCGTGGATGGTTGGTCGTGACGAGTTGAACTTCGAGGATAAAACTTCGGACCAGGCTCCCGAAGACCGCTAAAGCCGAGGCCCCTAGGGCATCGTTTCCGGTACTGGACGGGCGACGCCTAGCGCGCCAGAGCCCAAACCGCCACACGTGTTTACTGGGCTTTCGGGGCCGTCGGCCAAACCAACGCGAACACAACTTTCGCTGTGCGGGCCACGCTCTTATCCGGTTTCCGGGAAGCGCGCCACCCAGTCAGCCTTGGAAACGTTGATGGCCCCCAACCAGCGTGGTTGGGGGCCATCAACAAAGAATGAACAGTACTTCGGTGCTTACTTCTTGCCGCCGAAGCCCTTGAAGCGAGCGTTGAAGCGCTCGACGCGACCTGCGGAGTCGAGGATGCGCTGCTTACCGGTGTAGAACGGGTGGGAGGCAGCAGAGATTTCAACGTCGATGACCGGGTAGGTGTTACCGTCTTCCCACTGCTCAGTCTTTTCAGCGGTGGTCACGGTGGAACGGGTCAGGAACTTTTCGCCGGATGCCAGGTCGTGGAAAATGACCGGACCGTACTCTGGGTGGATTTCAGCTTTCATGTGTTCTTCCTTGTTCGGGCCCCTGGATTTTGCCAGCGGCCAAGGCAAAAGATTATCGTTGGCTCGCACATCCACATCTCTGCTTTTGTGTTTTGAACCAGCTAATAACTTTACGCCTGTTTTGGCTTCAGTGGAAATCGACGCGCACTCAATCTTGGTTCGGCCTGCTAGGCGTTGCCGGTGATCAGATTCGAGAGCATCACGCCCAGTGCGATCAGACCGAGCACGATGATGACGCCACGCAACGCCAGCGGCGAGAGTTTGCGGCCGATGCGGGCACCAATATTGCCACCGACGAAGGAGGACAGCGCGATCAACCCGACCACCGGCCATTCGATCCGTTCGAAGGCGAAAATGAGGTAGGAGATCGCCGCGATCACGTTCACGCCTAAGACGAGAATGTTCTTCAACGCGTTGGCCTGCTGCAGTGTCCCGTTGAGCAACACACCCATGATCCCCATCAGCAACACGCCTTGGGCCGCGACGAAGTAGCCGCCGTAGATGCCGGTGAAGAAAACCGCCGCGACAAGGCCCAAGGAAACCGCGGGCACCGCCGGTGCCGAGCCAACCGGTTTCTGGCGTGTCCGGACGAGCTCGGCCAGCTTCGGCTGAAAAGCCACTAAGAGGATCGCGAGCACGATCAACACGGGTGCCACGTAGGCGAACACGGTGTCCGGCAGGTGAAGCAGCAGGCTAGCCCCGGCGATGCCACCAAGCAGCGAGGCAGGCAGCAGCCGGACCAGAGTATGTCGAACCTGGTAGATTTCTCGCCGGTACCCCCACGAGGAGGAGATGTTTCCCGCGATCAGGCCCATCGCGTTTGAAATCGTGGCCGTCACCGGAGGGTAACCGAGGGCGACCAGCACCGGAAAAGTCACAAGGGTTCCGGAACCCACCACCGCGTTGATCGTGCCGGCCCAGAGGCCCGCGATCACGATCAGGACGACAGAAAGAAGATCCATCTGGGCGCTGCGCCGGTGCTAGCGTGCAATGGCCGTGTAGCGGCCGTTGTGCTCGGTGACCTTGAGGTCCCGGTCAAAGGTCTTGCTCAAGTTCTCTTCGCTCAGGGTTTCCTTGATCGGTCCGGCCGCCACGATCTCGGCGTCCTTCAGCAGCAAGACGTGAGTGAATCCGGGTGGAATCTCTTCGAGATGGTGGGTGACCACGATGGTGGTCGGTGCGTATTCGTCGGCCGCGAATTCGCTGAGCTTCTTCACCAAGTCTTCCCGGCCCGCGAGGTCCAGACCCGCACCCGGTTCGTCGAGGAGGAGCAGCTCCGGGTCCGTCATCAAGGCGCGCGCGATCTGGGCACGTTTGCGTTCCCCTTCGGAGAGCGTCGCGTACTTACGGTTCATGAAGGAGCCCATCCCCCACTCGTCCAAAAGCTCGTAGGCGCGGCGCAAATCCATCTTGTCGTATTCTTCTCGCCACCGGCCCAAGACACCGTACGATGCGGTCACCACGACGTTGATGACCTTCTCAAATTCGGGGATCTGTAAGTTCAGCGCCGCCGAAGACAAACCGATCCGCGGTCTGAGTTCAAAGACATCGACGCCGCCCAAGGTCTCATCCAGGATCGAGACACTGCCTTTGGTTGGGTGCAACCGTGCCGCGGCGAGCTGAAGCAACGTCGTCTTCCCCGCACCGTTGGGGCCAACAACGACCCACCGATCGGTTTCGGCGACGGACCAGTTAATATTTTTCAGCAGATGTTTGCGGCCACGCAGCACCTCAACATCGGAAAACTCCAAGACAGTACTCATGACAACAAGCCTAAGCCACTAGCTCCCGACGCTTGAAAAGGACACCAATAATGAGTCCCTAATTCTTAGGCGCTTAACCTTTTTGGGTACGGTTGTAGCATGTCTGAAACTTCCTACCTCCCCGCGGTCGCCGCGCCTGAGGAGTTCTCACAAGCCTGCCCGACGCTGTCACTGGTGACGCTCTATCAGGCTCTCGGTGAAGAGCGACAGCGACGCTCCGCCGTCGAACAGCTCAATAACGCCTTGGAGATCGTTACCAAGTCGCTGTCCGCCGTGAGCTGCGCTTGGCGGGAACACCCCACCGCAGACAGCGATCACTGGGTGGCTCACCGTCTTTGGGTCGGCACGAGTGAGGAGGTTGACGCGAAAGACCTGCTGGCTCTCCTCGAAACCGCGTTAGCCGCCCAAACGGCCTCGAACCTGCGGGTTGCCGTGGTACCTGCAGAGCATGTTACGGCGCAACGGCGCATGCTGATCATGGATGTTGACTCCACCCTGATCAATGAGGAGGTCATTGAACAACTGGCCGCCCACGCAGGCAAGGAAGAGGAAGTCGCGGCGGTGACGGAGGCCGCCATGCGCGGCGAACTAGACTTCGCCCAGTCCCTGCACGCCCGGGTCAAGACCCTAGGCGGGCTGCCGCTGAGCGTCATCGAGGACGTGCAACAAAACCGGGTGACCTTCTCCCCCGGCGCCGAGGCTCTCGTCAGCGCGTATCAAGCCCGCAATTGGCCGGTCTGCGTTGTCTCCGGCGGGTTCGTGCAGGTCCTGAAGCCGATCGCCGAGGCCCTAGAGTTGGATCGATACGAGGCGAACGTGTTGGGCACCGAACGCGGTGCCGCCGGTGAAGAGCTCACCGGAACCGTGATCGGCGCCGTGGTTGATCGCGCTATGAAGGCGGTCAAGCTCAAGCAATGGGCCGAGGAATTCGGCGTGGTTCCGGCGCATGTCATGGCCATTGGCGATGGCGCCAACGACCTCGACATGTTGGCCGCGTCCGGCCTCGGTGTTGCTTTCTGCGCCAAACCGGCGCTGAAGCAGGCCGCGGACGTGGTGCTGCGGGACCGCCGGTTGGACCTAGCTGCCTTGGTGACTGGCCTCTAGAACGACCCCCGCAGACGGGATTGTCGCTCCGGGACGTATACAGACAACGCCGGCAGACGGATGTGCCAACCCCAGTAGCTTTCTAGCGTGGGGACATGACCAAAAACATGTCTCCATCGAAGAACCTTCCGGCCGCACCGCAACAACCATGCAGCCCGTTGGGGCTCCCCCTGCCCGCGATAATCGGGCTTGCCCTGTTGGCCACGCCGCGCGTCGTATTCCACGACCTGCACCTGATCGAGGAGGGCAGCTTCGTCAATGCGCTGTTCGTGTTCGTCCCGCTGGCGGTGTGGATTTTCGTCGTCCTGTGGAAAAAGGTCCCGAACCCCTTCCTGACCCTGCTGGTCGTGGGCGCGTTCTACGGATTTTTTCTCATGCTTGGGCATCAACTGCTGTGGTCCTACGCCTTCGCTGGCGATGAGCCCAGTCTCGGCGGCAATCTTCAGCACCTAGGGGCTGAAACACAGGGCTGGATCATCCGTGGCTTCGCCGCGGTTTCCAGCCTCGTCACCGGCACCCTCGTCGGAGCGGTCACGGGGCTCGTCGCCTGGGCCGCCCAAAGGGTGAGAGCACAGCGCGCTCGTCGCAGCTGAACACCAGCCGACCACCTTGCAGGACCCTAACGCTCGCATTAAACGTTGATGTCTCGGGACGCACCACGCGTCTTCCGAGACATCAACGTTTACTCTGCCTCACGCTGGGCTAGGAGTCGATGAAACCCTTCGCTCCACCGACCAGTTCAGTGTGTCCCTGCTCCAGATCGGCTCGGCCGACGAGCTTGGCGATCTCGGCGGCAAACTCTTCCACCGAATACAATTTACCGGCCTCCTCACGGCGCGCCTCGATGGCTCCCGGCTCCAGCCGGTTCAGCAGCGTGGCCGTGATGGTGCCTTCGATCATGTCACCGGAGACCACCACCAGCTTGACGCCATGTTCGTCAAGGGTCGGGATCAGCTCACGCAAGGCATCCTCACCGGCGCGCTTGGAGCGGGCCACCGGCTCGTAGGCATCCATGGTGTCGACCTCGTTGATGAAGTGCGCCTGGTGAGAGGTGATGAACACGACCTGTCCGCCGGCCTGCATCGAGGTCAGCGCGGTCTTCAGCATGTTCACTTGGGCGTCCCGGTTCAGCTTCAGCGCGTAATCCTCGCCCATGCCGGATTCCATGCCGCCAGAGGCGTTGAGCACGAGCACATCCAGCGCACCAAAGTTTTCCACCGCTGCGTCGACCAGCTGCTGGGGGCCTTCCGCCGAGGTCAGGTCGGCGCCGACGGCCACGGCCTTCCCGCCGCGCTCCTCGATGCCGCTGACGATCTTGTTGGCGCGAGGGGCCTTCGCCCGGTAGTTGATGACAACACCGGCACCGCGCTCGGCCAATAATTCTGCCGTGGCTGCGCCGATTCCGCGGGAGGAACCGGTGACGATGATGCCCTTACCAGCCAAGTCTTTCTCTACAGTCATGATCTCTTCTCTTCAGTCCTAACCTTCTTAGTGGCCCATGCCGAGGCCGCCGTCAACCGGGATGACGGCACCGGAGATGTAGCTGGCCTCATCGGAGGCGACCCAGCGTACGACGTTGGCGATTTCCTCTGGTTCGCAGAACCGTCCAGCCGGGATGGCCTTCATGTATTGGTCCTTGGTCTCCTCCGGGAGCACCTCGGTCATCTCGGTATTCACGTAGCCCGGGGCAACCACGTTGGCAGTGATATTCCGTGAGCCCAGCTCCCGGGTCAGGGATCGTGCCATGCCGATGAGTCCGGACTTGGAGGAGGCGTAGTTAATCTGGCCCGGGGAGCCGTACAAGCCGACCACGGAGGAAATCAGCACCACGCGACCCTTCTTCAAACGCAGCATCCCCTTTGAGGCGCGCTTCAAGACCCGGAAGGCTCCGGTGAGGTTGGTGTCCAGGACGGAGGTGAAATCCTCCTCGCTCATCCGCAGCAGCAGCGTGTCCTTCGTGATCCCCGCGTTGGCGACCAACACTTCAACGGGCCCGTGTGCGGCCTCCACTTCCTTGAACGCGGCGTCGACCGAAGCCTCGTCGGTGACGTCGGCACGCACCGCCAAGATGCCTTCGGGCAGCTCCGCCACCGCCGAACGGGAAGTGATGGCTACCTTGTCGCCGTTGGCCAAGAAGGCCTTGGCGATCGCCAAACCGATACCGCGGTTGCCGCCGGTAATCAGTACGCTGCGACCAGTTGTTGTCTCGCTCACACAGATTCCTTATCTTGCAGGTTCACTTGAGGTTTATCGCTTCCTATCTTGTCACGAGTGCTGCGGCAAAAGATGAAACACTTCCTACAAGGTGGGACAATAGATTTATTGTGCGCCTACGAAAAAGTTCCGTGGAGCCTGAAGAGCAGGTTCAGTCCATCACCGATGCCGAAGATTCGTCTCATGTCGATCTGAAGAATCGCATGGTGCGTTACGGCATCCAGATGGGCATCCGCTTGCTGTGTTTCATTCTTGCGTTCTTCACCACCGGGATTGTTCAGATTCTCTGCTTCGCGGCAGCTATCTTCCTGCCCTACATCGCGGTCGTGTTAGCCAACGTCGGCAACATGGCCGAGCATCAGCCGGGTTCCTACGCAAGGATCCCGTCGGCACGGGCGCTTCCGGCCGCCCCCGCCCCGCAACCACTGGCCCTCGGTGCCGATTCTTCGGTGCTGGCTTCCTCGTCCTTCCGGCATCAACGACGCGCCAAGACTGATCCGGGCGCAGCAGCGCGGGAACCCGGAACAACTTACGAACAGCGCAGCAACACTTGGGTGGTCCCACCACACACCGGTGCTGCCGATCCACGCGGAGGCGAAGACCATCACTGAGTTGTTTACCGGCCCGGGCTTCTTGAAGTGTTCAAGGTCCGGCTGCCAACAGGCTGCCACCGTCAAGCTGCTCTGGAACAATCCCAAGGTGCACGACCCGCAACGGCGCAAGGTGTGGCTGGCGTGCGAGGAACACGAAGACTGGCTGTCCACATACCTGACCGAACGAGGCTTTTTCAAAGCTGCCCAACCCCTCGAGAAGCCGCGGAAAGGAAGTGACCGCAACGATGACTGATCACCCGGGCGAACGCGCCTCGTTCTGGCAGCGCTACAACTTCCTGTTTACCGGCAAGTGGGTCGGTGCGTTCCTGCTCACCTGCCTCTTCGCCGTGGCCACCTACTTCCTCGGCGAGTGGCAGATGGCCCGCCACGAGTACCGGCAGGCCCAGATCGCCAAGATCGACAACGTCTACGATGCGCCGCCACGCACGGACGAGGACGCGGTCTCGCTATTCACCGACTACCAAGACAGTGACGAGTGGACGCCCGTCCAGTTGACGGGCACCTACCGGTTGGCGGACGCCAAGATCGTCCGCAACCGGACCCGGGGCGGCTACCCTGGGTACGAAACAACCGTGCCCTTCACCACCACCTCCGGCACAACCATCATCGTCTCCCGCGGCTGGTTGCCGATCGGCAACGAGGTGCACGGCCAACCGGACAACGTACCCCTGCCGGTGGACACCGCGGCTGCGGGCCGGACCAGCACCATCGTGGTGCGCGCCAAGGCCGGCGAACCGGTGCTGGAGCGGCAGGCGCCCGAGGGCCAGTTGGCCACCATCAATCTTGCCCAATACCAGGAACAGGTCGGCTATCCCATCGCCCAGTCCGGCTATGGCCAACTGGTGAGCGAGGAGCCCGCGGCGGCCGAGATGCCCGAACCGCTCTTGCGCCCCTCCACCGACGACGGCCCGCACCTGAGCTACTCGTGGCAGTGGTTCCTGTTCGGCATCCTAGGCTTCATTGGTTTTGGCTATGCGGCCCGACGCACGGCGTTCGCGGCCGAGCAAGCGCAGCTGCAGCACGGCCTAGAGGAGACTCACCGGCATGCCGCGTGGCGCCCCGAGGTCAAGAAGAAGAAACGGCGCCGCGATGGCTCGCTGAGCGACGAGGAAGCCGAAGACCTGCTCATCGACGGCCGCTAGTGTCCCTCACGGGGCTCCTTGCTCAGGGCCAAGAAGGAGCGGATGCTCTGCTTCTTTGCTTCTAGCGCCTCCACGAGGAATTCAATAAACGTCTCGTCCGGATAGGGTGAATTCGCGGCCGCTGCCTCCTGCCGTCCATAGCTCTCGAGGGTGTCCAAGTAGCTGCCGTAGCTGCGTGTGTAGAAGCGGTTCACCTCCAAATACAGCAGCTTCAGGTGTTCCAGCTGCTCGGCCAGATCCAGTGTCGGATTGGAGGAGTGACCGGTTTCGATGCGGCGGTTGATGAGCCGCTGCAAGTCGGTGTGATTCGCGGCGATAGATGAGGTCCCCCGCCGCACGTACACGACTGCGTCGGAGATCCCGCCGCCGTCCTTGGTCGCCAAGAACGGCAGGTGCTCCGGGGTGTCCTCCACCAACATCACCTGAAACTTCTTGCCGCGAATGGCCGGATACTCGGATTCGTCGAAGCTGAAGTCCAGCACCTCAAACACGAGTTCTTGCGGAAGGAAGTGGGCTAGGGCGTTCTGGATCTGGGCCTTGTCCACGAACGCCTCGAGACCTACCGGGGAGACCGACCCGTCACGGTTCTCCGCGACGCCGACAACCATGCAGCCGCCACCGGTGTTGGCGAACGCCAGCACATGCCGGGCGACCTTGACCCAGGCCGGCCACTCCTGCTTAAAGTCCAGCTGCTCGACCTCGCCGACGTGCGAGCTCAGCAGCGTGCGGAAACTCTCCCTCGAGGGCTCCTCGAAGAAGCGTGCGAAGTCTTCGCGATAGGACTTTCGCGTGGTCATGGCCATCACTTCCTGACGGTGGACGTCTTATGCGCCATGATAGCCGGTGCCGCGGCGGCACGGTCAGGCCAGTGTGATCAGGTCCTGGTAGTCGGCCGACCAGTAATCCTCCACGCCGTCCGGCAGGATCAGCACCCGTTCCGGGTCGAGCGCCTCCACGGCGCCCTCGTCGTGGGTGACGAGCACGACGGCGCCCTCGTAGTTGCGGAGGGCGTTGAGGATCTCCTCGCGGCTGGCCGGGTCCAAGTTGTTCGTCGGCTCGTCCAGCAGCAGCACGTTCGCGCTGGAGGCCACCAAGGAGGCCAACGCGAGCCGGGTCTTCTCCCCGCCGGAGAGCACCCCGGCGGGCTTGTCCACGTCGTCTCCGGAGAAGAGGAAGGATCC
>CAYZBX010000051.1:0-11013 GCA_964476735.1 uncultured Micrococcaceae bacterium
CGGCGAACACGGCGACGGGCGCGCCCGCTCGGAGCTGCTGGACACCATGTACTCCGGCGAGGCGCTGACCTTGATGGCCCAGTTCAAGGGCCTGTTTGACCCGGAAAACATCTTCAACCCGGGCGTCATCGTTGACCCGGCGCCACTGGACGCGGACCTGCGCCGTCCCCAGGCCAGCACTGTGCTGGCCGCCGACGGTTTCGCCTTCGCTGCGGACGACGGGAACATCACCAACGCGCTCCACCGCTGCGTCGGGGTCGGCAAGTGCCGCGCCGATGCCGGCGCCGCCTTCATGTGTCCGTCCTATCTGGCCACCAAGGACGAGAAGGACTCCACCCGCGGCCGGGCCCGAGCGCTGCAGGAGATGCTCAACGGCGGCGTCGTCTCCGACGGCTGGCGCTCCCAAGAGGTCCACGACGCCCTCGACCTGTGCCTGAGCTGCAAGGCCTGCGCTAACGACTGCCCCACCGGCATCGACATGGCCACCTTCAAGTCCGAGACCCTGCACCGCAGCTACCGGGGCAGGTTACGGCCGCTGAGCCACTACACCTTGGGTCGGCTGCCGCAGTGGCTGCGGCTGGCCGCCCCGCTGGCACCGCTGGTCAACCTCGCCGGACGGATCGGCCCGCTGCGAAAGCTGCTCCTCCTGCTCATCGGCGCGGACACCCGACGCGCCCTGCCGGCGCTGCCGGACAAGCCCTTCCGCCGGCTCCGCAGGGACCGCGCCGCCGGCACGCTGGCCGGGAAACACGATGTCCTGCTCTGGGTCGACTCGTTTAGCGACGCCCTCAGCCCGCAGGTCGTCCAGGACGCCCTTCACGTGCTGGAGGCCGCAGACTGCCGCGTGGAGTTCGCCGAGCCCGGCGCCTGCTGCGGGCTGACCCTGATCTCCACGGGCCAGTTGACCGCGGCCAAGAAGAAACTCGCGGCCACCGTGGACGCACTCTACCCGCACGCGACCGCCGGCAGGCCCATCCTCGGCCTGGAGCCGAGCTGCATCGCCACGCTGCGTTCGGATCTGACCGAGCTGCTGCCGAACGATGCGCGCGCCCGGCTGGTCGCCGCCAAGGTGCGGACCATCGCCGAGTTCCTCACCGAGATCAACTGGCAGCCGCCGGCCAGCGCCGCGAAGCTGCTGGTCCAGCCGCACTGTCACCACTACTCCGTGATGGGGTACGAGGCGGACCAAGAGTTGCTAGCGGCCATGGGCTGCGATGTCGAGTACTCGGCCGGTTGCTGCGGTCTGGCCGGCAACTTCGGCATGGAACGCGGCCACTACGAGGTCTCGGTTGCGATCGGTGAGCAGGGCATCCTCGGAAAGATCGACGAACACCCGGAGCGGACCGTCCTCGCTGACGGCTTCTCCTGCCGGACCCAAATTCACGACCTGCGTCAGGTCGGCGGCCAGCATCTGGTGCAATTGCTCGCCCGGGCGCTGCGTGAGCAGTCGGCGCAAGCGCAGGCGCAGCCTGTAGAGATGACGAAGGGCGTCCGACACCCCTGACAAATGTCATTCGCAGGTCATGACACAGGCTACTTACCCGGGGTCACGGCGGTTTTCTAGGGTTTAACCCATGAACACCACCAACATCACCGCCATCAGCGCAGCATCCCTGCGCAAGAGCTTCCCGGTCAAGGGCGGCACCCCGGTGCTCGCCGTCAACGGCGTCTCCTTCACCATCAACCCCGGTGAGATCGTCGCCCTGCTCGGTCCCAACGGCGCCGGAAAGACCACCACCATCGACATGCTGCTGGGACTCACCGCCCCCGACGCCGGCGACTGCACGCTGTACGGCATGCCGCCTAAGCAGGCCATCAACCGCGGCCTGATCGGCGTCATCCAGCAGACCGGTTCGCTGATCAGCGAATGGACCGTCAGCCAGTTGCTGAATTACGTCGCCAGCGCCTACGCCGTGCCCCGCCCGGTAGCGGACGTCATGGCGGAAACGGATCTGACCGACTTGGCCCGGCGCCGCATCGGCAAATGCTCCGGCGGCCAGATCCAGCGGGTCCGACTGGCGATCGCACTCATCGCCGACCCGCTGCTGCTGGTCCTGGACGAACCCACTGCGGGGATGGACGTGAACGCCCGGCGCAGGTTCTGGGCGCTGATGCGCGAACAGGCCGACGCGGGCCGCACCATCGTGTTCGCCACCCACTACCTGACCGAGGCGGAAGAGTTCGCCGAACGGACCATCATCATGCGCGACGGCGCCATCGTCGCCGACGAGTCCACCGCGACGCTGCGCGCCCGCACCCTGAAGCAACACCTGTCCGCGAACATCGCGCCAGCACAGCTGTCCGCCTTGACCCGACAGCTGGGCCAGCTCCGCGCCGGCACGGATTGGCACCTGGAGGTGCTCGACCAGCAGATCAAGTTGAACGGCACCGGTTTAGAGCCGGCGGCCCTCGCCATCCTGTCCACGCCGGGCACCAGCGGGTTCGAGATGACCTCGGCGAGCTTGGAAGACACCTTCCGCGCGCTCACCGATGAAGGCTCGGAAGAATCCCAGAACCAGCAGACGCTTGATGTCTAAGGAAGTGACCATCATGACCACCACCGTGGAACCCGCAACCGACAACCCCACCGAAACCCGTCGCAACTGCCCGGAGCTGACTCCCGCAGACCTGGACCGCCCGCGCCCTTCCCAGCTGCGCCCGACCATCGCCACGATCGCCAGGTCCGTGCAGGACCAGATCCTCAACCCGTGGAACCTCGGTTTCGCGGTGGGTCTGCCCATCGTCATGTACCTGATGTTCGGCACCTGGCAGGAGCACTCGCTGATCGAGGTCGGCAACGGCAACGTTGCCGCCACCATCCTGGTCAGCATGGGTCTGTACGGGGCCATCATCACCAGCGCCGCCTCCGGCGCCAACATCTCCGTGGAACGGGCCCAGGGCTGGTCCCGGCAGCTGGCGCTGACCCCGCTGAAGCCCCACTGGTACATCCTCGGCAAGATCATCGCCGGCGTCATCGTCGCCGCGATCGTCGTGACCCTAGCGTTTATCGTGGGCGCGCTCACCGATGCCCGGATGGAGACGCCCATCTGGTTCTCATCGGCGCTGCTGATCATCGCCGGCACGCTGATCACCGCGGCCATGGGCTTGGCCGTCGGCTACTGGATGCGTTCCGACGCCGCGTACGGGGTGATGGGCGGCGCCACCGCCCTCATGGCGTTCTTCTCCGGGATGTTCTTCCCGCTCGAGCAAATGGCCGAGGTCTTCCAAAACATCGCCCCGTACAGCCCGCTGTACGGCATCAACAAGCTGGCGCAGGCCCCGATCTACGCGGACGGCTTTGAGTGGGGCGCGCTGCTCAATGCGGTCTGCTGGCTGGCAATCTTTGCCATACTTGCAGTAATCGGTCGCAACCGGGACACCGAGCGCGCCTAGTCCACCACTCACCGACCAGAAGACTCTTCGCAGATGCCGCTCTTCACCCACAAGTTCGCCCCGCCCTCCGACTCGGCGACCGACGGCACCCGACCGTCCGGCTCACGGAGCTGGTTGGCGGGGCGTCCCCGTGTGGAATCCCTGCTCTGGGCCACCCCGTACACCATCTTCCTCGTCATTCCGCTCGTCACGTCCCTCATCGAGCTGCTCAACGGGGAGCGTCAGCTCCTGCTGCCCGTGCTGCTGATGTTCGCGCTGTTGAACACCTACATGATCAGCTGGTTGCTCACCGATGTGGCCCCCACCCTGCGGGTCCGTCCGCGCGTCTGGCTGCTGATCGGACTCTACCTGGCGCTCCAGCAGTGGTTCTTCTACATCAGTCCGCAAAGCGGCGGCTTCGCGCTGCCGTTCTTGGTCGCCATGATCGCGTTGCAATTGCCCAAGAAGTGGGTGCTGCCGCTGACCATCGGGACTCTGGCGCTGAGTCTGGCCCAAACGTGGAACGCCTCCTACGGGTTGTTCGTGCCGCTGACGGTCGTGCTCACCGGGGGTGTGGTGCTCTTGGTGCGCCGCAGCATCGAGAACGACCAGCAGCTGGCGCTGGAGCGGGTGCAGAGCCAGCAGCTGGCCGATCAGCGCAGGCGCACCCAGTTGGCCTCGGACCTGCATGACATCCTCGGTCAATCGCTGACCACCATCAACGTCAAGGCGCAATTGGCCGGCCGCCTGCTGGACCAGGCCGCCGGGACCGAGCCGGCCTCGAACGATCGCCTCGCCGGGGCCCAACAGCAGGTCACCGAGATCGCGCAGCTGGCCAGGCAGGCCCTGACCGATGTGCGCGACGTGGTCGCAGCCACCCGAGAGGTCTCGGTGTACGCCGAACTCGCCGCGGCCAAGGACCTGCTGCACGCCGCGGGTGCCCGCGTATCCGTCGAGGACCGCGGGGTTCCCAACGCCGGCATCAACGAGACCAACGCGGCCTACGTGATCCGCGAGTCTTGCGCGAACATCGTCCACCACTCGCACGCCCAGCAGGTCGAGATCTACGTCTCGCCGACCCTCGTGCGGATCAGCGACAGCGGCCCGGCCAAGACCCACCGGCGGTCCCCGCAGCGGCGCGGCACCGGATTGCAGGGCCTGCGGCAACGCGTGGAACCAACCGGCACGCTCAGCGCCGGCCCGCGGGACCCGGAACGACCGGACGAGGGCTGGGTCGTCGAATACAGGATTGGAGCACAGCGATGATCAGGGTCGTGCTAGCCGATGACCAAGCCATGGTGCGGGGCGCGTTGGCCGCGCTGCTGGGACTCGAGGGGGACCTGCACATCGTGGCGGAGACCGCCAACGGCCAAGAATGTCTGGCCACCGTGGCTGAGCAGGCGGCCGCAGGTGCGGCCGTGGACGTGGTGCTGTTGGATGTCGAGATGCCGGTGATGGACGGGTTGACCGCCTGCCGTCGACTCAAGGAGGATCACCCGGGCACCCGGGTGCTGATGCTGACCACCTTCGGCCGGCCGGGGTACGTCACCCGTGCGATCGGCGCCGGGGCCGACGGTTTCTTGGTCAAGGACGCGCCCGCGGAGGAACTGGCCGAGGGCATCCGGCGCGTCCATGCCGGCCACCGGGTGATCGATCCGGCCTTGGCGGTGGATTCGCTCAGCATCGGGGCCTCCCCGCTGACCGAACGGGAAACGGATGTGCTGCGCGCCGCCGCCACCGGCGGCAGCGTCGACGACATCGCGGCACAGGTCCACCTGTCGGCTGGCACGGTCCGGAATCACATCTCCACGGCCATCGCCAAGACGCAGGCCCGCAACCGGCAAGAGGCCGTGCGAATCGCCACCGACAACGGTTGGCTGTGAGCCTGCCGGTTACCCCTCGCTGCGGTAGATGGCGATGGAATACGGTTCCACGTTGTCCGCTTTCCCGGCGGTGATGACCGCCCCGCGGCGCTGCTGGCCGTGCTTGGACGTGGAGACCAGCAGCCGGTAGGAGCCAAGCTTGCCGCCGTCGGTGCGGGGAATGACGACGCGTTGCAGCTCCGGGCTGCCGTTGAAGACCACCAAGATCTTGGCGGCGAGCTCACCGCTCATCATCAGCTGCATGGTCCGCCGCTGGGTGTCCCACCAGTCCTCCTGGCTCATCTCCTCACCGTGGCAGTTGAACCAGCGTTGGGAGAAGATCTTGTGCAGCTCGGTCTGATCCTGCACTGCGAGGGTGCCCTCGAGCATGCCGAGGCGCAGCTCGATCAAGTCCGCCGTGAGCTGGTACATCTGCTCCTGCTGGTCGGTGCGCGGCCCCCACGGGAACCAAGACAGCTCGTTGTCCTGGCAGTAGGCGTTGTTGTTGCCGCGCTGGGTGCGCAGGATCTCGTCGCCTGCGCAGATCATCGGGATGCCGGAGGAAATGAGCAGCGAACTCATCAGATTCTTGGCCGTCTTCAGCCGCTGCCCCCAGACGTCCGGGTCATCGGATGGGCCCTCCACCCCGTGGTTGTAGGACCGCGAATAGTCGTCCCCGTCCCGGTTGTGCTCGAGGTTCGCCTCGTTGTGCTTGTAGTTGTAGGACACTAGGTCGTTCAGGGTGAACCCGTCGTGGGCGGTCACGAAGTTCACTGGCGCGAACGGCCCCCGGTAGGCGGCGTTGAAGATGTCGGTGGAGCCGGCCAGCGCCTGCGCTAGGCGGCCAAGATCACCGCCGGTGGCGCCGGAGTCGATGCGGCCGCGGTCCGCCACCCAGAAGTCCCGCATGGTGTTGCGGAAGTGGTCGTTCCAGTCGGACCAGCCGGGCGGGAAGTTCCCGGTCTGCCAGCCGCCCGGGCCCAGATCCCACGGCTCGGCGATCATCTTCACCCCGGCCAGCACCGGGTCCTGGGTGACGGCGACGAAGAACGGGTGGCGTGGGTTGAACCGGTGCCGGGAGTCCCGGCCCATGGTCACGGCGAGGTCGAAACGGAAACCGTCGATGTGGAACTCGGAGACCCAGTGGCGCAGCGAGTCCATGGTCCACTGCACCACCCTCGGGTGGGCGAAGTTCACGGTGTTGCCGCAGCCGGTCGAGTCTAGGTAGCGTCCGTCCTCGTCCTTGGCGTAGTAGGCGTCATCGGCCAGCGCGCGCCAAGAATAGCTGGGTTGGTCTTGGCCTCCCTCGGCGGTGTGGTTGTACACCACGTCCAGATACACCTCGAGCCCGGCGGAGTGCAGCGAGCGCACCATCTCCTTGAACTCGGCGGCGATGGCGGCCGGCCCGGCCTTGCGGGCCGCCGCGGTCGCGTACCCCGGGTGCGGGCTGAAATAGTTCAGCGTGTTGTAGCCCCAGTAGGTGGTGAGCTTGTTCGCCACCAGGTGCGGCTCATCGATCGAATGCTGCACCGGCAGCAGCTGCACCGCGGTGATTCCCAGCTCGAGGAAGTAGTCCAACATGACCGGGTGGCCCAGGCCGGCGTAGGTGCCCCGGAGCGCCTCCGGGATCTGCGGGTGCAGCTGGGTCATACCCTTGACGTGGGCCTCATAGATGACGGTCTTGCGCTTGGGCGTGCCCGGACGCAGGTCCCGGCGCCAGTTGAAGCTGTGGTCCACGTAGCAGCCCCAATATTGGCCGTTGACCTCAACTACGGCGTCCGCGTACGGGTCGAGGATCAGCTCCTCGGAGTCCGCGCGGCTGATAGCGTATCTGGTGCCGTCCACGATGTCCGGGATGATCCCGAAGAACACATCGTATTGGCGGTGGTTGAGCGGGTGCCGGGTGCGGCGCCCATCCGGGTGGAGCACGTGCAGCACCCAGCGATCGGCATCCGGTGCGTAGACGGCAAAGTTGGCCGGTGCCGGGATGTTTCCGGCCACGCCCTGCGTCCGGGTGAGGCCGAACGGGTAGGGCCGGGCGCGGTTCATCTCCACTAGGTGCATGGGTCTGCCTCGTCTAGTCGCGCCAGTTGGCTCGCAGCGAGGCCACCTCGTACAGCGTGATGCCCACGGCCATGGAGGCGTTCAGGGATTCCAGTTCGGAGCTGATCGGGATGGAAACGATCTGGTCGCAGGTCTCCCGGACCAGCCGGGACAGGCCCTTGCCCTCGGCCCCGACCACCACGCACAGGGGTTCATCCGCCAGCGCCAAGCCGGGCAAGGACACGTCCCCGCCGCCGTCTAGGCCGATGACGTACACGCCGGCGTCCTTGATCGCCTTCAACGCTTGGGTGAGGTTGCCGGCCTTGGCCACCGGGACACGGGTCGCGGCCCCGGCGGAGGTCTTCCACGCCGCGGCGGTCATGCCCACGGAGCGGCGCTCCGGGATGAGCACCCCGGCGGCGTTGAACGCGGAGCCCGCACGGATGATGGCGCCGAGGTTGCGTGGGTCGGTGATCCCGTCCAGCGCGATGAACAGCGGCTTGTGTTTGGTGTAGCCGCGGCGGTGATCGTTGATGGTTTTTTCCACCAGCTGCAACGCATCCGGGTAGTTGTAGGGGTGGATCTGCAGCACCACGCCCTGGTGCACCGCGTCGTTGGTGTTCTTGTCCAGCTGCGGTTTGGAGGCCTCCACCACCGGGATGGAGTTCTCCGCGGCGAGCCGCAGGATGCTGCGGACGCGGTCGTCCATATCTAGGCCGGTGGCCACGTACAGGTGCTTGGCCGGAATGTTCGCCTCGAGCGCCTCCAACACGGAGTTGCGTCCGGTCACCAGGTCATCGGTGCTCTTGAGGTTGCGGCGGGGTCGGTTCGCCGCCGCCCGTTCGGCTTGCACCTTGGCCTTGTGGGCCTTGTGGTAGACCCGGTCTTCGGCCTTCGGGGTGGGACCGCGCCCGGCGAGGGCACGCTTGCCGCGGCCGCCGGAGCCAACCTTGGCGCCCTTCTTGTTCTTCCGGACCGCGCCCGGTGAGTGGTGTGGTTTCGCCATCAAAAAATCCTAGGGTAGAAAGTCGTTCTGCTCAGGCCTTGCGGGACCAGCTGGCCCCGTCCGGGCCGTCCTCGATCTGGATCCCGAGCGCGCCGAGCTGGTCGCGGATCTCGTCAGAACGCTGCCAGTTCTTCTCGGCCCGGGCCTGCGCACGTTCGGCCAGCATGGCGGCCAGCAGCGAGTTCAGCAGTTCGTCCTCGCCACCGTGCTGGTCCTGCTCAGCATCGTTGAGTCCGAGGACTTGGACCATGGTGCGCACCTGACCCAGCGCGGTCAAGGCAGCGTCCTGCTCGCCCGCGGCCAGCGCCGTATTGCCGGCGGTGACGGTAGCGTGCAGCACCGCGAGGGCCTGCGGAACGTTCAGGTCATCGTCCATGGCGGCGCCGAAGGCCTCCGGGACCTGCTGACCGAGCTCGGTCACCCCGGCCTTGTCCGCGAGCGCGGTGGCCTTCTGCACGAAGGTGTCGATCCGTTCCACCGCGTTGCCTGCCTCCTCCAAGGAGGTCGGCCGGTAGTCCAGCATGGAGCGGTAGTGGGCCTGGCCGAGGAAGAACCGGACGACCTTGGCGGGTGCCATCGCCAGCATCTCATCGGGAGAGATGGTGTTGCCGATGGACTTGGACATCTTCTCGCCCTCGTAGGTGACCATCCCGTTGTGCATCCAGAAGTTGGCGAAGCCATCCCCTGCGGCGCAGGACTGGGCCAGCTCGTTTTCGTGGTGCGGGAAGCGCAGGTCAAGGCCGCCGCCGTGGATGTCGAAGTGGCCGCCCAGGTACTTGGTCGCCATGGCGGAGCATTCGATGTGCCAGCCCGGCCGGCCTCGGCCCCACGGCGAGTCCCAGGACGCGGTCGCTGGCTCGGTGTCCTTGACGCCTTTCCAAAGCGCGAAGTCCCGCGGATCCTTCTTGCCGCGCGGGTCCGCGTCTGCCGCCGCCTGCATGTCGTCGGCGCTTTGCCGGGTCAGCTCGCCGTAGCGCTCCCACGAACGGACGTCGAAGTACACGTCAGCGGAGCCGTCTTGCGCCGGGTACGCGTGCCCGGCGTCGATCAGCCGCTGGATGAGCTCGTGCATCTCCGGAATGTGCCCGGTGGCACGCGGCTCGTAGCTGGGCCGGCGCACCCCCAGCGCGTCGTAGGCGCGGTGGAACTCCTGCTCGAAGCGGTACGCAAGCACGAACCAGGGCTCCCGCGCCGGGTAGTCCTCTTCCGGCTGGAAGTCCGCGGCGTAGGAGGCCTCGGACTTCTCCAAGATCTTGTCGTCGATGTCGGTGACGTTGCGGACCGAGAGAACGTTGAAGCCCCGGTACTCCAGCCAGCGCACTAGGATGTCGAAGACGATGGCGCTGCGCACGTGACCCACGTGCGGTTTGCCCTGCACGGTGGCGCCACAGTAGTACAGGCGCACCTGACCCGGGGTCAGCGGCTCAAAGTCCCGAATGCTGGCGCTCTTAGTGTCATAAAATCTCAGTCCCACAGCTACTAGGTTACCGGGTAGATCAACGCGGTAGCGACCGCGAACAACCCCTCGCCTGCCCCGGGAAATCCGAGGCCGTCGCTGGTGGTGCCGGAAACGCTCACCGGGGCACCGGCGGCTTGCGACAGCACGGTCTCGGCTTCCGCCCGGCGCTTGCCGATCTTCGGCCGGTTGCCCATCATCTGCACCGCGATGTTGCCGATCTCGAAGCCTTCGGCCCGCACCAACCGGGCGGCCTCGGCCAGCAGCTCGCAACCGGAGGCACCCTCCAGCTCCGGCCGGTCGACGCCAAAGTGCGCCCCGAGGTCCCCGATACCGGCGGCGCTAAACAATGCGTCACAGGCGGCGTGCGCCACCAGATCGCCGTCCGAGTGGCCGGAGAGTCCCTGCTCACCCGGCCAGTGGAGCCCGGCGACCCACAGCTCGCGGTCCTCGCCGGCCGGGGCGAATGCGTGCACGTCGGTGCCGATGCCGGTGCGTGGCAGCACGGGCTTGGTGTTCTTCTCGGTCGTCATCGCTGTGCTCCTTCGGTTGCGGTCAGGTCGGCCAGCAGCAACTCGGCCAAGTGTAGGTCTGCTGCGGTCGTGATCTTCAGGGCGAGTGCGGAGCCTTGCACCGTGGTCACCGTGCGGCCGGCCTTCTCCAGCAGCAACGCCTCGTCGGTAATGGCTTCCGCGGCCTCCGGCGGCAGCCCGTCGAGGAAGCGTTGGGCCTCGCGCAGAGCCGCAACACGGAATCCTTGCGGGGTCTGTACCGCGGCCAGTTTGCTGCGGTCGACCGTCGCCACCACGGTGTTGCCGGTCACCTCCTTGATCGTGTCTACCACCGGCAGGGTCGTGATCGCCGCTTCGGCGCCGCAGCTGAGCGCGGTCTTGACTCGTTCAAAGGGCCCTGCGGGGGTCAGCGCGCGGGCCGCATCGTGGATGAGCACCGCCTCGATCCGGTCCTCCAGCACCGCCATCCCGTTCGCGACCGAGGCCGCGCGCGTCGCCCCGCCGGTCGTCACCACCACGTTGGCGTCGGGGTTCTGCTGGGCAAAGTCCTCGGCGATGGCAGCGACCTCCGGGCTGCCCGCCGGGACGATCACCACCACTTGAGAGAACTCGGTGAGGGGGACCCTGGACAGGCACTGGGAAAGGATGCTCCCGGCCCCGAGGGGAACGGCGGCCTTTGGCATGCCGAAACCGAGCCGGGTCCCAGAGCCGGCGGCCACGATCATCACTGCACTACGCACGAAACCCAGCCTATCCATGTTT
>CAYZBX010000052.1:0-10885 GCA_964476735.1 uncultured Micrococcaceae bacterium
ACGGTGCCGCGGCTGCCTGACACTTCCACCCGCCCACCGGAGCAGGGTCAAGGTGCAGCGGTTCGCGATAGCTGGTCACGTCGTTGATTTCCCACCGGATTCCACCGACGTAGTGTCCAGAGTCCACCGCATTTCCGCAGCCGCCTGAACCGGCCTAAGACCTGCACCTATACTCCCCCTGATCTCGAGCAGACGCCGATAAACCTCTACGCATCTTCGCCTGTCGGGCCCACGATCTTCTCGTCCGATCGTCATACAGTGAGTTCGTCACATAGAAGCTCCGAAAGTCCACCGCATTTCCTACACGGCACACAATTCCCCGGCCACACCAGTGGCGCAGCCGGGGAAGTGTGTTCGGGCTCGGTCAGGTACGTGGAGGGGTCCTCATCGGTGGACGTCCGAGATCTCGTTCCAAGCTTCTCATGCGCGTTCTTATCGACGGCTCCTTTTTCTCACGGGAATAGAAACTGTCCTGGATCGCCAGGTTCGTCGCCGCCACCCACAACCCGATGAGCACACAGATCATCGGTTCGCGTCGCGGTGACCATTTCAGATCCTGAATACCGGACTCGTGCGGCGACTTCAGGCGAGAAAACTGCCGTTCCGTGGCCGCTCGTGCGGCCTCGAAGTACAAGGCATGCTCCCATGACCCTGGCACTAGACCCCACTGAGCGAGTTTCCACTGACGCTCCGAATAGGTCATCGTCATCAGGGAGTTACTACAGCAGCGGTACTGATCTGCCGACCAGTCTGGTTTCACCAGGGGTTTTCCCGCAGCCACCCGTAAGGACTCGGGCTTAAGCGGGCATCTGACCCGACCCTGCACAGCTGGGCAAACGAGCTTGATTTTCACCTGCTCTTTCACCCGGTCGCCGGTAGCCCGAGGACGTCCTGCTGTTTCCCTGATCAGCTTAGGGCGCGTGTTGGTGCCCATCATCAGGGGAAATAATCGCTGCAGGACCCGGTCTTGTGATTCCAGCGTCTCTGCCCCCTCCCCCAGGTCAGCTACGCGCCAGATCAGCTTGCGCTCGCCGATGATCTTCCGGGCAGCGGGGCAATAAAACGCGCCGCTGATTTGGATCGGCCCAGCCGGCACCCCGTTCACGAGGTGTTCTGGACTCTCGCTGGGAAGGACAGTGGTGCGGTTTTTGGGATACCGGGCCACCGGCGCATAATCCTGCTCAAGGGCAAGCGTCGAAAAGCCGATTTTGGTGTTGTAGCCCATATCCACGGTCAAATTGGGTTGTCGGCAGTTACCGTGCGTGGTCTTTCGCTGGTCAAACCCGTTTTCCCTATGGTAGAGGAGTGTTTTCTCCAGCCCTGCCAAGTACCCGGAGGTGGGCTGGTGCGCTGCCACGGCCGTGATCACCGGGGCAATGGCCTGTAGGTCATCGCCGTGTCCGACGCGGCTTAAGGCGGTAATGCCGATGCCGAACCCTCGCCGAGCGTCACCATTTCCGGCTGGATTATCGGCGTTGACGGTGCCGTAGCGGCCGTCGCGGACGTAATAGCTGGCCAAGTAGACCGCTGAGCGTCGTTTATCGTCATGGTTGCCCATCCCGGCGCTGGGTCCGGCGACATCGACGATGGTTTCATCGGCGACGACATCCCCGGCGGCCCCCTTTGGAGTCTTCTCGTCGATCGAGCCTGCCACCAGCGCGTTCATAACCACGTCGCGGCGGCGCTCAGCAAGCAAAACCGCCTGGAGCATGCCCTCGGTGCGCGCCGCCACCTGAGCTCGGTGCTCGCGGTTTTTCACCCGCCGGGCAGGTAGATCAAACCCGGTATCCAGCGGGTGCAACCGCCGGGTCAACCACGCATGGAAGGATTTGTAGTGGATGATCTCCCGGTTCTTCTCCATGCCAAGGCGCACACGTTGGCGTCGGGTCAGCGAGTTGAGCATCCGACAGATCTCCGCGATCGAGGCAGTACCGCCGATACGGAAGATCGCCAGACCAACGACAAGAACCGCGAGAATCGTCACCCTAGGACCTATCGAGCTGCGCCCGCCAGTACCACGGTGATCCTCGTAGTAGGAGTCGATGAGCTCGGCGGCACCGGAGCGCACGATGACCGTGGTGCAGGTGTCCAGGATAGCCTCATCAAAGATGTAACCGGGTGGTTGCTGAGAGAGACTCATGGTTTCTCCTCCAGCATCATCTCGGCGAGTTCCTCGGTGGTGTAGGTCCTCAAATAGGTGACATGATCAGCGATGGCCCGGAAAAGACCGGGCCCGCACAAACCGGCCAGTGCTGCGGCCGGAATCCGGGTATGGACCATGTCCAGCAACCAGCGGTTACGCAGTTGATGGATCACCGCGCCCTTATAACCGCGTGTGCGTAGCTCCGCGAAGGTGTTGGCGACAGCCCCGACCGGTGGACGCCCGCCTTCAGCCGTGGGGAAGAAGTAGCCGGTGCCCACCTCGCGGGCTCGTGCCATCATGCGTTGCTGACGCGCGGGACAGGTCACCGGCACCCGCCGGTTCAGTGTGCCGCGCCGGCGCACAGCGATGATCACCACGCTGCGCCCATCGGCCAGAGTGATTTCCGAGAAGTCTTTGCCTTTCAAGTCGCGGATCTCCTCGCTGCGCAGGCCTGCCGCGGTCGACAGATCCAGGATGTAGGTCAGCCTCCGGCCCAACCCACCACCGATAGCGGCGGCCGCGGCGTAGAAGTACTTGACCTCGTCGGCCGTGACGGCCTTCAACGCGCGGGCGCGCTTCGCCGTCGGCGCATAGGGCTTCGGATATTCCCGCGGATACAACACCCTTCCGGCCTGGTAGAGCAGAGAGCGATAGATACGGGCACTGGTCGGGCTCAGTGACTCTGAGGTCAGCCAGTTGTCGACGATTTCTCTGGGCAGGGCGCGAGCCTCGTTGATGTGCCCCCAATACAGACCCTCGGTGAACAGGTAGTTGGCGAGAAACTTGACGGCGTCCTCATCCTGTTTCGGGGTGCGAAAATCCGTGCACACCCAGACAGTCGCCGCTCGGACGATCGCGTCGCGGGCTAAGTCGCTGTCGGGCTGTTTGATCGAGAATTTCAGCATGGCGCGGTATCTGTCGAGATCAGCGATGTCCTTATGCGGGACGACGTTGCCGGCAGAGGTTTTCTTCTCCAGCTCTGCGATCAGCCTCTTACGCTCGGCGTCCGGATCCTCGGGTGGTTCCGCGGCGGCCATTTTCGTGAAACGTCCCATTACAATCCCCTCCCTTCGCACAGATGGTCGGTTCGGGGGTTGCTGATGTCATGTGGGCATGTCAGAATAGACATGTCTCCTCCTGAAGTGCTCTTTAGGCGTTTTGGTGAGGGATACGGTTCAGGTTCTGTACAACCTGCGCCATAGGCGGAGTCGAATCCTGTACGATTCGGCTCCGTTTTCATGTGCCACTGGGGGCCGATAATTTAGCTTGTGTCGTCGTTTCCTCTCCTGTCTCTGTGGTCCCAGTCGTGGCGTGCGTCTTCAACGTCAATGACACGGCTGTTCGTGCTCCGCGTCCGGGTCAACCCCGTGGGCCGTCCCGAGACACAGAAAGGCCGGGATCACCACGATCCCGGCGAAATTCCACTTCTAAAAGCCGCTCTACGTAAAGGGTTCTCGACAAACCACTATGAGATGCGCGGATCGTTAGCTCCCGCACGATGGGGGCGGGAAGCCGCAGCTCTACGCGCAGAAGGGCACTGGCGTCGACCTTGCGTGCCTTGCCGGGGCCGTATCGTCCAGCAGGTATCTCAATCATCGTGCCACTCCTCGGGTCCAGCGGAGGCCGACGACTGTCGCCGACCTGTGTGCCACAGATTTTTCTGCGGCGTGCAGGCCTCGGGGGTCCGAGTTCTGCATTTTATCCCTGGCCCCGAGTGGGCCGCCTAGAGGAGACTTCTTGACCCTCTATACAGGCATTCAATTGTGCTACACGTCACAGTACCGGGATCGAGCCGAAATGGAAAGGGTCTAATTCAATCTTTCTCCCGGCCAATGGGCGCCACTTCGTCACATCGAAAACAGATACGCTTCCTTCCTGAGCTGACATCGCACCTTAAAAGGTGGTTCACCTGCGGATTTTTCCACGTGTTCTAGAGTTGTCTTTCTCGCACATGAGTCCACTGCCGCAAAAACTCGTGCACACCTTCCCAGGTCCCACCCCCAAGCTTCGATACGATGACGTGAGTTAGCCCTACATACTTCAAGGAGATCTACCCCGTGACCCCACCGAGTGCAGATCAGCGCAGCAACGCCCGCCGAATGACGTATCAGGCGGTGTGGGAGACCGCGGACAAATACCTCCGCAACGTCGTCGAACCCGAGGTCTACGGCGACTACATCATGCCTTTTCTCGTACTGCGCCGCTTAGAGGCCACACTCGCCCCAAAAAAGCAGGCGATCCTCGACTTGGTTAAGCAGGAAACGAAGGACGGTGAAAAAGACGTCCCACTCGCCCTGCTGGATCTCAAGATTCGCACTCAGCTCGACGTAGCCTACTACTCGCTCTCCCCCCTGGATTTGAAGACAATCGGCGCCACTGACGCCAACGTCGGCGAAGCCATGGTCTCGTACATAAATTCTTTTTCCTCGAACATCGACGACATTTGGACGGCGTTTCGCTTTGAGGAAAAGATTGACCACCTTGATGCCGCTGGTCGCCTGTTTGCCGTCGCCCGTCACTTCGCCAACCTGGACTTATCGCGGGCAACCCTGCCCGACACGGTCATGGGCGATGTCTTCGAAGACGTGATGTATCGCGCGTTCAACGCCAAAGGCAAAGGTGCCGGTGCGTTCTACACACCGCGTGATGCAATCTCGCTGATGGCACAGATCCTGCTGACCTCCGACGATGATGACCTAATCACCTCCTCGATGCCATCGCGCTCGGTCTATGACCCGACCGCCGGCACCGGCGGCATGCTGCTGGTCATGGCGCGAGCACTGCAGGAAAAGAACCCTGGTGTCCAGGTCGGGCTGCACGGCCAGGAACTGATGGATTACGCCTACGCCATCGGCAAAGCCGACCTGTTGATCCAGGGTGGTGAGCCAGACGCCATCCAGCATGGCGACACCCTGAAAAATGATCTCTTCCAGAGCCAGACCTTTGACTATGTGCTGTCCAACCCTCCGTACGGCTCCGACTGGTCGGCCGTCCACGACGAGGTCAAGGCCGAAGCCGACGCTGACCCCGAGGGTCGTTTCGGCCACGGTCTGCCCCGCAAGTCCGACGGGCAGATGCTCTTCCTCTCCCACGTCGCCCACAAGATGGCCCCGGCCGGTGCGAACGGCAAAGGCGGACGCGCCGCCATCGTCCTCAACGGCTCCCCACTGTTCACCGGGCATCCCGGCAGTGGCGAGGACAGCATCCGCAACTGGCTGCTGAATTCCGATCTTGTCGATGCAATCATCGCCCTGCCCACCAGCATGTTCTACGGCACCGGCATCGCCACCTACATCTGGATACTGGATAACAACAAGCAGCCCCACCGTCGGGGCAAGATCCAGCTGATCGACGCCTCCGATATTTGGTCCCCGATGCAGAAAGGCATGGGCGATAAACGCCGCCACCTCGCAGAAAAGGACCAGGCCCGTATCGTCGAGATCTACGACGCCTTCGAGGACTCTAAACACTCCCGCATCCTGACCGCCGATGATCTCGGGTTCCGCGACGTGGACGTGTTTCAGCAACGCCGTCTCGCTGTCGTCGACGAACTCACCGACGACATCTGGGCAAACATCCATGAGCAGAAGGCGATCAAGACGCCGCTGTCCGACGAACACCGTGCGGCCATCGCCGACGTCGTTGGCACCAACCAGGAGTGGGCAGGGCTGTACAACGCCTTAACTAAAGCCGCTAAGGCTCATGGCGTAAAACTTACCGCCGGTGAGAAAGATGCCATCACCCTCGCGCTCGGTGTCGACGATGAGACTGCTCCGCCGGCGGTCGACCGCAAGGGCAATCCTGTCGCTGTCGACGGGTCGAAGATGACCGAGCGTATCCCGCTGACTGAGGACGTCGATGAACACATGCAGCGCGAGGTCCTTCCCTTCGCCCCTGACTCCCAGTGGGACGAAGAAAGCTCCGTCATCGGCTACGAAATCCCGTTCACCCGCATCTTCTACGAGCCGGAAGCCGTCCGCTCGCTTGAGGAAATCGACACCGACATCGAAATCGCACTTGCAGACCTGCGCGAGATATTTCAGGAGGTGAAAGAATGATTCGCACTCACAACACCGGAGACTATTGGGTTCCGCAAGACACGAAGTATCCCGTAGCAGCCGCGGGGGCCCTGTTTCGTAACCGCAGCAAGCCCTGCACCGAAGAAGACGTACAGTTGACGCCGTCACAGACGTATGGCGTTGTCACGCAAGAAAACTATATGGAGCTATCCGGCAATAGGGTAGTCCTCAACACCATGGGCGCAAGCAATATGAAGCGGGTCCGCCCTGGCGATTTCATTATCCACTTGAGAAGTTTTCAAGGGGGAATTGAACTGTCGCGAATCGCCGGCAAAGTCAGTAACGCGTACACCGTTCTGGAGCCGTCTCCCTTGGTGGATATCGAGTACTTTCGGTGGCTTCTGAAGTCTGATGTCTTTATTAACGGCCTATCATCACTTACTGACCAACTTCGTGATGGGCAGAGCATCTCATTCGGCACGTTCTCAAAGCTCGCATTCCCCCTGCCCCCCCTGGAGACTCAGCGTCGTATCGCCGATTACCTTGACCGTGAGACCGGGCAGATCGACGAGACGATCACCCGCATCGACAGGGTCGTCGAACTTCTGGAAGAACGACACCAGGCGTTTGTCGACTCTTGCGTTCAGAATTCAGGAAAATATGCTCCCCTATCGCTAGTCATTAAGCAGTCTCAGACAGGTCCATTCGGAACTCAACTGTCAGCTGAAGAGTACGTTCCAGGTGGTATCCCAATTATCAACCCAACCCATATTCAGGATGAGAAGATTGTTCCTGAGAAGCATATTTCAGTTTCAGCCAGCACGTTCGAGCGTCTCAAAAGGTTCGCTCTCTCTGAAGGTGACTTAATCCTCGGCCGGAAAGGAGACGTGAGGAAATCTGCGCTAATGAAAGCGAGCGACCTTCCCGCACTGTGCGGCTCCGATTCGTTGTTTCTTCGACCCGATCTCAACCAAGTAAACCCCTCCTTCCTCCGTTGGTGGTTCAGATCCAGTGAAGCGTTCGAACACCTCTCCACACATTCGGTAGGAGCAACGCTCGCAGGGCTCAACCAAGAAATAATTCAGCTCACGCGTGTCCCTCTGCCGCCTCTAGATGAGCAATCAAATATCGTCCAGCGCCTTGAAGAAGACACAAGCTCAAATGCGCTGATGAAAGAAAAAGCACAAACAATGCGTGACCTCCTCCTAGAACGTCGCAGTGCCGTCATCACCGACGCTGTTACCGGAAGGATTGAGGTCTGATGGCTACGCACAAGACCCGCGAACTGCCGTTTGAAGAGGCCATCGAAAAGGCACTGCTTGACCGGGGATGGGTCAACGATTCCACCTCCCCGACCATCGATAAGCGTGGCTGGAACATAGAGCTGGCCCTCCATGAGGGCGACGTACTGGAGTGGCTGTACGCGCAGTATCCAGCACAAATGGAGCGCGCGATCCCGGAGGCCACGGAGGGAGCGGCCCGCACCACGGCAGAAAACCGCATCCTGACCCACCTATCGGGCTTACTGGGTAAACCCGCCAAGACGAACCGCACCAAAGGCGGCTCATCGGGCGGACTGATGGGTGTCATCCGTGACGGGTTCGACTACATGCACATGTCGACGGGTAAGAAGGCGAAGTTTGGCCCAATGGTCGTCTTCCCGCCAGCAAACCCCGTGCTGGAAGACGTGACCGAACGTTCCGAGCAGGTGCGCCTGCGGGTGCTGCGCCAGGTGCGCTTCGACACGACCAGCTCAGAAACCCTCGACATCGTCCTGCTTGCCAACGGCATTCCGGTGGTCACGATGGAGCTGAAAACCGACAACGTCCAATCCGTCGAAGACGCAAAAACCCAGTACAAACTGGATCGCGTGCCGGGGAAGAACCGGACGCTGCTGCAACCCGGTCGGGTGTTGGTTCACTTCGCGGTGTCGAACTCCGAAGTCGCGATGACCACCCGCCTGGCGGGCAAAGACACCTACTTCCTACCGTTTAACGCAGGCAACAACGGCCACGCCGGCAACGCCCCCAACCCACATGGTTCAGAGAGCTCCTATCTGTGGGAGAAGGTGCTGGAACGCCGCCAATTCCTCAGCATCCTCCAGGACTTCGCCGTGTGGAAACCCTCCAGCAAGAAGGGCGCGAAAGACGCCGACGGCAACCTCATCTTCCCCCGCTACCACCAGCTCCGTGCCGTAGAACGCCTGGATAAAGACATCCGCGACCAGGAGCCCGGCCAGCGCTACCTCATCCAGCACTCGGCCGGCTCAGGCAAGACGATGACGATCTCCTGGCTCGCCCACCGCCTATCCACGCACCACACGGGGACGACGAAGACCTTTGACTCGGTCATCGTCATCTCTGACCGCACGGTACTTGACCGCAACCTCCGTGACGGACTCCAGCTGCTGCCGCGCTCGGAAGGACTGGTCGTCAACATCGGTTCCGATGCGGGAGCCAAGTCCGACCAGCTGGCCGAAGCCCTGACCGAGGGCGGGCACATCATCAGCTGCACCCTCCAGACTTTCCCCGAACTGCTCACCCGCATCCAGGGCGACAAGTCCCTGGGGGGCCGGTCCTGGTGCGTGATCATCGACGAGGCCCACTCCTCTCAGACCGGCGCCTCAGCGCGTGCTCTGCGCCAGATCCTCGGCACCCAGACCGGCGACGAGGACCCCGGCGAAGCCGACCTCGACACCGTCCTGGCGGCCACCGACTCCGCGGTCGCCGGCGCCGCCAACACCACCTTTGTCGCCTTTACCGCCACCCCGAAGGCAAAGACCCTGCGCCTGTTCGGAACCCAGATCCCCGGTGAAGAGCGTTGGGTGCCGTTCGACGAATACTCCATGGCCCAGGCCATCGAGGAAGAATTCATCTTGGACGTGCTGGTCAATTACACCACCTACGACATGATGATCCAGGTCGCCGACCAGATGGGGCGCACCGAACTTGTTGAGCGTGGTGAGGTCGTCGGTGAGATCGTGCGCTTCGCCCGATCCCACCCGGAGACTATCCGACAAAAGGCCGAGGTTGTCGTCGAGCACTTCCGCACCAACGTCATGCACCTGCTCGCTGGACAAGCCCGCGCGATGGTCGTGACCTCCAGCCGCCAGGATGCGGTGACCTGGTCGAAGGCCATGAACTCTTATATAGCTGATCGAGGCTGGGGACACGAGTTCCGCACCTTGGTCGCCTTCTCCGGGGACCTGGAAGTACCCGGCAGGGGCAAGGTCACCGAACGCGATCTCAACAAGGAGCGCGACGTCGAGACCGCGTTCAAGGACGCCGAAAACGACTACCGGGTGCTCATCGTGGCCGATAAGTTCCAGACCGGCTTCGACGAGCCGCGGCTAATGGCGATGTACGTGGACAAGGTCCTCTCCGGCGTGGCCACCGTGCAGACCCTGTCGCGGTTGAACCGCACCTACGAGGTGAACGGCGTCAAAAAGTCCCACCCGATGGTGCTCGACTTCGTCAACAACCCGGAGTCCATTCTGGACGATTTCAAGCTCTACTACTCGTCTGCGGAATTATCCGGTGAGGTCGACGTCAATAACATCTTCGAGGTCGCCGAACGTCTCGATGACGCCGGCATCTACACCGAGGAGGACATCGACGCGGTCGCTGAAGCTTATTATGACCCGAACGTCGGCCACGAGGATTTCCGCAGGAGGCTCTCCCCGTTGGTCGATGCATGGAAAACCCAGTTAGCTGACGCCCGACGACACCAAGACCAGGAAGAAATAGACCGGCTCCTAGAGTTTCGTGTGGACCTGCGCACCTATCTCAAGAGCTGGCAATTCGCCTCACAAATCGTCGACTTCGACGACTCACAGATGCACAAGCGGGCCATTCTCGCCGCCTACCTGATGCGCAACCTCACCACCGGCGGGTCGCGTTCTGTGGTGGATATTGCCGGCGTCGACGTCATTGGCATCGAAGTCGCCCCCGACGGTCTCGAGGAAAATCTCGGGCTCAGCGACGGGGACTCCGCCCTGGATGTGCCCACCTTCGGTGGCCGCACAGCGGGGGAAGGCTCCCCCGAACAGCTCGCGTTCGACACCGCCGTCGACGAGGCCAACGAGATCCTCCAGGGAGCGGGCATCGACATCAGCTACCCCACCCAACGAGGATTTATCTCCGTGGCGTGGGGCACGCTGGCGAAAAGCCCGACAATCAGGAAACTGGCTTCCGAGAATAACGAACACCAGGTCGCCTCGGCGCCGCTGTTTAGCAAGGAGGTCGACAAGGCCATTCTCTCCACGGTCGAGCAGTCTCAGGCGCTGCAGAGCCTCTACCTTCAGGACCCGGACTCCCGCGATCGTATTCTGCACGCACTAGCCGGCATCGCCGTCGCTGCGGCAAAAGAGCCCGACAACTAGGAAAACTCCTGGGCCAGTCGAGAACAGTTGACCTGGCCGATCGGCGGATATGTAATACATAATACTGTGAGGCGTACGGTTATTCATGTGATGTGACTCTTACTGGTTCAAGTCGTAAGAGTTCCAGTGGACCGCATCGTCCGGACAGTTTCGTAAAAATTTCGAATACGGTTCACGTGAGAGGAGTCGCTATTCAAATCGGTGCATACCTCGTGAAACGCCTCGGAGTAAACGCCTTCTGCAAGCGCACTGTGTACATGTCTAGTATCTAGTCTTGCAATCAACCGATCAATGGACTCACTATCTGAAATCGGTTGATCAGCAGCGATTTGGGCCACGCCG
>CAYZBX010000053.1:0-10693 GCA_964476735.1 uncultured Micrococcaceae bacterium
GGGCGCCGACGGCACCCCGACCGTGGCGGACATCTGGACGGAACCGCTCACCGCCGCACTGCCGCTGGCGGTGCTCGCCGGCAGCTTCGACCAGCTCGCCGACCCGGCGATGGTGGAACGCCACAGCCAGCACTTCCTGCAGCTGACGCTCATCGACGACGAGCCGCCCACCGACGCCTACCGCCAATTGACGAACCTGTATCCCAACATCCTGGACTACCGACGCCGCTGGCAAACGCCGCGACCGGCCACCAACCGCACCTATCAGGACCAGCTCGCCCACGTCACCAGCGACGAGGAGATCTGCCAGATCTTCTACACCCACGTGACCGGCCGTGACTACGACGAGCCCACCCGTCAGCGCTTCAACGACGCACTGGAAGTTGTGCGCGCGGAAATCAACGCCCAGTAGGGGGAAGCACACCTTAGCCATGCGGATCCATCGCCTGAAGTTCTGCTCGATCGGCCCCTACGCCGAACCTCAAGACCTCGACTTCGACGCGCTCAGCCAAGCCGGCGTCTTTCTCTTCACCGGGCCGACCGGGGCCGGCAAGTCGACTATCCTCGACGCGATCTCGCTCGCGCTCTACAACGCCCCGGTCAAAAAACGCGGTGACCGTTCCGAGGCGGTGGTCTCCAACCACGCCGACCTCGAGGCCCACCCGCCGGAGGTCGAACTGGAGTTCAGCGTGGGGGAGCGCCGGTACCGCATCCACCGTAGACTCAGCCACTCCTCCTACGCCAAGCGCGGGCAACGGCGGCTGGTGTCCCGGGCCGGCACCGTCAACCTCTTCCGGGTGCACGGTGAGAACCTGACTCCGCTGGGTAACCGGCAGGACGAGGTCGGCCGCCAGATCCAGGACATCGTGAACCTCAGCCGGGAACAGTTCACCAAGGTGATGATGCTGCCGCAGGGCGAGTTTGCCGAGTTCCTGACCGCGAACAGCGAGGAACGGCGCGCAATCCTGGAGCGGCTCTTCGACACCGGCCGCTTCCAGCGCCTCACCGAGATCCTGAAGGAACGCGCCAAGGCCGCGAGCGAACAATTCCACGAGCAGCTCCAACAGAAGGAGCGGCTGCAGAACCACCTGCTGAGCCGGGCCACCAACACCCTCGGCTGGGTACCGGCGGACGATGAACCCGAGTTCGCCGACGCGGTTGCCGACATCCAAGAACGCTGCGGTAGGGAGCTCGCCGAGCTCGGCACCGCCGCCACCGAGGCCGAGCAGCGCCTAGCGCGGCTGAGCCAGGAACAGCGGCGAATCACCGGCGAGCAAGAGGCGGTGCAGGTGTACCAAAACTACGCGCGCCGGCTGGCCCAACTCGAGGAGGGCAAACCGGATTACCTGAGTGCGGCAGAACGGCTCACCCGGCACCACGCCGCCATGGGACTCTGGGCGGACATCCGCGCCGCCCACGCCGCCAGCGAGCGGCTGAGTTCGGCGACCGCGCGGGCGAACGAACTGCGCGGGCAGGCCGAGCGAGCGTTCGACCACGCCGCCTGGCTGGGCGACTCGGAACGGTTGAGCGCCCAGGCAACCCAACTCGAAGAGGACCGGGAAGCCATCGCGCTCGCGATCGCCGCAGAAGAGGCCGCGACCCAAGTCAAAGAACAGATCGCCAAGAATCACCAGCAACAGCAAGCAGCGCAGCAGGCACGGCAGCGGCTGCAGCAGCACCGCGAAGCGCTCGCCCAGCAGCTTGCGAACGTGGCGGCCGAGCTGACCTCGCTGCCGGACCAGGCCCCGGTCGTGGCGGCCCTGACCGAGCGGCGTGCCGAGGCCGCCCAGCTGACGCCGCTGCGTGCCGAGCTGGTGCAAGCAGATCTGGACCGAGAGGAGCGCCAGACCGACGTCGTCGCCCGGCAGCGGGAACACCTCCAAGCCCGAACCGCGCACAGCGACCTGCTGGCCAAACAGTACGAGCAGGCGAGCCTGCTGCTGGCAAGCCAACTCACCGCCGGTGAACCCTGCGCCGTCTGCGGCAGCACCGAGCACCCGGCACCGGCCGCTGCAGACGGCACCGACGAACCGTTGGTGACCAAGACCCAGCTGGACCGGGCGAAGAAGGCCGAACAGACCGCAGAGACCGCGCTGCGGGATGCCGAGCGGGCCCTGAACGCCGCTCGGGGCGCCGAACAACAGCTGCGCGAACGCTATCGGCTCCTGCTGGTGTCCCTGCAGATCGAGCAGCTTCCGGGCAGCCTCGAATCGACCCCGGACCTGCTCAGCGAGGAGGTGAGCGCGGCGGTGGCGGAACACGCGTCCCGGTTGGCGGACGAGCTCGACGCGGCCACCGGTAAACAAGACCAGCGGGACCAGGCGCTGCGCACTCAGGAACGGCTGCAGGCCGAGACCGATCAGGCCAAGCAGGAGGAGGAACGCCTGGCGCGGGAGCTCGAAGGCTTGAGCGCGACCGGGACAACGCTGCAACGTCAACTCGCCGTTCACGAGGAACGCTACCGGCCGTGGGCCCAGCGGCACGAGGACCTCACCGCAGCCCGGGAGCAGGCGGCCACCAAGCTCGGTCTGCTGCAGCAGTTGCAGCGAGCCACCGAGGAGCTGGCCCACGCCAAGGCCGAGGCGTCCCAGGCCGCCAGCGCGTTGGCGGACCAATTGGCCGAGTCCAGTTTCGCCGACGCGGCCCACGTCGAGGCGGCCCGGCTGGCCGGTCCGGAGCTGAAACAGGTGGAGCAACGAGTGGAGGCCTACCTGCGGGAGGAAGCCCAGCTGACGGAGCTGGCCCGCAACGACCAGTGCACGCTCGGGGCGGGACTGGACCGCAGCGACGCCGCGCAGGCCCGGCGCCAAGAACAGCTGACCGAGATCGGCCAAGAAAGCGAGCGGCTGGCCGCCAGCGTGCGGGATCAGCACGGGCGCATCGGCGAGCTTAGCGGCTTCCGACGCGAACTGGCCGAGGGGCTGCAGGAGCTGCAGGTTCTGGAGGACGAACAGCGCGAGGAACTGGAACAGGTCACGCACGCCGTCCACGTCGCGGCGGTCGCGGACGGCACCGACAACGACCGGCGCATCTCCCTGCCGATCTACGTGCTCGCCGCCAAGCTGGAGAAGGTCGCCACCGAGGCCAGCCGCCACCTGATGGAGATGACCGACGGGCGCTACGAGATCCGCTACGACGACGAACGCAGCGGCGTCGCCAAGGCCGGGCTGGGGTTGAAAATCAGCGACGCGTGGACCGGTCAGGAGCGGGGCACCCGCAGCCTCTCCGGCGGCGAGTCGTTCATGGCATCGCTGGCGCTGGCACTGGGGCTGGCCGATGTGGTGCAGCAGGAGTCCGGCGGGGTATCCATGGAGACCCTGTTCATCGATGAGGGCTTCGGCTCGCTGGACGCGGCTACCTTGGATGACGTGATGAAAACGATTCAGCGGCTCTTCGACTATGGTCGTGTAGTGGGGTTGGTCAGTCATGTGGAGGACATGAAGAATGACATCCCAACCCAGATTCGTATCGCGGCAACGGCCCAAGGGTCGACCGCTCGTGTCGTGACAGGATAAGTGTGTCTTCTGAGACTGAACTGAATATTTTTCAGCGGTTTGCTCGCCTCCATACGCTGACCACCGGCTGGTACCTCTGGCTCAGTGGGCTCGCCCGGTTACCGATCTCGATGATCAACCTCGGCACCCTGACCCTGGTCAGCAGTGTCACCGGGTCCTTCGTCTTCGGCGGCATCGCCACCGCAGCCGCCGGCCTCGGCAACGCCATCGGCGGTCCGATCGTCGGCGCGATCTCCGACCGCAGCGGCCAACGCGCCGTCATGAACGTCACGGTCGTGGTGAACCTGCTGGCGCTGCTGGGCATGCTGCTGGCCGCGTTCGCCTACCCGGAGGCTTCCGCGTGGTGGATGATCGCGGCCGCCGGACTGGCCGGGCTGAGCACCCCTCAGGTCGCCCCGCTGGGCCGGGCCCGCTGGATGGCTGTCACGGAGTTGGCCAACCCGGGCCGCCCCGTCGACCAACGCCGGGACCTCGACACCGCGCTGTCCTTCGAATCCACGCTGGATGAGCTGGGCTTCGCGCTCGGGCCGGCGATCGTGGGGCTGATCGCGGGCATCTTCAACCCGGCTCTCGCCATCGGCTTCGCGGCGCTCTTCGTGTTGGTGTTCGCCACCGCCTTCGCCAACCACCCGATTGCCGGGACCGTGCACGCCTACCAGCAGAGCGCCCTAGCCGAACAGCGGCAACGCCAGCTGGCCCGTACCGAGGAGCAGGAGGCGCCGGCGACCGAGCGCTGGTGGACGCAGATCGTCTTCCCGGTGATCGGGATGGTCGGGCAGGGCACCTTCTTCGGGGCCACCGGGGTGGCCGTGCTGGCGTACACCGCCAGCCAGGGGCTGGGGGACAGCGGAGGCCTGCTCTACGGAGCGATGGGCCTCGTGAGCGGTTTCGCCGCACTGTCGGTGGCCAGTTGGCCGGTCAACTTCACCAACCGTGCCCGCTGGTTCGCGTCGGCGGTGCTGCTGGCCATCCTGACCTGGATCCTGTCCTTCCAAGCCGAGTCTCCGCTGTGGGTGGTGCTGTTGCTGCTGTTGCTGCTCGGGCTGCCGGTCGGACCGACCATGGTCACCACCTTCTCCACGGTCAGCGAATACACGCCGCCCACCCGGCTGGCGACGGCCATGACGGTCACCCAGGCCGGCATCGTGCTCGGCATCAGCGTGGGCAACGCGCTTGGCGGAACCCTCGTCGAGGCCGGCGGCGCGCGTGGCGGGTTCCTGCTCGCGGCCATCGCCGGCTCGCTCATCGTGCTGGCCGCCGCGGCCAACTTCGTGCAGAAGCGGATCTACCACCACGGCAGCCTACGGGTGCACGCCTAGGGCTCGTTCGATCCGCCCGGCCGCGTCCATCACCCGCGGCCCCAGAATCTTTTGGACGTCCTCGTCAGAGAACATCGAATCCAAGAAAACCAAGCCGACGCTGGCCGGGTGCCGGTAGCCGTCGAGCACATGCAGGCGAATCGGCGCGGCGACCGAACAGACCCCGTCGATGACCTCGTTGCGGCTCATGGCGAAGCCCCGGTCGGCGGCCTCCCAGGCCTCCGGTCGATACGGGTCCTGCTGGCCCATCGCCAACCAGTCCTGTTCCGAGATCGCCGATTGGATGGCCAACCCAGGGGCCCCGGTGGCGAACGCATGCCGGGTGCCGGAATGCTGCACCAGCGCCGCGGGGGTGTCCCTCGGTTCCACCGTGGACAGGGTCACGCAGGAGTCTTGGTCCCAGATCACCAACAGCGCCGTGGTGCCGAACTGATTGGCCAGTGCGGACATCTCCGGGACCGCGACGGACTGTAAATCGTGCTGCACACCCCGGGCCAGCGCCACCAGGCCGATGCCCAGCTCGTAGCTGCCATCCGGGGCGCGATTCACCAGTTGGTGATCTTCCAGCGTGCGCAGCAGCCGGTAGGTGATGGAGCGGTGAAAACCGGCGGCCGCTGCGATCTCGTTGATGGACAGCCGCGCCGTCGCGGCCGACAGGATTTCCAGCAGCTGCAGGCCGCGGGAGAGCGTCTGCGAGTGTTCGGAGGAATGCCGCGCGGTGAGTTGGCCCTGCTCGGGGGATGAATCCATGTTGTGTTCTCCTGTGCTGCGGTGGAATGAAACCCTTGTGAACTCGGCAACAATGGCCTAGAGTTTAACCATCGTTCGATAAGAGAATCTGTTGTTCTAATATAGAACGTTTGCCGCTCGCGGTAAACCCCGGGTTTCGAGAGTTCCCGAGGCGGATTGTTGATCGAGCAACAACAACAGAATTCACGGCGCGCGTGGGGCTCATGTCCCGGCGCAACCCTTGGCTATGGCTCCGACTGTGGAAGGTTGGGGAGTGGGGTTGGGCGGCGCGACGCTGGTGAGTAGGGCTCGCTTTCTCAAGTTGCGCTGAGGGGGCGATTCAGCAGAAGGGCTCGATCTAGTTCACCGTGGCTGGGTCGGGCTTTTCTTGCCCTTCCGATCGGTTCAGAAAGCGCATTGTTGAGAACCTTCATCAATTCGTCTTTCGGTACTCATTGGTAGAAAAGTGGCGTCTGGTGACTGGCCGAGAGTTTGCCGAATTTTTACGAATCGCAGAAATAGATTCGAAACTTGTGGTAGCAGTCACAAAAGTCATGTAAGCTGAATCACGAGCACTAACTGAACGGACGGTCAGTAAGCAGACCTTCCGGGTTAGTGAAACTTTTTTAAGAGTTCTCATGAGCGTATGACTCTGAGGGGATAAGGCGTTACGCCTCATAAAAATTGGGAGACAAAATGACTACGACTGCGCATTCGATGCCTGACGTGGAACGGCGGAGAGAACAACGCCGAGTCCTCGCCGGCACCATGGTCGGTACCACCATCGAGTGGTATGACTTCTTCATTTACGCTCAGGCCGCCGGCCTCGTGCTCGGCCCGCTGTTCTTCGGCCCGCTGCTGAAGGACAACCCGGGCATGGAACTTGTGGTGTCCTTCGCCACCATCGGTGTGAGCTTCCTGTTCCGCCCGCTGGGCGCGATCATCGTCGGTCGCTTGGGTGACAAGGTCGGCCGCAAGAAGATGCTCGTGTGGACGCTGATCCTCATGGGTGTGGCGACCGCCCTGATTGGCGTGCTGCCAACCTACGACCAGGCCGGCGTGGTCGCCGTGATCCTGCTGGTTCTGTTGCGCATCATGCAGGGCTTCTCCGCCGGTGGTGAATGGGGCGGCGCCGTGCTGATGAGCGTCGAACACGCTCCGGACCACCGCCGCGGTCACTTCGGTGCTTTCCCGCAGATCGGCGTTCCTGCCGGTATGATCCTGGCCTCCGCCGTGCTGTGGGGCGTCCGCGCCGCGATGAGCGAAGAAGACTTCATGGCCTACGGCTGGCGCATCCCATTCCTGCTGTCCATCGTGCTGATCGTTGTCGGCATCATGATCCGCCGCGCCACTGAGGAATCCCCGGTCTTCGTCGAGATGCAGGAACGCGCCAAGGAAGCCTCCGCCCCACTGGGCCAGCTGTTCAAGAACCACTGGCGCGAGATCATCAAGTCCGCCCTGACCTTCTCCGGCAACAACGCAGCCGGCTACCTGGTCATCGCGTTCTTCTCCTCCTACGCCATCAACTCGCTGGAACTGCCGGCACCGGGCGTCATCCTGTCGCTGACCATCGCCGCCTTCGGCTGGTTGATCTTCACCATGATGGGTGGCACCCTGTCCGACAAGGTCGGCCGCGTCCGGATGCACCAGATCGGTTACATCCTGCTGGCCGCCGCCATCATCCCGGTCTTCCTGCTGATCGACCACGCCGGCGCCATCGGCTCCGTGTTCCTGTTCGGCGCCGTGCTGTGGCTGATGATGCCAGGTCAGGGCCTGTGCTACGGCCCAACCTCCGCGCTGTACGCTGAGCTGTTCCCAGCAAACATCCGCTACTCCGGTGTGGCGATCTCCTACGCACTGGGCTCCATCGTCGGTGGCGCATTCGCCCCGATGATCGCTCAGGCGCTGCTGAACGCCACCGGCACCACCACCTCCGTGGGTATCTACATCGTGGTTATCTCCGCCGTGTCCTTCATCGCGGTCTCCATGATCAAGGAAACCAAGGACGTGGACCTGAACGTCTAAGACGTTCTACCGTCAACAATCACAAGGGCCACCCCCCGCACATTGCGGGGGGTGGCCCTTGCTTTGTCCGAAGTGACGACCCCGGGAAGTGCTCCGATTGCGAGGTAACGAGGGGACGGAAATAACAGAACGCCCCGCAGCGGGCCGGTGGTGAATGCCACGGGGCCCGTTGAGGGGCGTTCTTTCTGATCGTCGAGAAACCTAAAAGTCGTTGGGGCAACCTAGGCCCGACGAGTCATCTACATCATGCGTCCCACTTCACGGGCAGGGACAGCATGCCGCGGAAGACCCAGCCGCCGGCGGTCGCCGGCCGCTCCGGGTCGAGCCGCAGGTTCTTGAAGCGACGGAAGACCTCCGGGAAGGCCAGGTCCGCCAGCTGGGCGCGGGCCACCCAGACGCCGGCGCAGGCGTGCACCCCGGTGCCGAAGGCGAGGTGCTGGCGCTTGGGGCCGATCACGAACTCCTCCGGATTCTCGAACTGCCGCGGGTCCCGGTTGGCCCCGCCGACGCACAGACCCAGCTTGGCCTTGGCAGGCAAGGTCACCCCGCCGATCTCGACCTCCCGGGTGGTCTGGCGGGAGTACATGCCGATCGGGGCGACCCAGCGCACCGATTCGTCGAAGGCGTCGCGCCACTCGTATTCGCCCGAGGTGATCTTGGCCATCTCGTGCGGCCGCTCCAGCAACGCCCACACGGTGGTGCCGAAGGCGTCGCGTGGCTCGTTGTAGCCGCCACCGATGCTCATCTTCAGGTTGGCTCGGATCGACTCCATCGGCATGCCGTACTCCAGCAGGCCGGAGAGCAGCGTGTGGTTCGGTTCGGCCCGCAGCTTCGGTGCGAGCTCGTCGATGGCGGCGTCCACCTCGTCGTAGGCCCGCTTCCCGCGCGCCCACACCTCCGGGTCGTCGGCGTAGTTTCCGGTGGCGTCGATCATGTCTTGGCTCCACCGGGCCAAGTCCTGCCAGGAGGCGTTCTCGAAGCCGAGCACGTCCACGAGGTTCTGCGCGGCGTAGGGCGAGCCGAAGTCCTTATGCAGATCCCCGGCGAAGGAATCGCCCTCGCGGACCGCCTTCTTCTCGAATTCAGCGAGGAAGTGCTCGAGGTTCTTCTGGAAGACCGCCATCCAGTGCTTCTTGACCCCGCGCGGGCCCAGCGTCGGGGTGAAGGGCTTGCGCTCGTAGGCGTGCTCCGGATCGTCCTTGCGCAGCATGGAGTGTCCCATTGCCTTCTTCTGCAGCGAGTTTTCCTCGTTCGCGGTGAAGGTATCCGCGTCGTGGTCGATCCGATCGATCTCCTCGTAGCCGATGACGAGGTAGCGGTTCACGGCGGGGACCCAGTGGATCGGGCCCTTCTCGCGCATCCGTTGGAACACCGGGTACGGATTTTCGTAGAGGTCTTCAATGGTTACCCAGTCGGCCACGGGTGGCGCTGGGGCAGCGGTGGTGGAAGTGTTCATCAATCTTGCGGGGTCGAAGGGGCGGGGAGCAAAGTTGTCGGAGGGGATTGGGAGAACCCCTCCTGTGACCATTGTCTCAGCGCAGACTAGTGAACTAAAAGCGTATATATTTGAACTACTATTTCGCTTAAATCTAACTTAGGGGCGGGCCGTGTTTCCCTTTACCTTGCGCCAGATAGAGATCTTCGTGGCGGTGGCGCAGACCGGCACCTTTGCCGGTGCGGCGCAGCGGCTGCACATGTCCGTCTCCGCGCTTTCCTCGGCCATGAACGAGCTGGAACGGGCCGTGGCCGAGGAGCTGTTGATCCGCCGCAAGGCCCGCGGCGTGGAGCTCACGGCGGCCGGGCGCAGGTTCCTTCCGCACGCGCAGGATCTGCTCAGCCAAGCCCATATCTTGGTCGCCAGTCCGGATGAGGAGACGCTCTCGGGCCAGCTGGAGTTGGGCTGCTACACACCGATCGCCTCGGCGCTGATCCCGGAGATCATCACCCGGTTGACCGCCCGGTTCCCCCAGCTGCAGGTGAACTTTACCGCCACCGACCAGCACCAGCTGGTGGACAAGCTGGTGTCGGGCGAGAGCGACATCGCGCTGATGTACCAGCAGTTCTGGCCGGCTGAGCTCACCAGCCGGCCGGTTTCCGCTCGGCGACCGTACGTGCTGGTGCATGCCGGGCATCGCTGGGCCGAGGCCGGCGTCGTCTCGGTGCAGGAGCTGGCCAAGGAAGAGCTGATCATGATGGATGTGCACCCCTCCCGGGAACACACTCTGGGTATCTTCGAGGGTTCCGGGCTGCGGCCCACGATCCGCTGGGTGAGTCAAGACTTCGAGCTGACCCGGGCGATGGTGGGCCGGGGCATGGGGGTGGCGGTGCTGCTGCAGCGTCACGCCTCCGAGGTGACCATGGACGGGCACCGGGTCAGCCGGGTGGAGGTGGAGCCGGCGCCGCGGCCGGTGGCGGTGCACGCGGTGTGGCGCAAGCGCCACCGGCTGCCTCATCAGCTGCGCGCGTTGATCCAGGTCATGCAGGACAGCCCGGACGGGCTGGGCACCTGACGGAGAAGACACGTCGGGCCCCAATCGCGTGTGGTTGGGGCCCGACGTGGTGGTTGCGTTGGGCGCTAGGGGTGCGCCCGGCGCGGCTTAGAGGGAGTTACCCAGTTTGAAGCCCTTCGAGGCCTCGCCCTTGTAGCTGCCTTCCTCGTCGCCCTCGCGGGTGTAGGAGAAGCCGTCGGCGCCGATGGTGACGTCCATTTCCGACTTGTCTTCGCGCTTGACTAGTTCCTTGACGTTGCCGTCTAGGTCCAGCACGCGGGAGGCGTTGGTGTACCAGGATGGGACAACCGGGTTGCCCCACCAGTCGCGGCGCTGGTTGTCGTGCACGTCCCAGGTGACGACCGGGTTGTCCGGGTCACCGGTGTAGTAGTCCTGGGTGTAGATCTCGATGCGGTGTCCGTCCGGATCCAGGATGTACAGGTAGAACGCATTGGAGACGCCGTGGCGGCCCGGGCCGCGTTCGATGCGGTCGGAGATGCGCAGGGCACCCATCTTGTCGCAGATCGACAGGATGTTGTGCTTCTCGTGCGTGGCGAAGGCGACGTGGTGCATGCGTGGGCCGTCGCCACCGGTCAGCGCGGTGTCGTGCACGGTC
>CAYZBX010000054.1:0-10689 GCA_964476735.1 uncultured Micrococcaceae bacterium
ACCACTGGCCAGCCCAAAGGCTTGGTGCACACCTCCGGCGGGTACCTGACCCAAGCCCACTTCTCCTTCAACTACATCTTCTCCAACCCTGACGTCGCCGCCCGGGATGCGGACGTGCACTGGTGCACCGCCGATCTGGCCTGGGTGACCGCGCACACCTACGAGATCTACGGGCCGCTGTCCGCCGGCGTCACGCAGGTGATCTACGAGGGCACCCCCACCACCCCGCACCCCGGCCGCCACTTCGAGATCATCCAGCGCTACGGGGTCACCAGCTACTACACCGCCCCGACGCTGATCAGGGCGCTCAAGGGCGCCTTCCCGGAGGAGATCCCGGCCGAATACGACCTGTCCACGCTGCGCCTGTTGGGCACCGTGGGCGAGGCCACCAACCCGGAGGCCTGGCACTGGTTCCGCACCCGCATGGGCCGCGGCGAGACCCCCATGGTGGACACCTGGTGGCAGTCGGAAACTGGCGCGACCATCTGCTCCCCTCGCCCCACCGACGCCAGCTTCAAACCCGGTTCGGCCAAGGGCCCGCTGCCGGGCGTCGACATCGACATCGTGGACGATGAGGGCAACACGGTGGCCCCGAACGTCCAGGGCTACATCGTGGTCACCCGTCCCGGCCCCTCCATGGCCCGCAGCGTCTGGGGCAACCCGGCCCGCTACCGGGACTCCTACTGGGCGGCCTACCCGGAACAGAACTGGTTCCTGGCCGGCGACGGCGCACGCTTCGACGCCGACGGGGACGTGTGGATTCTGGGCCGCATCGATGACGTCATCAACATCTCCGGACACCGCCTGTCCACCATCTAGATCGAGTCAGCCGTCGCCCATCCCGCCGTCGTGGAGGCCGGGGTCTGCCCGGTCTACGACGAGCAGACCGGCCACGCCGCCGTGGCGTTCGTGGTGCTCAACCAACAGACCGCGGAGGCGATCGCCGGTTCCGAGGCCAGCTTCGTCCAGGTCCAGGAAGCCCTGACCGAGCACGTGCGCAAACACATCGGCCCGATCGCCAAGCCCAAGCACATCGTCTTCGTCCCGGATGTGCCCAAGACCCGCTCCGGCAAGATCATGCGCCGCCTGCTCACCCAGCTCTTCGAAGGCACCAAGCTCGGGGACACCACCAGCCTGCAGAACGAGCCCTGCATCGCCGCGATCGCCCAGATCGTCGGGCACGCCGAGGCTGCCACCATCGCGAAAGAAGGCTAACCCGTGACCGCCACCCTCAACACCGACACCACCATTGCTCAGCCGGTCGACCTCAGCGGCGCGGCAGAGGTCACCTTCACCGATGTGGGCCGCACCTTCGTCACCGACGGAACGCCCAACACGGTCCTCGAGAACGTAAACTTCACCGCCCGGGCAGGTGAGATCGTGGCGCTGCTCGGGGCTTCCGGCTGCGGAAAGTCGACGCTGCTGCGCTCCGTCTCCGGCCTCGACGCCCCCAGCACCGGCACCATCGCCCTAGACGGCCAGCCGGTCAACGGCCTGTCCGAGCGCTGCGCCGTGGCCTTCCAGGAACCCCGGTTGCTGCCGTGGCGCTCCATCGCCGACAACATCCGGCTGGGGCTGCCCAAGAGCACGGCCAAAAGGGACGGGGACGCGCTCGTGACCCGGTTGCTGGACTTGGTCGGCCTTAGCCACGCGGCAACCCTCCGGCCTCGGGAGGTCTCCGGCGGCATGGCCCAGCGCGCCTCGCTGGCGCGCGCCCTCGCCCGCAACCCCGAGGTGCTGTTGCTGGACGAGCCGTTCGGAGCCTTGGACGCGCTGACCCGGCTGAAAATGCAGGAGCTGCTGCTCGACATTCACCGGCAGCAGCCGACCACCACCATCTTGGTCACCCACGACGTCGACGAGGCGCTGCAATTGGCCGACCGCATCATCGTGCTCGGCCGGCTCGGTACCGCCACCGCGGCCACGGTCCAGCGGGAGATCGTCGTCGATCTGCCGCAACCGCGCGACCGAACCGACGAGGCCATCGCGCCCCGGCTGGCCCGGCTACGTTCCGAGCTGCTGGAATGCCTCGGCGTCGATCCGCACCAGCACTAGTCTTCACCCACCCCTTCTTCCCAGTTAACGAAAGTCATCATGAAACACAGCCGTCGTTTCGCGCGCTCTTTTGCCGCCGCCACCGCCCTCTTTGCCCTCTTCGGACTCACCGCCTGCGCCGGTGAAAACGCCGCCGATGCGGGCACCACGCTCAACATCGACTACGCCACCTACAACCCGCTTTCCCTGGTCATCAAGGAGAACGGGATCCTCGAAGACAGCCTCAAGGACGAGAACGTCACCATCAATTGGGTGAAGTCGGCCGGCTCCAACAAGGCCAACGAGGCGCTGCGCGCCGACGCCATCGACATCGGCTCCACCGCGGGCTCCGCCGCCCTGCTGGCCCGCGCCAACGACTCCCAGATCAAGACGGTCTTACTGTACTCCCAGCCGGAATGGTCCGCACTGGTCTCCACCGAGGAATCCGGGGTGAACTCGGTGGCCGATCTGAAGGGCAAGAACGTTGCCGCCACCAAGGGCACGGACCCCTACTTCTTCCTGATCCAGGCCCTGACCGAGCACGGCTTGGAGCTTTCCGACGTGACGGTGCAGAACCTGCAGCACGCCGATGGTTTGGCCGCCCTGCAGAACAAGTCCGTTGACGCCTGGGCGGGGCTGGACCCCATCATGGCCGGCGGTGAAGAGGACGGCGGGAAGCTGTTCTACCGGAACCTAGACTTCAACACCTACGGCGCGCTCAACGTCAACGAATCCTTCATCGAGGAGCACCCGGAAATCGTCGAGCAGGTCGTCAAGGCCTACGACTCGGCCGCCGACTGGGCCGCAGAGAACCCGGATCAGACCGCCGAGCTGCTGGCCGCCGAGGCCGGCTTGGACAAGTCCGTGGCGCAGAAGGTCATCAAGGAACGCTCCAACCTTGATGTGGACCCCATCCCGGGCCAGAAGTTCCGCGACGTGCTGGCGGTCGTCGGCCCCATCTTCGTGGAATCGGGAGACGTCTCCAGCCAAGACAAGGTCGATCAGGCCCTGGAGAGCCTGATCGATGACTCCTTCGCGAAGAAGCTGCACGCCAAATGAGTCAGCTGCTTGAACGCCCTGAAACGGTCTCCGCACCCAAGCCGACGGCCCGGAAACGAGGCAAGGACTCAAAGCTGAGCGCGCTGGCCTACGGCGCCATCGTGCCCGTCGCGCTGCTCGGCCTGTGGTACATCGCCAGCGCCCTCGGCTGGCTCAACCCGGCCCAGCTGCCCTCCCCGGTCGCCGTCTTCGACGCCGGGGTGGAGTTGGCCCAGCGCGGCGAGCTGCTCCCCAATATCGGGATCTCGCTGCAGCGCGTGCTCATCGGCTTCGCCATCGGGGCCTCGATCGGATTGGTCTTGGGCTCGCTGGTCGGACTGGTGAAGATCGCGGACAGGCTGCTGACCCCCACCATCGGCGCCTTCCGTGCCGTGCCGTCGCTGGCATGGGTGCCGCTGTTGATCCTGTGGCTGCGCATCGGCGAGGAATCCAAGGTCACGCTGATCGCCATCGGCGCCTTCTTCCCGGTCTTCACCACCGTCTACGCGGCCCTCGCCCACGTGGACAAGAACCTCGTCGAGGCCGCCCGCGCCTTCGGGCTGCGCGGCGTCGAGCTGCTCAAGACCGTGCAGCTGCCGGCCGTGGTGCCCTCGGTGTTTTCCGGGCTCCGCCTGGCGCTGGCCCAAGCCTGGCTGTTCCTCGTCGCCGCAGAGCTCATCGCCTCCTCCATGGGGCTGGGGTTCCTGCTCACCGACTCGCAGAACAACGGTCGAGTCGACCGATTGTTACTCGCTATTGTGCTCCTTGCGGTGATTGGAAAGATTACCGATAGCCTGCTGGGAGTGCTCGAAAAACGTATGATCGCCCGCTGGACCTGAGTCCACCGGACCCGCCGTTCGCCATCAGAAAGGACATCGCCCACATGTCATCGCAACGAAACTTCGGTTTCCGCACCCGTGCCCTGCACGCCGGTGCGGTCCCGGATCAGGTTCACGGCTCCCGCGCCGTACCGGTCTACAACACCACCTCCTTCGTCTTCAAGGACACCGATGACGCGGCAAACCTGTTTGCCCTGCAGAAGTACGGTTCCATCTACTCCCGCATCGGCAACCCGACCGTCGCCGCGTTCGAAGAGCGGATGGCCTCCTTGGAGGGCGGCATCGGCGCCGTGGCCACCGCTTCCGGGATGGCCGCCGAGTTCATCACCTTCGCCGCACTGGCCGGCGCCGGGGACCACATCGTGGCCTCCGCTGCCCTCTACGGTGGCACCGTCACCCAGCTGGATGTGACGCTGCGTCGCTTCGGTGTGGAAACCACCTTCGTTGACTCGCAGGACCCGGCCGACTTCAAGGCGGCGCTCACCCCGAACACCAAGGCGATCTACACCGAGATCGTGGCTAACCCGGCCGGTCGCATCGCCGACCTGCAGGGCCTGTCCGCGGTCGCCAAGGAAGCCGGCATCCCGTTGGTGGTCGATTCCACCCTGACCCCACCGGCGCTGATCCGCCCGTTCGAACACGGCGTGGACATCATCATCCACTCCGCCACCAAGTTCATCGGCGGACACGGCACCACGCTCGGTGGCGTCGTGGTCGAGTCCGGCCGCTTCGACTGGGGCAACGGCAACTTCCCGTCGATGACCGAACCGGTCCCGTCCTACGGCGGACTTTCCTGGTGGGGCAACTTCGGCGAATACGGCTTCCTCACCAAGCTGCGCTCCGAGCAGCTGCGTGACATCGGCCCGTCGCTGTCGCCACAGTCCGCGCAGCAGCTCATCATCGGCGTCGAGACGCTACCGCAGCGCATGGAAAACCACGTCGCCAACGCGCAGCAGGTGGCCGAATGGTTGGCCCAAGACGAGCGCATCGCCTACGTGAACTACGCCGGGCTGCCGAGCCACCCGGACTACGAGCGGGGTCAGGAGCTACTGCCCGACGGCGTCGGGTCGGTCTTTGCCTTCGGCCTGTCCGCCACGGATGAGGAACTCGACACCCGCGAACTCGGCGCGGCCTTCATCGAGAACCTGCAGCTGGCCTCGCACCTGGCCAACATCGGCGATGTCCGCACCCTGATCCTGCACCCGGGTTCCACAACCCACCAGCAGCTGACGGACGAGCAGCTCGTCGCCGCCGGCATCTCCCCCGACTTGGTCCGCATCTCCGTCGGTTTGGAGGATGTCGAAGACATCATCTGGGATCTGGAGCAGGCACTGGACAAGGCTTACGAGCAGGTCCGTGGCAACCAGAAGGTCGACGCGCTGCAGGGAGGCGGCAACTAATGAGCACCGAAACTCAACCAACTCAGGCACGCACGTGGCAGGGCCCTTCCGCTCCGGAACGATTGAACATCCTGCGCGGAACCAAGTCGATCGCGATCGTGGGGGCCTCCGACAAGCCGGCACGCGCCAGCTACTTTGTGGCCACGTACCTGCTCTCCTCCACGGATTACAAGGTGTACTTTGTGAACCCGATTCTTGCCGCCAAGGGTGGCACCATTCTGGGACACGAGGTGTATCCGTCCCTGGCGGATCTGCCGGAGCCGGCGGACCTCATTGAGGTCTTCCGCCGCTCGGAAGACACCCCGGGCATCGTCGAGGAAGCCCATCAGGCCGGCGCCAAGACCATCTGGCTGCAGCTGGGCATCTGGAACGAAGAGGCGGCCGCGCTGGCGGAGTCCTACGGCATGAACATGGTCATGGACCGTTGCGTGAAGATCGAACACGCCCGCTTCCACGGGGGCCTGAACCTAGCCGGCTTCAACACCGGCGTGATCTCCGCCAAGCGGCAGATCTAGATCCCACACAGAGAAGGAGCGTGGGACCGATGACTTCGGTCCCACGCTCACTTGGGGGCAACGAGCCGCAGTGATGCTGTGAAAGAATTGGGGCCATGCTCCTTGTCTTTGCCCTCGTGTTGGGTTTGATCGGTGTCCTGTTCTACATTGCCCATCGCGGGCTGGTCTCCGGCTCCTTGGGACCCAACTATTTCCTCGGTCTACGTACGCCTGCGACCACGGCGAACCGTCAGATTTGGCGGGCCGCGCATCAGGAAGCATCCGACGCCTACAGCCTGATCTGGAAGATCGCGTTCCTCGGTGCAGCCGGCCTAGCAGCCATCGGGTTCTTCCTCGTCGGACTCGACACCCAGCTGTGGCCGGTTCTGCTCTTCGTGTTCTTCCTCGTCGACGTGATCGTGCTCTACTTCGTTGCCCGCAGCAAGGCCGACCGCTACGCCAAGCAGCTCGCGTCCCAGCCGGCCGGGGGTCAGTAGCAGACCGCAGGATGAGTCCATTCGTATTGGTCACGGTCGGAGTATTCCTACTTTCCGCGTGGACGATTCACGCGGTGCAGAAGCGCATTCTGACCGGGAAGATTGGGGTCAATCCAGCGGTGGGGATCCGCACCCGCCACACGATGACCAACGAGGACACCTAGCGCGCCGGGCACCGGGCCGCGGCGCCACAGCTGCGCGCGCTCGGCCGCACCTTCCTGATCACCGCTGTGCTGGGAGCTGTCTTGTTTGTCTTGAGCCTCGCGGCGGTCCCGGCCCTGTCCTTGGACGTGCTGACGGCGCTCTTTGTCGTCGTCACCATCGCCGGAAGCGTTCTGGCTCTCATCTTCAGCCTGCTGGCCGCCCGCACCGCCAATGAAGCAGCGAAAGCGGCGCTGGGGACCGACTAGCGTTCCCCGCCCTCGTATTGTTCGATGAACTCGGTGTCTAGGCCCGCCCCCGCCTCGGTATCGTGCACGTGGCCTTGGCAGGACTGTTGCCGGTTCCTACCCAGCACGTAGCCCACCGCAACGGCGCTCAGCAGCACCGCCGCGAGCGTAAGAATCAGTCCACGTTTGCCGCTCATCCCCATGCTCCGATCTTGACGAGGAAGTGCTTCAGCCCGGGCGTGAATTGCTGGTTCACCGGCCGCAAACCGTTGCGTTGTTTCACATCGGCAATCCGTTTTCGTGTCAGCCCGCGCGAGGGCATGTGCCCGTCGACCGCAAGTTTCTGGCCCTTACAGCGGTTCAACGAGCGTTGGATGCAGCATACGTGATGGTAGTGCCCATCCGTTTTCGAGCCCCACACCTGATCGCTGACCAGCCCGTTGAGCTTCTGGTATCTGGCCACCGCCTTCTTTTGCAGCGGCCCATTGACCTGGTCGAACCTCCCTGAGTACAGGCCCATCTTGGAGAGCCGAATCTGGATGGTCTTGTTATCCGGCAGTCCGCCCTTGGGCTTTGGCTTGGGGGCGTCGCTTGCGGCGGTCTTGATTTCCGCCGCCTTCAGCGGGGCGGTCCGGCCCGGTTCCACGCCCCGTTTGCGGTACCACGGGAGCGGATCCACGTAGGAGCCTCCGGTGAAGTTCTTCTTGACCTTGTCGTAGCGACCACCAACGTACTTGCCGTCGTGCAGGTGACGGCCGGTCACCCGCCCGGTGGCGCCTTCGATCCCGATGACCTGCCCGGCCTGCACTCGCTGTCCGGCGACCACGTCGATCCGCTGCAGGTGGCCGGAAACGGAGTGGTATCCGCCGTGGTCGATGATGACGATGTTTCCGCTGTGCCCGAACAGGACCCCGGTGCCGGCGGCGGCTACTGTGCCGTCGGCGCAGGCGTGGATGGTCGCCGCGGGCTTACCCGACGGCGTCGCCACATCCAGCCCGGAGTGCGGGTTCACTTGTCCGAAGAGCTTTCGGGCCGGTGCGAAATGCGAGGTGACGACGGCACCGGACTTGATGGGCGCGCTGATCTTCGCCATGCCACTTTCCTCCCCTAGCAATGAATTCAGAGAACTGTGTCTTACATCTCAGTTAATCCCGTTTGCTTGCTACTGGGAAGTCATTTGCCGGCTCGAGGAAATTCGAATCTCAGCTGCGCGGCGAGGAACCTCAGCGTTCGTCGATCTGCAGTTCGCCCATCTTGTCCCAGCCGTTGCCGTCGACCTGGCGGGAAATGATGTCCGGGGTCTTCGCCAGCAGCGGGCGCATGGTTTCGAGTCCGCGCTTGAAGTGCTCGCTCTTGACGTGGGCCTGCGCCCCTTCGTCGGTGAATCCTTCGCTTAACAGGAACACGTTCGGCTCATCGGTGCTGCGGTACCACTCGAACCACAGGTTGCCCTCCTCTGCACGGCAGGCCTCGGTGTAGTCCGAAACCTGATCGAGGAAGGAGTCTAGGTGCGCGTCCTTCACGGTCATCTTTGCGTTAATGAAAATCATGTTTCCACCCTATCCATTGGCCACCAGATCGTAGGAGTCCTCGATCAGATCTTGGAGCATCCGTTCGGTCAGGCCACCGTCTGCCACCATGGCCACGGAGTTCCAGTGCGTCTTGTTCATGTGGTAGCCGGGCCGGATCTGCCAGTGGCTGCCGCGCAGCTGCTCGCTCAGTGGCGGCTCGGCTTTGAGGTTGAGCACCACCAGCCCGTCTCGCCAGCGATCGCCGTACAGGGCGCGCACGGCACCCGGCGCCTGACCCCACTGCAGGCCGAACATCTTCTTGGAGTCGCGGAGTCGATACACCGTGCTGTTAGGACCGAAGGGGTGGTCCGGATAGCTGCCGGGGTGCTGCAGGCACCACCGGCGCGCAGTTTCCGCCGAAATAAGCTGACTGATCATATTTTCCAGAATAGAGTGAAACTATGGATCCGCAGAAGAAAAAACTTGCTCACGAAGGTCTGCGTGCGGCGAAAGCGGGCGCGCGCAAAGGCGCCGACGTCGCTGACGAGGTCACCGACCACCCGTGGTTCATCCGGGCCGCCCGTGCCGGTTACATCGCCAACGGCATCATCCACTTGGTGATCGGTGTGCTGGCTTGGAACATCGCCTTCGGTGGCGGCGGCGAGAACGCCGATCAGGCCGGGGCGATCCGCACCCTCGCGGAGCAGCCTTTCGGCATTTTCTTGATCTGGTTCTGCATGCTCGGCGCCTTCATGTTGGGCCTGTGGCATCTTTCCGAGGGCATCTTTGCCTTGATGGGCCGGACCTCGCAAGGGGACAAGAAGGACCGCGCGAAGGAAGGCGTCAAGGGTCTCGGCAAGGCCGTGGTCTTCTTGGCCATCGCCTCCACCTGCGTCACCTTCGCCTTCGGCGGCAGCAAGGACTCCGGCGAGGAGACCAAGTCGCTGACCGCGTCGCTGATGGGCAACCCGGCCGGCGCGGTGCTGCTGTACGCCATCGGCGCCGGGCTGATCATCGGAGGCGGTTTCTACGTCTACAAGGGCGTGAGCAAGAAGTTCGAAGAGGACCTGAAGGGCGCCGGGCGCAAGGAGATTTCCAAGGCGATCACCGTCACCGGCGTTGTCGGCCACATCGCGAAGGGCTTGGTGTTGGCCGCCGTCGGCCTGCTGTTCATCATGGCCACGGCGAAGAACAACCCGGAGGAGTCAACCGGCCTAGATGGCGCGCTGAAGGGCATGCTGGACCAGCCGTTCGGTCAGCCGCTGCTGGCCGCGGTGGGTGTTGGGTTGATCCTGTTCGGGATCTTCCTGTTCATGCGCTCCGCGTACGACCGGATGGACTAGTCGCCTAGTTGGCGGTCCAGTGCGGGCCTTCCACGGAGTAGCGCCGGTTCTTCAAGACCGGCAGGAAGCCGCGTACCTCGGCGACCCGCTTGGTGTCGACCTCCGCGGTGGCCACGCCTTCCTCCTCGTCCTCGAGCCCGGCGATGTCCAGGCCCATCGGGTCGAGGATGACGGAGTAGCCGATGGTCCGCGAGGAGCGGGTCCCGGCGGCCGCCACGTAGCAGGTGTTCTCGATGGCTCGGGCGGCCAAGATGGTCTGCCAGTGGAAGAGCTTGTGGTCGCCGGCGAACCAGGCGCTGGGCACGAGGATAAGCTCGGCACCCTTGTTGACCAGGTCGCGTGCCAGCTCCGGGAAGCGCAGGTCGTAGCAGGTCATGACGCCGATCTTCACGCCGCGGTACTCGAACACCACGGTGTCGTCGTTGCCCGGCTTGATCTTGTCCGACTCCCGGTAGGAGAACGCATCGAAGAGGTGCAGCTTGCGGTAGGTGTTCACCACCGCACCGGTGTCGTCCACCACCACGAGCGTGTTGTAGGGGCGTTCCTCACCGGAGGACTCGTATCCGCCGGCGACGATCGCGACCTTCGCGTTGGCGGCCAACAGGGAGAGTTCCTTGACGAAGGTGCTCCAGTAGTCGTCCACGGCCTCGGCCAGCGAGCCGGTGATGCGGTTCAGCGCGAACATGGACTCTTCGGGGAAGACCACGAGTTCGGCGCCGTCGGCCACGGCTTGGCTGACAAGGTTGCCCATGGTGGAGATGTTCTCGTAGACATCTCCGCTGGGCCGGAACTGCGCTACTGAAACCTTCATGTCCTGGTTACTCCTTAATCAGGTCCCGGACCAAGATCACCTGGTCGCGGTCTGGGCCGACGCCAATGCCGGAGAAGCGGCAACCGCTCATGTTCTCAAGTGCGAGCACATAGTCTTTCGCGTTCTGCGGCAGATCGTCAATAGTGCGCGCGCCGGAGATGTCCTCGGTCCAGCCGGGGAAGTACTCGTAGATGGGCTTGGCGTGGTGGAACTCGGTCTGGGTCATCGGCATCTCGTCGTGCCGCACGCCGTCGACGTCGTAGGCCACGCAGACGGGGATCTGCTCGATCCCGGTCAGCACGTCCAGTTTGGTCAAGAAGTAGTCGGTGAAGC
>CAYZBX010000055.1:0-4654 GCA_964476735.1 uncultured Micrococcaceae bacterium
GATGGTCGGCTCACCGACGGCCAAGGCCGCACAGTGGACTTCCGCAACGTCATCCTCATCCTGACCTCGAACCTGGGCTCCCAGTTCCTCGTGGACCAGAGCATGGAGCAGAAGGCGCGCGAGGACGCCGTGATGAACGTGGTCAACGCTTCCTTCAAGCCCGAGTTCCTGAACCGGTTGGATGATGTGATCATGTTCGATCCGCTGTCCAAGGACGAGCTGCGCCACATCGTCGGCCTGCAGGTCAAGGCCTTGGGCGAACGCCTGCGCGACCGTCGCCTCGAGCTGGAGGTCACCGCGGCCGCCGAGAACTGGTTGGCCGACCACGGCTACGACCCGGCCTACGGCGCCCGGCCGCTGCGCCGCTTGGTGCAGCGCGAAATCGGGGACAAGCTGGCCAAGGAGATCCTCGCCGGGACCATCGTGGACGGGCAGACCGTCAAGGTGGACACCGACGACGAGGACGGCGGCCTGCTGGTCTATCCCAGCGTGGAGATCGTGGACGCCTCCGGCCTCGGCACAGACCTCGTCGAGTAAGTCTCGTTGAGTCAGTACTAGCTGACCCCAACTACGGTGGGGGGTGCCCATTAACAGCACTGGACACCGCCCACCGCTGTCTACCGCCGAGTCTGCTTCCGTTACGCAACATATCTGTGCCCTATTTTGCGTCGTTGTGAATTGGGGCACGGTGGCATAGTGAAATCTCTGAGGGTTGCCTTGCCGCAGAATCATGCGGTTGTTGAGCTAATTTTTTGCAGGCAAAACTTGCTTGTGGGTCCCCACAATTAGGCGTAGCGTAATGGGTAATCAGATACGCGAATGGCACCATCTTGGAGGACACCATGAGCACCCTTACTTCCGTTCAGAGCTGTGAAACTACCGCCTGCGCCTACAACGACGGCGGCTGTACCGCCTACGTCACCATTGGCGGCAATGGCGATCAAGCCACCTGTGGCACCTTCATCGAACTCGACGCACGCGGCGGGCTGCCAGTGGCCGGCGGCCACGTCGGCGCCTGCCAGCGTCTGGAATGCGTTCACAACCAAGACCTGATGTGCGGAGCCGAGGCCATCACCGTCGGCGGCAGCACCGCCAACTGCCTCACCTACGAGGCCCGCTAACCGGCACAGCCTAAAGCCATCCACAGCAAGAGCAACTCCGGCGTCCGGCGCATGCCGCTGAAGCCGTGAGTTGCTCTTGTGTTTAAGTTGCCGGGATGTCCTAGCGGAAGCGCGCGTGGGTCCACGCGATGACTGTGGTGTCATCGCTCTGGACCCACGCGTCTCTGGTCCGGGCATCAGATACGCGCTTAGCGTCCCGGAACCAGACCTTGGCGAGCAGCGCGTGAGTTGCCGCCCGCACATCTTCTTCAGGCGCGGCGTCCGCGCTAAAAGGAACGAACACGCACTGGGAGCGGCCATCGGCTACCCGCATCAGGCTCACGCCGGTGCCATCGACGTCCAGTAGCAGGGTCTCGCGCACCTGATCGCAGACCCCGGCCGGCAATCGCTGGGGCTGCCACGCAACAGCAGGGATGTCCTGCTCGATCGCCGCGGCGGCCAGCGTCGCCAACAAGTCTTGATCTAGGCTCAGCGCCAGTTCGGCGATCTGGAACTCATCCGCGACCGGGTTCTGCCGGGTCGCTGCAAAAACCTGCGCCAGCTCCAGTCGCGTCACACCGGCGCTGTCGTGGAGCAACAGCTTGTCCAAATCCAGCGCGTAGAGCTGGCGAGCCGGATCGACAAAAGCCAACAGCCCACTCAGCTGCTCTTCATCGTTTCGGCGATAAGGGACGAGTGACCCAAGCCCGTGCAGGGAGGCGACGACAACGCTGCGCTCCCTCGCGCGTGCCCGATGGGTGACGGTAAGCCGGACCGGCTCACTGCCCAGCCTGGTGTCCCCGGCAAAGGCAACCAGAAGCGCGCCCTCGGAGTTGAATCCGGTCGCAATGACGCTGAAATCCTTGTCTGCCTCGCGGCGGTAAGCATGCACCCGGGCTATTGCGGTGCCGGTGAGTAGGCGTGCCGCTAGGGAATGTGCGCGGCGGGCCAGCAGCTCCGGGGCAATAGCGGCGTTCGTCATAGGTGTTCCTCGCTCGGGTCGTCAACAAGAACCTCATTTAGGCTAGCCTAACTCAAAGAGCTGAGCAAGATGTTGTGTAAGTGTTTTTTGTCCCAATGCTCGCCCGGTGCGAGGTTAGGCAGGAGACGCCAGCCGCGTAGAAACACCGATGGCCGGTCAGGGGAGTCCTGCCGGCCATCGGTGCCTGTTGTTGTCCTAAGCTTTGGTCGTCGCCTCTAGTCTTCTGAGGTCGGTGACGGAGACGACGTCGGGGAGTCCGCCGGTGAGCTCTCCTCCGGTTCCGGGCTCGCCGTCTGGGCATCATCGGGGAGGAAGGATTGCTCCGTGGTGCCGGATTTCAGGACCATCAGGCAGTCCACGGTGCGGTCCCCTGTCTTCCACGTGTCCGCGATTGGCCGGGTCAGGGTCGTCTCCGTGTCCAGATCCTCCGGCACCTCCAGCTCCAGCGAGGTGCAGAATTCCTGGGCGGAGGCCACCAACGCATCGTCGCCCGGGTAGCTGTCCTCCTCGGCATAGACCTTCCGCCCCACCAGCTGCGCGACGTGCGGGGTGCTGCAGGTGACCACGGTTGCCGGCTCGTTCGGTCCCGTGTAGTCGGTCAGGCAGTCGCCCAGTTCTAACTGTGCGGCGGGCACCTCTTTGGCGATCACGCCGTCGGCACCCGGGGAGGGGTTCCGCTCCACAGTGGCGTCTTCGCCCTCGCCGCCGCCGGCCAGCGCGTTGATCGCCCACATGACCAGCAGCACCAAGCCGATCAGCCCCAGCAAGGCCCAGATGGCGTTGCCGACGGGGGTGCCTCTGCGCTTGCGAGCCTGTTCTTCCATGCGCCGCTGACGGCGGGAGGGCAGCGCGGCCGCGGCCGGCGCCGGGTCGGGCTCATCGCTATCGGCGGGGGCACGGTCCGCGGCGTCCCCGCCTTGTTCGCTGCCGGTATCGGGGAAATCGGGCACCGAGACGGTGCGCACCGTGGTCGGGATGCCGCCCTCGGCCTCGCTTGGCTCCGTCGCGCTGGCGCTCATGGCCTCAAAAATCTGGTCAAAACGAGCCTCATCGCTCGCCTCCGGCAGCCAATCCGGCTCCGGGCTATGCGCCTGCAAATCAGGTAGCCCCGCCTGGAGGTCGTGATCTTCACGCTCTGTCGCCACTGACGAAACCCTCAATCTCGGTGCGAAACTCGGCATCAGCTGCCAAGGATGGTCACTTTCAGTCTAGTAGAAGATAAGCAGGCGGCCATTAAGCCCATGCCGAAAACCCGTGTGATATCCACTGCTGTGGCGGCCACAGTGCAACGCGCGCGGGGGAATCGTGTTAACCTATTAGCACGAACCATTTTTAATCAGCACAACCGGGGCCCCGCCTAGCCAGCGGCTGCCGACCGGCACCACAGAGAAGGGGGTCACGCTCATGGGGCGCGGCCGTCAACGGGCAAAAGCTGCACGACAAGCACGTGATATCAAGTACTTCTCCCCAGAAACCGACCTTTCTGCGTTGGAACGGGAACTTGGCGCGGCACGGAAGCAGCGTACTGCAGTCTACGAAGATGATTATCCAGAACCCGATTACTCTGCCTACGCGGATAAATACGCTGATTACGACGACGAGGATCGTTCCTAACCCCACGTGGACTTAGTGGACTCTTCGCCGGACTTCCCCAGCTACCACATCGCCAACGCGCATCAATCAGCCCTGCGCTCCATCGCACGGGTTGTCGATGAGTGTGCCCCACTGCAGGAGCCGGCGGAGGCAGCCGCCGCGATCACCGCGCAGCTGGCCGCCGGGAACACCTTGGTGCTCACCGGAGCAGGGGTTTCCACCGATTCTGGCATCCCGGACTACCGCGGACCGGCAGGGACACTGAACCGGCACCGGCCGATGACCTACCAGGAGTTCCGCTACGATGCCGGCGCCCGGCAACGCTACTGGGCTCGCTCCTTCATCGGCTGGTCCATCATGAACCGGGCCCAACCGAACGCCGCCCACCGGCTGCTCGCCGGACTGGAGCAGCGCGGTCACGTCAGCGGCATTATCACCCAGAACGTGGACGGGCTCCACGTGGCGGCGGGCTCCAAGAATGTCATCCCCATCCACGGTGATCTGGCCACCGTCGCCTGCCTTGACTGCGGACACCGCATCGGCCGGCATGAGTACTCCGCCGCGCTGGAACGGGCTAACCCGGGATTCGCAGAGGCCGCCAAGGTCCGCGCGGAACAGGTCAACCCCGATGGGGACGTCACGCTGCCCACCGAGCTTGTTGCCACCTTCAATCAGGAACCCTGCCCCGTCTGCGGTTCGCTCGCGCTGAAGCCCGACGTCGTCTACTTCGGCGAGAACGTCCCGGAACAGCGTAAGCGCGCCGCCGCGGAGGCGCTTGACGTCGCCGATTCGCTGTTGGTCATCGGTTCCTCGCTTGCAGTGATGAGCGGTTTCAAGTTTGTCTTGGACGCGCAGAAGCAGGGTAAGGCCGTCGCGTTGATCAACGGCGGGCCCACCCGCGCCGACGACCGCGTGCCGTATCGCTGGCGTAGCAAAGTCATCCCAGCGCTGAGCATCCTCGACGCGGCGCTGCGGCATG
>CAYZBX010000055.1:4664-10613 GCA_964476735.1 uncultured Micrococcaceae bacterium
GGACCGACGACCTCCGGCACCGCGTCCGCCCCGGGGGGCGGCGGCTGGGACGCCGCGCCGCGGCCAGCCTTGAGGCCCCGTCCAACGGTGAGTCGCTCCAGTAGTTCAGCCGACAGGCTCGGCCGCGCGACTTCTCCCGCTCGTTACCAACCGTCCGCAGCAGAGGCTTGTTTCACGCAATTTGGTTCGGTTACAGGTGTTTGTGCTGGATCTTTTGTCCGCGGGACGGATCGGGCTGCGCCGTGGCGGTCGGCGAGAAAACCGCAGTCAGTGTGCACGGTAACGAGAACTCCTGAATGCGGCGTGTGGATAACCTTTCACGTTCAACAAAATGTGGATAAATTACATAATGTTTTAGCTTTATTGCCCTGTGAGCAAAGGCCTTATCCTGTCTCCGCTATTCGATAAAATTAAAGCAACTTCGAATTAGTCGGGGAGGTGAAGACGATGTCCGCGTCAGGAGGCGAGCTGGACCGAGCGCAGCCGGAGTTCGCCGTACACCTCCGTTCTTGTCTCGATGAGTTGGTCCTGCACACGTGCGACGGGGACACCGCTCCAGACTGGGACACAAGCAACGTCGACAGAGCACAACGCTTGGCCCTAGCCGCCAAATATCAGCTGCTTTTCCGCAAATTGCTGGCCTTCGCGAGGCTGGATGATCCGACGTTGACCCCGGAGGCCCTGACATCGAGCCGACTAATCTACCGAGACAACGGCAAACTTCTGCAGACAGCCGCCGCAGCCTATGCTGCGAAGAGTGGTCTCAAGACCCAAGGCGCGAAACATGAACTTGTTGCCGCGGTCATCCTGCACGAATGCGGCAGCGAGATCCTGCAGCTACTCATCAACGGGAGACTCAGCGTAAAACAATTCGATTTCGCGGTTGCCAAGTTGAAGTCCGTCAACCCGCCAGACCCCGAGGCCAAACCGGACGGCTCGAAATGGGAGGCTGGAGAACTTGAACAGGCCGAGTCCGACGTCGATCAGGCGCGCAGCCAACTCGCCGCCGACCTCGTCGACATCGCACAGGCAACGCGAAGCGACAACGACTTCAAGACGCAAGCTGACAAAGCGCGCGAACGGCGCCACCCGGAATCCTTCGCGGAACGAGCCACTCGGGCAGCAAAGAAACGATTCATCAAATTCATCCCATGCGAAGACGGCATGACGCGCATAGAAGGTCGAATCCCGTCGCACGCCGGCCTATTCCTGCATCACATCCTGACCTCACTGGCAGCCAGCTACCGGGCAGCCGGGCAAGCCCGAGGGCGTAGCCGCAACAACCTCATGGCGGACCTGCTAGTCGACCTCCTGACGAACAACCCATACCTGCAACACGCATTGGAGCTAGCAAAAGACAATGCGGCGCAAACAGCGGGCCGCGACCAAGCACCGAACGAACCTGCGGCGCAGCGAGACATCAGCGCAGGGAGCGGCGTGGGATTCACCGAACTTCCACCAGGGGTCGTAACTCACGTGATCGTCACCATGAATTTCGAAGAGTTCGTCACCCTAGGTGGTTGTCTAGACACCGCAACCATGGGCTTTGCGGAAGAGCACTACCCAGAGCTGTACGCCAAGGCTCTGCAGAATCAAGAGTTCTATGCACAGCACCCGCGTGATCGCAAAGGGAGGTATCCCGCAGGGGTGGCGGACGCGGACTGCGGTGCCCGGGACATCGGGTCTGATACGTTCCTGAGTCCCCAAGCCAGCGCGGACCTGATCGCCAGCGCGTCCATGATGAGCATGATCATGACCGACCCTGTCACCGGCTACCCCTTAGGCACCGGACGCAAGACCTACCGTCCTAACGCCCGCATGCGCATGCTCACCGCGTTCCGGGACCGACACTGCCGGTACCCGGGATGCCGGGAACCACTCAGCCACTGCGAACTAGATCACGCGGTGGAATGGCGAGACGGCGGCGGCTCCGACTACTCGTCCTTGGTTTACCTCTGCAAAGCCCACCACACCCAAAAGACCGCCCGATGGATCACGGCGACGCTGCACCCGGATCGAGGCGACGGCGTCGTGAGCTTCACGAACACACAGACTGGACAAACTCACCTCAGCCAGCCCGAACACCCCTTGGCGGAACCAGCGTGGCAGGTCCACCGCGACCACCTAGAACAAGTCGCCAACCCGCCGTTTTGAACCAGCCTCATCTCGGACAGTGCCAAGAGACTCCGCGGACACCGCGGAAATGTTGTTTGACAACTTCATAGTGGCTCCCTTCTCGGCCAATAGTCACGGAGCCAAGATCCTCCTAGGGTCGTAGCGCCCCATCCCACTGGCGGTTGAACGGGATGGAAAAGAATCGGTTGACGGACCGACGCTTCTTGTTGCTCGCACTTCCTAGATTGAGAGCATGCATGAAAACACGCACCCACCTAGGTCGATACTCTCCGCAACCGGGCTGACCAAACACTACGGCAGCACCTGCGCACTCAACAACGTTTCTCTCCGGATCACCGCAGGGGAGGCCGTCGCCATCATGGGACCTTCCGGTTCTGGCAAGACGACGCTGATGCACTGCCTGTCGGGCATCCTGCTGCCGGACAGCGGACACATCACCTTCAACGGCACCAGCGGGGCCATAGACCTCACCGGGCTCGACGAAGAACAACGAGCGCGTCTTCGTCGCGAAGAGTTCGGCTTCGTCTTCCAAGAGGGGCTGTTACTACCTGAACTCACGGCACAGGAAAACGTCGCGCTCCCGCTGATGCTCTCCGGCATGTCCCGCGAGGCGGCGGAAGAGTACGCGCGCGGACAACTGGCCCAACTGGGGCTCGAGGGCATGTTCGATCGTCGGCTAGGTCAGCTCTCCGGTGGTCAGGCCCAACGGGTTGCCATCGCCCGCGCTCAGGTCAGTCAGCCGCCCGTCGTCTTCGCGGACGAGCCCACAGGAGCGTTAGACTCCACCACCTCTCGTGCCGTGCTGGATGCGCTCCTGGGGACAACCGTCCAACGCGGCGGAACCCTTGTCATGGTGACCCACGACCAAGCCACCGCGGCGCGCTGCAACCGAATCATCCGTGTCCAAGACGGCGCGATTCTCACCGACTCCGCCACCGCGGGGCGAGCAAGCGAGGGCACACAGTGGTAAGAGACCAAGCCCTGATCCGGCTCTTCCTCAGCAAGCTGTTTTCCGATCGTGCTGTCTGGGTGTTGCCGGTCAGCGCGTTCGCGATCGTCAGCACGCTGGCCCTTACCGTCGTCGCCGGCGCTCGCTACATCGGTCAGATCCCGGGAATGTACAACGTCTTGTACCTGTCCATGGCGCTGCTGGCGGTCTTCTTCCTCGTGATCCCGATGGCCGCGCTGACCGGCGCCGCCACCAAGCTGCTGGCCCGACGTCGGGACGAGCGGCTGTCCTCATTACGGCTGCTCGGCGCCAGCAACAGGACCATTAGAGTTGTCGCGTTGAGCGAGGCCATGGTGCTTGCCACGGTCGGCATTCTCATCGGCGTTGTGGGCTACCTTGTTCTGATGCCGATCGTCGGGCTGCTGCACTTCGGCGGTGCAGCGATGGGTGTTGCGGGGATGTGGTTGGGTCCGCTCTGGCTCACGGCCACCGTTGCGGCAATGATCCTTTTTGTGGCGGCCGCGTCCCTGAGCGGACTGCGCAAGATTCAGATCACCCCGCTGGGCGTGCGGACCCGGCAAACTGCGGCGAAAGTCCATTGGGGACGGATCGCCGTTGGGGCCGGCGTGTTCATCGCAGCCCAAGTGATGGCGCGAGTCTCCGGGGTTCAGAATCTTGCGGTCGTGATCACGATAACACTCCTGGCGCTGGCGATTCCGATGCTCGCGCTGTACTTCATCGGCCCGTGGATCCTCAAGATCGTCGCTCGTGGGTCCTTGAAGCGGGCGCGAAGTGTCCAGCGGCTGGTCGCGGCTCGAACCATTTTGGAATCCCCGCAGCAAGCGTGGCGACAGGTCGGCGGGCTGGCCGCTACCGTCTATATCGCTCTCGTGGGTGGGGCCGGCATCGCGCTGATCCGTTCCCTCGATGACGGGGACGTAACCATGACCAGCGCGGACTACCACCTCTTGGCTGACGTGCAGAACGGTGTGCTCTTGACGCTGCTGATTTCCTTCCTGCTGGTCGCTTGCTCGGTGGGTATCACCGAGACAGCCCAGGTGCTGGACAGACAGGGTCTCTACCGGGGACTGGACAAGCTGGGCATGCCGCGCACGAGCATGAACGATATCCGCCGGCGTGCCATCTTCACGCCGATCTGGGTGGTGCTGCTCGTCGCCGGCCTTGCGGCCGGGGTGACCGCGTTGCCGATCGTTGGAGCTGCGTTCGTGCTGACACCGACGACGATGCTTCTTGTGGTTGGCGCGATCGGCCTTGGCATGCTGCTGCTCGACGGCGGAGTGCGGGCCGCCACCCCAACGCTGAAACGCGTGCTAGCAACCCCGTAGGACCCAACACGTTCGTTGTGTTCCGCGGAAGGCGCTAGTGCAGGGTACCGCCGGCCTGCTGCAGGTCTGCCGTCGCGGCTACCGCTGCGGTGAGCGCGGCATGAACCGCTCGGGTTGCCCGCTCTACGGGGACCTTGCTGGCCGGCGGTACGTGGAGAAACCCGGCCCGGCAGTCCGTGTCGGCAGTGGCGTGCAGCGCGTGAAACATCAGGGCGTTGCAGACGTAGCTGCCGGCGCTGAACGAGAGCGTAGCGGGTGCAATATCTTCGGCGGCAGCCGCCATCCGTTTGACCGGCAGCGTGCTGAAGTAGGCGTCCGGAGCACCGGGTAAGACGGGCCGGTCGATGGGCTGGTTGCCGACGTTGTCCGGGATCCGGGCGTCGATCAGGTTGATGGCGACGCGTTCGAATCGCAACGAATCCGCGGCAGCCGCCAAACCAAGACCAAGGACTAGGCTCGGCAGGTGACGCGCCAACAGGGTATGCAAGGCCGGGCCGACGGCGGCGAATTCCACCGGCAGCACTGCGGCGGCAACAGCAAACCCACCGATGCTGGTCCCCGCCAGCGCCGAGGCGATCTCGGCGGAGGGGTTGACCCGGGCCGAACCAAACGGTTCAAAACCGGTGACCAGAATACTCATCGGTGGGTGGTGCTGTGCATGTTGTTCGCCTGCGCGGAGCAGGGGTTACTTGCCGTAGGCGCCCTGCATCAGCACGGCACCGCCGTCGACGCCCTTGGCACCTTGGACAAAGTCCGCGCCGGCGTCCGGAGCGTCGTCGGTCAGCGCGCGCACATGGCCGAGGATCCAGGACTTCATGCTGTTCTTGTTCAGGTGCTCGACGGCCTGATCGGCGGTCTTGGCATCGACCACCGCGATCATCCCGACGCCGAGGTTCAGGGTGCGTTCCAGATCCGATAGAGGCACGTTGCCGGCCTGGCCGATGAGGGAGAAGATGGCCGGTAGGGACCAGGTGTCGCGCTCTACAACACCCATCAGCCCGGTCGGCAGAACGCGGGCGAGGTTGGCGGCAAGACCGCCGCCGGTGACGTGGCTGAGTGCGTGCACCGCGCCCGGGAAAGTGTCAATGAGGTTCAGGCAGTCCGCTGTGTACAGGCGGGTCGGTTCGAGCAGCTCCTCACCGAGGGTGCGGCCAAGCTCGGAGACCTCGCGGTCCAGCGACCAACCAACATGGTTGATCACCCGGCGCACCAGCGAGTAGCCGTTGGAGTGAATGCCCGAGGAGGCCATGGCGATCAGCGCATCGCCCTCCTTGACACGTTCCGGACCGAGCAGCTGATCGGCCTCAACGAGGCCGGTGGCGGCACCGGCCACATCGTATTCGTTCTCGCCCAGCAAACCGGGGTGCTCCGCGGTCTCGCCGCCCACCAGGGCGGTGCCGGTGGCCTTGCACGCTGCTGCGATGCCGGAGACGATGGCGGCAATACGCTCCGGGACGAGCTTGCCGCAGGCGATGTAGTCGGTCATGAACAACGGTTTGGCGCCGACGACCACGATGT
>CAYZBX010000056.1:0-3999 GCA_964476735.1 uncultured Micrococcaceae bacterium
ACCGCCGCGGTGGTGTCGTTGTCGAACTTCAGCGCGCGCATGCGCTTCTTCACCATCTTGGCCCCGACCACGTCGTGGTGCCGGAAGGTGACCGCGCCGGAGGGGCTGAAGCGTCGGGTGGCCGGCTTGCCTATGTCGTGCATCAGCGCAGCGAAGCGCAGCACAAAGTCGGGCCCGGGGACCGGGCCGTCCGGACCGGTCTCCAGCTCGGCGGCCTGCCGCATCACGGTCAGCGAGTGCTGGTAGACGTCCTTGTGGTGGTGCGCCTCATCGGTCTCCAGCTTCAGCGCTGGCACCTCCGGGAGCACGTGCTCGGCCAGCCCGGTCTGCACCAGCAGCTCCACGCCGGCCACCGGGTGCGCCCCGTTGATCAGCTTCACCAGCTCCTGCTGGATGCGCTCGGCGGAGATGACCTCCAGCCGGGCGGCCATGTCCGTCATCGCCGCAAACACCCGGTCGCTGACCTGCAGCCCCAGCTGGGCGGCGAAGCGGGCGGCGCGCATCATGCGCAACGGGTCGTCGGAGAAGGAGTCCTCCGGGGTGCCCGGGGTGTCCAGCACCTTGGCGTGCAGGTCCTTCACGCCGCCGAACGGGTCCACCAGCTCCCCGGCGGGCAGGGTCAGCGCCATCGCGTTGACGGTGAAGTCCCGCCGGCGCAGATCCTCCACCAGCTCGGTGCCGAAGACCACCTGAGGTTTGCGGGAGGACGGATCGTACTTCTCCGCCCGGTAGGTGGTGACCTCCAGCGTGTAGCCGTCCTTGCGCAGGCCGATGGTGCCGAACGCTTTGCCGATCTCCCAGTGGGTGTCCGCCCAGCCGGCGATGACCTCCAGCACCTCGTCTGGGGTCAGGTTGGTGGTGAAGTCTAGGTCCGGCGAGATACGGCCCAGGAACAGGTCCCGGACCGGACCGCCCACCAGCGAGAGCTCGGCGTCGTGCCGGGCGAAGAGTTCGCCAAACTCGAGCACCACGTCCGGCAGGCCCAATTCGGCGACGGGCAGCACAGACGAGGAGGCAAGAGATTTGGGTTCAGTCATAATGGCTCATTCTATCGTTGCTCACCGGGCCTAGCAGCACGCACAGCAGCTCTAAGGAAAGATGGCTAAAGTAAGTTGCATGGCTAAACCGGGTCCGCGATCTCCACGGAACACCCCACTGACGGTGTCAATGGGGCTCGCAGCCATGCGCCAGAATCAGCGGCAGTGGCTCTCCCCGCTGCCCACTGTGGAGGAGGTTTCCGCCGGCGGGGTGATCGTGCGGATGAACGAGGGCCACGTCGAAGTGGCCATCATCGCCCGCTACAACCGCGGCGGTCGGCTGGAGTGGTGCCTGCCCAAGGGACACCCGGAGGGCCGGGAGACCTTTCAGCAGGCGGCGCTGCGCGAAGTGGAGGAGGAGACCGGGATCCGCGGCCGGATTCTGGCCCCGCTGGGCTCGATCGACTACTGGTTCACGGTGACCGGCCGGCGGGTGCACAAGACGGTGCACCACTACCTGATGGAGGCCATCGGCGGCGAGCTGACGATCGAGAATGATCCCGATCACGAGGCGGTGGACGTGGCCTGGGTCCGGTTGGGCGAGCTGCCGGAGAAATTGTCGTTCCTGAACGAGCGGCGCATCGTCGAGCTCGCCCGGAACTTGCTCTACGGTTAATCACACGATGTCTTCCCAAACTTCAACCGCCCGGTCTTCGGCCATCATGGCCGCGGGCACCCTCGTTTCCCGCGTTCTCGGTTTTGTCCGCACCGCCCTGCTGGCGGTGGCGATCGGTTCCACCGCGCTGGTGGCGGACGTGTTCGAGAAGTCCAACGCCATCCCGAACGTGATCTACATGCTGCTGGCCGGCGGCGTGTTCAACGTGGTGCTGGTCCCGCAGCTGATCAAGGCCGCCAAGGCGCCCGACCGCGGCGCCGACTACACATCCCGGCTGATCACCCTGACGGCGCTGGTGATGGGCGGGTTCACCGTGGTGGTGACCGCGCTGGCGGCGCCCCTGATGGGGATGCTGACCAAAGACTGGTCCGAGGGCATGCTGGCCCTAGGCGCCTCGTTCGCGCTGTGGACGCTGCCGCAGATCTTCTTCTACGGCATGTACGCGGTGATCGGTCAGGTGCTCAACGCGAACGGCCGCTTCGGCGCCTATATGTGGGCGCCGGTAGCCAACAACGTCATCGCCATCGCGGTGATCGGCTTCTACATCATCAACTTTGGCCGCTACCAGTCCGGGGTGGACCAGCTGACCGAGTGGACCCCGCAGCAGACCATGCTGCTGGCCGGCGGGCACACCCTCGGGATCATCGTCCAGGCCGTGGTGCTGCTGGGGCCGCTGGCCAAGCTGGGCATGAAGATCCGCCCGAAGTTCGGTTGGCGCGGGATGGGCATGCGCTCCACCGGCAAGATTGCCGCGTGGACGGTGCTGACCATGGCGATCGGGAACGTGGCCACCCTGCTGTACGCCCGGCTGGTCTCCGGGGCGACTGCGGCACGGCAGGCGGCTGACGCACAGGACCCCGGCTCCGGCGCCGCAATCCCGGGCGAGTACGCGCTGAACACGGCGGAGCTGATCACGGTGCTGCCGCACTCGGTGTTCGTGCTCTCCATCGCCACCGTGTTGTTTAACCAGCTGGCGGACGCGATGGGCCAGCGCGACCACGAGACGGCCAAGGCCGTCACCAATCAGGGGCTGCGCACCTTCGCCATCCCGATGGTGTTCGGCTCCGCCGCCATCATCGTGCTGGCGGGCCCGCTCGGCCGGGTGTTCGGCGGCTCCTCCGAGGTTGCCGCGGCCTCCGGCGCCGCGATCGGCCAGCTGCTGGTCATCATGGCGCTGGGCATGCCGTTCCGCTCCGCGCACTTCTACCTGATGCGGGTGTTCTACGCCGACGAGAACGCCAAGATCCCGATGCTGATCCAGTCCGGGGTGGCGATCTGCGGCGTGATTCTGGCGTACACCGTCTCCCTCTTCGTGCCGAATGCCGTGTTTGCCTTCGTCATGGCCGGGCTGTACGCCCTGTTCCACGTCATCCAGCTGGCCATCACCCACGGGCTGGTGCGCAAACACTACGGCTCCTACGGGGCCACCCAGGTGCTGGACACCTACATGAAGACCGCGGTCGCGGCCATCGCGGCCGCCCTCGTCGGCGCGGCGGTACTGGCCCTGCTGGGCGGCTACTCGGTGGGCTTCGCGTGGCAGACCATCGTGACCGCGCTGATCTCCTGCGCGGTGGTCGGCACCGTGATGGCGGTGGTCTATTTTGTGCTGCTGAAGATCATGAAAGTTCAGGAGGTTGATTTCTTCCTGGGCCCCCTGCTGTCTCGATTACATAGAAATTAGGATCTGCTCAGGCACCGGTTACCATTGAGAAAAGGTAAAAGCTTAAAGGAGCATGCGCGTGTCCGAACCGATTGAAGAAGGAACAGTCTTAGGTGGTCGTTACCGGATCACCGGCCTCGTCACCAGCAATGACGATCAAGACTTGGTCCTCACCGGTATGGACCAGGTGCTCAACCGGCAGGTTTCCATCTTGGTGGCCGCCAACGCGCACGCGGCGCAGGTCGCTGAATCCGCCCGCCAGATCGCGATCGGGGAACGTACCTCCGCCGTTCAGGTGCTGGACTTGGGCATGTCCCACGGCCGGACCTACCTGGTGGCCAACGAGGTCGCCCCGGATCACCTCCTCGAACTGGGTTTTCCGCCCTCGGCCACTCCGTACGTGGAGCCGTTCTACACCGACACCTTGGGCTCGGAGATCTTTGGCGAGTCCCGCCAGCTTGAGCCACAGGTCTACGAGGACGACGAAGAGTACTACGGCACCCTGAACGCCGGGTTCGAGGGCAAGGAGAAGCCGTCCCTGCTGGACCGCTTTGCCGACCGGATTGCCCAGCGCCGCGCCGAACGCGCGGCAGCTGCAGGTGCAGCCGGTGCCGCCGCCGCGGCCAGCTCCGCAGAGCCGGAAACCACCCAGCCGCAACCGGTCGAACCCGTAGCCCAAGAGCCGG
>CAYZBX010000056.1:4099-6143 GCA_964476735.1 uncultured Micrococcaceae bacterium
CTGCGCCTGCTGCCGCTGGTGGCGATCGCGCTGGTGGTCATCGTCGGCGTCGCCATTGCGTTGAACAGTCTCAACGGGGTCAAGACCGCCGGTGAGCCCGGCGGCGGTGAGACCTCGGGCCAGGCATCGCCGAACCAGTCCCCGACCGAGTCCCCGTCGGCGTCGGAAACCACCGAGCCCATCGTGGAGCCGGTGATCGAATCGGTCTCCCGCGTGGTTCCGGATCAGCCTGATCTGAACTCCGAGTACGATGACCAGCTCCCGCTGATCGTCGATGGGAATAACGCCACCGCTTGGAACAGTTACACCTTTCAGACTGCCAACTTTGGCGGTTTTGCCAACAACATGGCCTTGGTGGTGAAACTGAAAGAGGAGTCCGATGTCTCCGATGTGAAGATCAGCCAGTCCGGTGGCTCCGGCGGCGCCGTCGAGATCTTGGTCTCCGACAGCCCGGATCTTGCTGACGCCAAGAAGATCACCACGACCAGCTTCACCGGCCCGGAGATGAACATTGCCGTGTCCGAAGATGGCAAACCAGCTAAAGCGCAATACGTCATCGTGAACGTGACTGAACTGCCACGTCTGCAAGGCGGCACCCGACCCTTCGGGATGCGCATTGGAGAAATCGCAGTTTCCTGAGCTGCGTTCCCGTCCGAATAAGAAAGAGAAATCAGACTTGTCTGAGGTAGAAACCCCGATCCATAATGTCATCATCGTGGGCTCCGGCCCGGCCGGCTACACCGCCGCCATCTACGCCGCCCGCGCTGACCTGAACCCGCTGGTCTTTGCCGGCTCCGTGACCGCTGGTGGCGAACTCATGAACACCACCGACGTGGAGAACTTCCCCGGCTTCCCCGAGGGCATCCAGGGCCCCGAGCTGATGATGAACATGCAGGCCCAGGCCGAGCGCTTCGGCGCCAACGTCCAGTACGAAGACGTAGCGGAGCTGGAGCTGACCGGTGATGTCAAGACCGTCACCCTGACCGACGGCACCGTCTACAAGGCCAAGACCGTCATCCTCGCCACCGGTTCCGCTTACCGCACGCTGGGCGTCCCGGGCGAGAAGGAACTCACCGGTCACGGCGTCTCCTCCTGCGCCACCTGTGATGGCTTCTTCTTCCGCGACCAGAACGTTGTGGTCGTCGGCGGTGGCGATACCGCCATGGAGGAGGCCCTGTTCCTCACCAAGTTCGCCACCAAGGTGTATGTGGTCCACCGCCGCGACGAACTGCGCGCCTCCAAGATCATGGCTGAACGTGCCATGGAGAACGAGAAGATCGAATTCCTCTGGAACACCGCAGTCAAGGAGATCCACTCCGAGAACGCCAAGGTCTCAGGTGTGACGCTGTCCTCCACCGTCGGCGAGGAAGACCGCACCATTGACGCGACCGGCGTCTTCGTCGCCATTGGTTTCGATCCACGCACCGAGCTGTTCAAAGACGTCGTGGACCTCACCGAAGACGGCAACGTCGCCGTGGAAGGCCGAACCTCAAAGACCAACCTGCCGGGCGTCTTCGCCGCAGGTGATGTACTGGACCCAACCTACCGCCAAGCCATCTCCGCAGCCGGCTCCGGTTGCGTGGCTGCCATCGATGTCGAGCACTACCTCGCAGACAACAACTAAGGAGAGCTTCCATGAGCAAAGTTGTAGAAGTCAACGACAATAACTTCCAAGACGAAGTCGAGAACTCTGATCTTCCAGTGATCGTCGATTTCTGGGCAGCTTGGTGTGGCCCATGCCGCCAGGTCGGTCCGATCATCGACGAACTCTCCGAAGAGCTCGACGGCAAGGTCAAGGTTGCCAAGTGCGACGTAGACGCGAACCCACGTCTTGCGGCTCAGTACGGCATCACCTCCATCCCGGCAATCATGGCCTTCAAGGATGGCGAGCTGAAAGAGACTGTGCTCGGTGCACGTCCGAAGCAAGCGCTGCTTGATGCATTTGCCAACGTCATCAACTAATTAGATAACACCACTGAGGCCCGTGCGTGATTGCACGGGCCTCAGTGTTTAAAGGCACTCGATGGTCACAATCTGCGGCCAG
>CAYZBX010000056.1:6243-10409 GCA_964476735.1 uncultured Micrococcaceae bacterium
AACCTAGGCAACAATCCGGTTCTACTCTCTAGAACAAATCCCTCGCAGAAAACAACGCAATTCATGACTGTCCGTCGAATCCAAGGCTTGGGTGGAATTCATCCCTGCCTAGATCCGGCCACTATTGCTTTCTAAAACCATTCGGCAAACAGACAGCAAGAAGGGGAGGCACCGAAATACGGCGCCTCCCCTTGATCTCGAATAGTTTCGGTTAGTCCTGACTACGGTCCGGCGCGATAAGGTCCATGATCCTGTTCAAGTCCTCGACGGATGCAAACTCGATGGACATGCGGCCCTTCTTTGCGCCCAGACTGATCTTCACGTTCGTATCAAGCCGGTCTGAAAGCGCACTTGCGAAGTAGTCAAGGCGTTCATGACGAACGGGCTCTCGACGCTTCGTTTCACGTGAAACATCCCTCGGCGCATCGGCAGTCGCTACGATCTCTTCTACCGCACGGACACTAAGACCCTCGTTCACGATTCTCTGTGCTAACTTTTCCATCGACACCGCATCGGGCAGGCCCAATAGCGCACGCGCGTGGCCGGCGCTCAAGACTCCTGCGGCGACCCGCCGTTGAACCAGAGGAGGCAGGTTCATCAGACGAAGTGTATTGGAGATACGTGGTCGAGAACGTCCGATCCGTGCAGACAACTCCTCCTGGGTGCAACCGTACTCATTCAGAAGATCCTGGTAAGCAGCTGCCTCCTCTAGGGGGTTCAACTGCGACCGATGAAGGTTCTCTAGAAGTGCATCACGAAGAAGATTGACGTCTGGAGTCTCGCGAACGATTGCAGGGATCTCTTCGACTCCGGCCGCTTGAGTTGCACGCCAGCGACGTTCGCCCATAACAAGCTCGTACTTGGCCGTGGTTCCGTCGCTAATGGGACGAACAACGACTGGCTGAAGTACGCCTACTTCTCGGATCGAATTCGAGAGCTCATCGAGTTCTTCCTGATCAAACTCCTTACGGGGTTGCTTTCGGTTTGGAACGATCTGGTCGACGGGGATGTGCTGATACTTTCCATCGACAAGATCCTGCTCCGACGTTTCACGTGAAACATCTGTCTCCGTTACCTCCACAGGATCTTTATGAACTCCGCTTGTTGGTACCCCGGCATCTTTTCGCGGTGCCCGCAAGCCTGAAGTTCGTGCGGACATCAATTCAGACATGTCGCTCTTTTTCTTGCCACGCGAGGTAGTTCCCTGAAAGAACATGTCAGACGGACGAGAAACATCCCTCTTCTTCTCCACGACCTGGAGACGTTGCTCATCCGCATCGGTGGCAGCGGACTCTTGTTCTGCAGGAACGGACTTTTTCTTAGCCGAACGCTGGCCGGCGGTCTTCTTCTCCAGTTGCTCGGCCGCTTCCGCCTGTTGAGTTGCCGTTTCACGTGAAACATCATCTGGCGTATCCGCCTCTTCGGGGATTCCCAGAAGGGACCCCAGGCCTCGGCCGAGACCAGATGATCGTTTTTTCTGTGTCATGGAAGTAGCACCTCGTGTAGTTCTAGGGAAGCACTACCATTTTAGTCCTGTTTCACGTGAAACGCAGGAATTCACACCTGTGGAGTCGATGTGGATAACTCCCAAGTAGTTATCAGGTGAAGAAAGAGGAAAGCAGCCGTTTAGGCCCGCTTTTCCGCCATTTCAGCGGCGGCTTCGAGATAGCTCAGCGCGCCTGTGGAATTCGGGTCGTATGTGACGACCGTTTGCTGGAAACTCGGTGCCTCTGAAATCCGCACATTCCTAGGAATGACGGCCTTGAGCACTTCGTTGGGGAAGTGCTCACGCACCTCTTCGGCGACCTGAGACGAGAGATTCGTTCGGCCGTCATACATGGTGAGCAAGATAGTTGAGACTTCCAGATCCTCGTTCAAGTGCCGCTGAATCAAGCCAATATTCTTGAGAAGCTGGCTCAGTCCTTCGAGCGCGTAGTACTCGCACTGGATTGGGATCAGCACCTCGCGCGCTGCGACGAACGCGTTCACGGTCAAGAGCCCTAGGCTCGGCGGGCAGTCGATGAAGATGTAGTCCAGCCGGGGCAGGCCCTGCTCCTCACGCTGCTTGGCGTATTTGGCGATGGCGCGGGAGAGCCTTTGCTCCCGGGCGACCAAGGAGACCAGTTCGATCTCTGCGCCGGCGAGATCGATGGTGGCCGGTGCCACGATGAGGTTGTCGATGTCCGGGCAGGTTTGGATGACGTCGCCGAGGCTGAGCTCGTCGATGAGCACCTGATAGACGCTGTCTACCCCCTGGGCGTGCGGGATCCCGAGCGCGGTGGAGGCGTTGCCCTGCGGGTCGATGTCGATGACGAGCACTTCCATCCCGAACTTCGCCAGCGCGGCGGCGAGGTTGACGGTGGTGGTGGTCTTCCCGACCCCGCCCTTCTGGTTGGAGACGGTGACGATCCGGGTTTCCGTCGGCTTCGGAAGCGTCTTCTTGGCGAGCAGTTCGCGGCGTTTACGCTCGCTAAGCAGCTGCTGTGCAATCGGGCTGCTGAAGTCTGCTTGTGGGGCCACGTGTTACTTCCTCCTCGGAAACCGGTCTGTCACTACACTAGCGGCACGCGGCCCCATTATGTGGGATCAGCGGCGCCGAACACGTACCACGGTGGAGGGTTCTTCCAATACGTCCGCCCCGACCGTGAGGATTTCTGGTTCGGCGCACTTGTACTTCTTGAGCATCTTCTCGGCGGCTGCGATCTCCTCGGACGCGGACCGGCCCTTCAAAGCCAGCAGTTCGCCGGTGCTGTTGGCCAGCGGCATGCACATGCCGATCAGGTTCTTCAAGGCGGACACGGCGCGCGCGGTCACGATGTCCACGGAGACCTCGTCGAACAGCTGCTCGGAACGGGCCCGCAGCACCTCCACGTTGCTCAGTTCAAGGTCCTCGATGACCTCGTTGAGCCAGATGGTGCGCCGCTCCAGCGGCTCGATGAGGTTGATCCGCAGATCCGGCCTCGCGATCGCCAGGGTCAGCCCGGGCAGCCCGGCGCCGGAGCCGACGTCGGCCACGGTGGCTCCCTCGGGCATCAGCTCCGCCATGATGGCGCAGTTGAGCACGTGCCGGCCCCACAGCCGCGGGACCTCCCGTGGCCCGATCAGGCCGCGTTCGATCCCGCTGGTGGCGAGGTGTTCCACGTAGCGTTCAGCCAGTGGTAGCCGGTCACCGAAGATGTGCTGCGCCGCCTGTTGTTCGGCGGCGCTGATCGGCACGTTCGTGGACATTAGTTGTCCTCGGAGACCACGATGTGGCGGCGGGAGCCTTCGCCTTCGGACTCGGAGTGCAGGCCGGCCTCGGCGATCATGTCGTGGACCAGCTTGCGTTCGTAGGCGCTCATCGGGTTCAGGTGGACCCGGCCGCCCTCTTCCTTCACCTGGGCGATGGCGTCGGCGGCGATGTGCGCCAGCTCGACGTTGCGCTTGGCGCGGAAGTCCATGATGTCCACCATCAGGCGGGAGCGGTTGCCGGTCTGGGTCAGCACGGCCAGCCGGGCCAGCTCCTGCAGGGCGTCCAGCACGTTGCCGTTCTTGCCGACGAGGGCCTGCAGCTCCTCGTTGTCCTCGTCCCCGAGCAGGGAGACGAAGGTGCGGTCGTTGAGCACGGCGATGTCGATGTCACCGTCGATGTCCGCGATGTCCAGCAGCTCCTCGAGGTAGTCCGCGGCGATGTCGCCTTCGTCCTCGAGCTGGGCCAGCCGGTCGTTGTCGTTGGCCTGCGCACCGTTGTCTTCGGCGCCGTTGGCCACGGCGTCGGTCTCCTCGGTGGCCGGCTGTTCGGTCTGCTCGACCTCGTCAACAGGGCTGTTTGCTACCTCGTTGCTCATTTCTTCTTTCTCCTGTTCTTGCGCACCGGCTGCTGACGCTGGCCGGCGGGCTTAGGGGCGACGACTTCTTCTTCTTTGGCCGCGGTCTTCTTCTGGTTGACCGGTGGCAGGCCCTTGGCGGCGCGGCGGGCGTTCAGCTCGCGCTCGGCCTGGGAGCCGGGGTTCGGGTTGCGGCGGATGATCCAGAACTGCTGGGCCATGGTCCAGATGTTGGTGGCGGTCCAGTAGATCAGCACGCCGATCGGGAAGTTGATGCCACCGATGCCGAAGACCAGCGGCAGCAGGTACAGCATCATCTTCTGCTGCTGCATGAACGGCGAGGCCATGGCCGTCTCGGAC
>CAYZBX010000057.1:0-10381 GCA_964476735.1 uncultured Micrococcaceae bacterium
CTCGGTCATGAGGGATGCGCGAAAGGGCGAAACTGCACACGATCTGCAGTTAACCTCACCAGTCTCGTTTTCCCCCATTTATCGCCGCTACGCACATCAACCGGTGATACATGAATTAGTGACCGTTCCGAACCATCATGCTCAGGGAGATTTGAAGAGCCAGCAAGATGCGATCTTTGACGAGCTAGAAAACGGAGAGCTATGAGTTACCTAACGCGTTTACTCCTCAACCCGCACCGAAGAAATACGCAAAGGATTCTCGCGAATCCACACAACGCTCATGGTGCCGTCCTAGCCTGTTTTCCGCCCGAACAGCGGACCAAAAACGACTCCGGGCGCATCCTATGGCGTCTCGACGAGAGTCTGCATTCTCATACCCTCTGGATAAGCAGCCCGGACAAACCAGATTGTTCGCATTTGTGTGAAAGTGCAGGCTGGCAGGCTCAAGAGCAAGAGACACGGGCTCTCAAGCCGTTATTCGAGAAACTGGAAGCTGGCCAGCATTGGGGCTATGTTCTCCACGCAAACCCGACCAAAGCAGCACTCGACCTCGTAGCAGATTCTGCGAACGGGATCCGACCTCGTGGCAAACGGGTGGGCATCATCAAACCTCCAGAGCAGCTGGATTGGCTCCGTCGAAAGGGCGATCAACACGGTTTCAGCATCCCAGATCAACAAATGTTTGTGCCAAGGATCGACCAGCATCGGACAGAGTTCAGAAAGGGGAAACAAAGCGTCACGATGAACTTCGTTCGTTTTACGGGGTTGCTCAGAGTTGAGGATCCGGATTCGCTTATCGGAGCAATCCGGCATGGGATCGGCGCCGGCAAGGCTTACGGAGCTGGGATGATCTCACTCTTCTCTCCCACCAAGGTCGTTTCTTGAACAATGACCCGACTCCGTAAACCAGTTGGTGCTGCACGACTCGTTCGTATCTCCGAACGCATATCTTTCCTGTACTTGGAGCGGTGCACCATTCATCGGGACGCTTACGCAATTACTGCGACTGATGAGGCGGGAACAGTCCACATTCCCGCCTCATCACTGGCCGTACTTTTGCTAGGTCCTGGTACGCGCATCACCCACGCAGGCATAAGTTTGCTTTCAGAAAGCGGTGTCACAACCGTCTGGGTCGGCGAGAACACAGTTCGCTACTACGCGCATGCCATGCCCCTATCTAAAGGCACGCGTCTCTTGGAGGCACAAGCAAAAGCTGTCTCCTCTCCGCGCTCCCGACTTGCCATCGCCAAGAAGATGTACGCCCTACGTTTCCCCGGCGAGGACCTCACTGGTGTGACCATGCGCCAGTTACGCGGACGCGAAGGGGCCCGAGTCCGCTCTCTGTACCGGGAATGGTCCAAGAAAACTGGAGTTCCGTGGACCAAACGCGACTACAAACCGGACGACTTCTTCGATTCCGATCTGATCAATCAGGCCCTGTCCGCGGCCAACCACACGCTTTACGGGATCATCCAAGCTGTAATCGCCTCATTGGGGTGTTCCCCCGGCCTTGGGTTTATCCATACCGGCCATCAACGCTCATTCGTCTACGACATCGCGGACATCTTCAAAGCAGAATTCACGATACCCGTTGCCTTCGAGACGTGTGCGGAAGATCCCTTCAGCACGGACATTGCTACACAGGTTCGGCAGAATCTTCGCGATGTCGTCTTCGAGAAAAAACTCCTGCAAAAGGCGGTACAAACACTCGTGGACTTGCTGGTGCCGGATTTGGAAGACATCGACTCATTGGTTGACGACGATTCGAACGTCGTCCACTTGTGGTCGAACGAGCCTTCACCGCTACCGGCCGGAAGGAACTACCAGTGATTGTGCTCATCCTCACCATGTGCCCAGCACGCCTACGTGGCTATCTCACACGCTGGCTAACCGAGATCAGCGCCGGTGTCTTTGTAGGAAGAGTCAGCGCTAGAATCCGTGAAGCACTTTGGGAAACCTGCGTGGCCGAGGCACAGGATGGCAGGCTCTTACTGGTGCGCCCAGCACGCAACGAGCAAGGCTACGAGGTGAGAAGCCACGGGCATCATTGGGAGCCCGCTGATTTCGAAGGTCTGACGCTCCTAGTCCGCCCTGACCAGTCGGGTACGTCAGCTCAGACGCGAATCGGAACCGGCACAAAGACCGGATGGAGCACCGCAAGCCGTATTCGGCGTTTTGGTCAGCGTTAGGGATCACGCGATCGGTTTGTTCTGAAAGCTTAGTGGGCGTTGTTCCGCCCGGAATCCCGCAGATCGTTGATGTAGCGTGAGATGTTCATCAGGGAGATCACCTGTCGTGGCAACGAGACCTCGACTGTTTGGTCGGGATCCACCTTGTAGTCGGCTCCGGCCACCGTAAAGGTCACTGCCCCGCTTTGCTTGACCGTGATGCATTCCAAGAATCCGATAATGCGGTCCCCAGACTTTGCCTCGAAATTCACCACCGCGCCCAAGTTTCGATGATCGACTTGAGCCGCCGTAACCGTGAGGATGCCACCCGCTGTAGTGTTGGCACCCACCTGACGCTCGGTTGCACTGTCCACAGCTACCCCCTTTTTTACTTAAATCGCATTCAATTAGTTCTATCGACTCATATTGTTGCACATTGCAACGCTGGCTTACTATTTTGTCTACGTCTCCGGGATGAATGAGTCCAACGTAACTTCACCCTCCAGCAGGAACACTTGGCCCTGTAGCTGGCATAGATTAAAGGCATAGCCACTCCGCCAAGAATGAGGACACTGTTGCTCCCGACCACCGCACCAGCCGCCGAAGATCTCCCGGCACACGCCACAACCGGTCTATCTTCTGATCAGGTTGCTGAGCGCGTCGCCGCCGGGAAGGTGAATTCGCAGCGCATGGAGACCTCCCGCTCAGTCTGGGCGATCCTCTCCACGCACCTGTTCACGGTCTTCAACCTCGTCCTGGGCCTCTGTGCGGCCATCGTCATTATGCTCGGACGGTGGCTGGACACCCTCTTCGTGTTCGCTGCAGTCTCCAACGTGGTGATCGGACTGATTCAGGAGTATTCGGCCAAGGTCAAGCTAGACCGAATCGCCGTGCTCAACCAAGATGCCATCCAGGTGCTGCGCGACGGGAAGGTCAAAGACATCAAGATCGCCGAGATCGTTCTTGACGACGTAATCGTGCTCAACCGGGGCGACCAGATCCCGGCGGACGGCACCGTGCTCTCCTCTGACGGGCTCGAGATCGACGAGTCGCTGCTGACCGGCGAATCTGATGCCATTCCCAAAACGCCACAGGACCCGGTCTACTCCGGGGCGGCCGTCCTCTCCGGCAACGGCACCTTCTTGGTCACCGCCGTCGGCGCAGACTCACACGCCGCCAAGATCACCAAGGAAGCCCGCAAGTTTTCCAAGATCAACTCCGAGCTGCGCGGCAGCCTCGAACGCGTGGTGAAGTGGATCTCCATTGCGCTGATCCCGATCATCGCGATCGTGCTGAATAGCCAGATGATCGCCCGCGGCGGCTGGGAGGCCGCTTGGCGCAGCGGAGAGTGGAGAGAAGCCGCCGTCTCCTCCGTCGCTGCCATCACGGCCGGCATCCCCCAAGGCCTCGCCTTGATGACCACCATCGCCTTCGCGCTGGCAGCGCTGAAGCTCGCCAGCAAGCAGGTGTTGATCCAAGAACAGCCCGCCGTGGAGCTGCTTGCCCGCGTGGATACCGTCTGCCTAGACAAGACCGGAACCCTGACCGAGGGCGGTGTCAGCTTCCACCAGCTGCACCCGATCGCTGCGGAGACGCTGCCCTACCCCGCCGTGCTCGGCCGCATCGGGGCGGACCCGCATGCCAACCCCACCGCGCTGGCGCTCCGCGACGCGTTTGACGACGATCTCGCCGAGAAGCCCTGCCGACAGATCCCGTTCTCCTCAGCCCGGCGCTTCTCCGGCCTGGTCTACGCAGCCGGCCCGGCAGCCGGCAGCTGGTACCTCGGCGCCCCTGAAGCCCTGCTGAACCCGGCCACCGACCGTGACGAGCTGGCCCTCGCCAAGTCCCACGCCGAACAGGGCCTGCGCACCATGGTGCTGTCCTACCACCCCCAACAAGTCTCCGAGGAACAAGCCGCAGAAGCGTACCTCCCCGCCGACCTGCAACCGCAGGCAATCCTCACCTTCCGTGAGAACGTGCGCTCCGATGCGGCCGAAACGCTGAACTTCTTCACCCAGCAGGGCGTGGACCTGAAGGTGATCTCCGGCGACAACCCGTTGACGGTGGCCGCGGTCGCCCGAGAGGTCGGCTTCACCAACGCGGAAACCGGCTTCGACGGCCGGAACCTGCCCAGCGACCCGGAGGAACTGGCCGAGGTCATGGAAACCCACAGCGTGTTCGGCCGGGTCTCCCCGGACCAAAAGAAGGACATGGTTCAGGCGCTGCAGTCCCGCAAGCGTGTTGTCGCGATGACCGGGGACGGCGTCAACGACGCCATGGCCTTGAAGATCGCTGACGTGGGCATCGCCATGGGCGACGCCGCCCCGGCCACCAAGGCGGTCTCCCGCATGGTGCTGCTGGACAACAAGTTTTCCCGGCTGCCCCACGTGCTCTCCGAAGGCCGTCAGGTCATCGCCAACACCGAGCGCCTAGCCAACCTGTTCTTGACCAAGACCACCTTCGCAACCTTCTTCGCGATCGCCTTCGGCGTGCTGCTGTGGACCTTCCCATTCCTGCCCCGCCAGTACTCGACCATCGACTTCATCATCCTCGGTGCCCCGGCGTTCTTTCTGGCGATGCTGTCCAACCCGCGCCGCTACGTCGCCGGCTTCCTCGGCCGCGCGCTGCGCTTTGCAGTGCCCTCGGCGTTCGTGATTGCCACCTCCGTGGTGCTGGTCAACACCTACGCCTACAAGCTCAAGGATGTGTGGTTCCCCGGTCACGACGACTACACCCTGCAGCAGATCCAGACCGCCTCGGCCATCACGGTCATCTTGCTGGGCCTGTGGCTGCTGAATGTCTCCTCCCGCCGGCTCAACCTGAAGAAGGTCATCCTCATCGCGTCGATGTACGTGATCTTTGCACTCGTCCTCACCGTCCCGATCTCCCTGATGTTCCATCAGTTCCAGTTGCCCGACGCACAACTGTGGTGGGTGGTCGGCGGGATCGCCGTCACCGGCATGGTCGCCATTGAATTGATCCATCGCTGGCACCGCAAGAAGTACCCGCTGGCGCCGCTAGACCCCATCGTGGTGGACCCGGTTGAGTCCGAACGCACGCCAGCAGCGAAAGCTTGATAAAGTCTCTGCCCATATGAGCTAGAACACGATAAATTGTATTTAGAAGCATGCTTAGCACTGATGTGGTGATGAGCGAATCGCTAGGAGGAACACATGAAGATTGGTCGACTACTCACTCTTGGTCTGGGCGTCGGTATTGGATTTGTGCTCGGGTCCCGTTCCGGACGCGATAGCTACGAGCGGATGAAGGACGAGGCCCGCCGGATCTGGGAAGACCCCAAGGTTCAGGCCACCATCCACGATGTCACCGACAACGTCCGCGATCGTGCGCCAGAGGCCGTGAACCGCGTGGTGGACACCGTCACCGACCTCACGCAGAAGGCGACCGGGGAGACCAAGCACACCGGACACGCACCTGATGTCGTCTCCGACCCAGAGATGGGCGGCAGCGACGCCCCATCCGATTGGGCGTCCGAGGGTGGCTCGCCGAGCCGCCGCCACATGGACTCCTAAGACCTTCCTATAGACAACAACTGTGGGCCTGCACCGTGATCGGTGCAGGCCCACTACTGTGCTACGACAAAGGTTCTAGTTCTCTAGAGCCGCTGCCTTCTCCCGTTGGACCTGATCGGAAACCCCGATGCTCCAGAGCGGATCGGCGATACGCTGGTTCACCGCCCAATCCCCCAGGATCCTTGCCTTGTAAACCTGAGGGTTGTGGGAGGCGATCGTGCGCGCATTTCGCCAATACCGGTCCAGACCGGCTTCCTTGCGGACGGCAGATGCCCCGAGGGCATCAAACAGCGCGGTGCCGTTCGCTAGGGAAAGCTCGTTCACGACCAACTGGGCGGCAGCGGTTGCCCGCTCCACCGCAGCAAAAGCAGCGTTCTGCTCGGCCACCGTGCCGGTGGCGCTATCCGCGGCGGCGTCCAGCGCGGCGGAGGTTGACAGCACAACCGCCCGCGCCGCCGCTGCCCGAGCCTGCAGCTGCCCAACAACCGCCAGTAGTTGCGGGTCGTCGCCCGCACGCCCACCATTGCCGTGGGAGTAGGTGCGGGTGCGTTCGGCCAGCAACCGTGCCGCGTGTGCGGCGGCGGCCTGTGCTGTACCAGCCTGTGCCACGTTGAGCACGTGCTGGTACAGCGCAGTCTGATAACCAAACCGTTCGGCGGCGGGCCTCACTTGGGAGGCCTGCGCGTGCGCAGCGGAGAGCTCCGCGGCTCCGGTACCGGTTTGCTGCTGACCAAAACCATCCCAGTCATCATGCACCCGAACCCCGTCTTGAGTTCTCGGGACCAGTACCGTCACCTCCTGCCCGGCTTGGTTGATCGCGGTGACGTCCAGCAGATCAGCGAAGATGCTGCCGGTGGTGTAAATTTTCTGTCCCGTCACCCGGACAGAATCCTTGTTGAGCTGTTCCACCCTGGTCTGGCTCTGGTAGAGGTTGCCCACACCCGGCTCGGTCCAGGCGTTGCCGACCAGCTGGCCTTGGGCAAACCAGCGCAACCTTTCCTGATAGGTGTCCGTCCGGCGGGCCCGTTCGGCGGACACGTGTGCCGAATCCTCCGGGGCAGCCTCGCCGTGCTGGGCACGGTGGCGGTCCTTCAGGTAGTTGAACCGTGCGTCCTCGACCACCGCGAGGTGACCGCGGAACACCTGCGGGAGGGCGCTGTCTGCCGCCGCCAAGTCGATCAGGATCTCGGTCGTCTCGTGCCAATCCAGCTCGTAGCCGCCAAAGTCTCGGGGGACCCGCAACGCGGTGAAGCCGTGTTTGGTGAGCTCCTTGACCTGCTCAACCGGCAGCTGGCCCTCCTGTTCGCGCTGCTGGGTGCCCAGACCGATCCGGTCGAAGACCTCGCGTAACTGTTCGCGGATATCGCTCATGATGTTGTTCCTCTCCTCGAACCGGGCTTAGGTGTACAGGCTGATCGGTTGGTATTCGCCCAGCAGGAAGTGGGCGCCGACCTCGATCTTTTTGTAGTCGACCGGGTCGTGCAGGGAGTGGGTTCGCACGTTGCGCCAGAACAGATCCAGCCCGGTCTCCGGCCGGGCGGAGGAGGAACCGGTGAACTCGAACACGCGGTTCGTCAGGTCGGTGGCTAGGTCCGAGGACACCACTTTGGCTTGGGCGATCTGGATCTCCAGCTCGTTGCGGTCCTCGAACGTCAGGCCACGGCCTGCCGCCAGGGTTGCGTCCAGCACGTGGTTGACCTTTTCGGTCAACGCGGCCACGGCTACGCTGCGGGCGTGCAGTTCACCGACCAGCCGCTGGAACACGTGGTCTTGGTTGTAGCGTTCCGCCTTGGCGAGGAACCACGCGTTCTGCCTGTTGTTGATGAGGGTCTTGCCGCTCTCCAGCGCGCCCTCGGCGATGCCCAGATAGAAGTTGACGAAGGCCAACTGGATCAGCGGCGCGATCAGTGACTGCCAGGCGCTGCCCGTGTCCAGCCCCAAGAGCTGCTCCGGGCTGAGCTGGAGTTCCTCGAAGCTGACCGATCCGGAGGACGAGAGGCGCTGACCGAGGGCGTTCCAGTCGCCGTGCAACACCAGACCGGGTTGCCCGCGCTTGATGAGCGCGCCTTGGCCCACACCGGCGTGGGGCCCGTCGGCGAGGACGCCGAGGACAAAGATGTAGTCACCAACCCCGGACCCGGTTGCGAAGCGTTTGGTACCGTTGAGCACCAGGCTCTGCCCCTCGCCACGGAGGTTCAGGTGCGGATCGGTCGGGTTGACAGCATCCCCAACCACGGCCTGTTCCTCGGCGATTCTGCGCCACCAGCGGGCGGTGGTTTCCTCGTCGGCGAACACCCCGATCGCCGCCACGTTCACCGAGTGATAGGCGTAGAGCTGCGCGATCGAGCCGTCGACCCTAGCCAGCTCGCGAACGATCGTGAAGACGGTGGAGAACGCTGCACCGCCGCCGCCGAACTCGGCGGGAATGATGGCGTTGATCAGGTCGTGCTTGCGCAGGGTCTCGACCTCGGCGAACGGCTCTTGGTTGGCGGCGTCCCGTTCTAGGACGTCCTTGGCTAGCTCGGCGGCCGCGGCCCGGGCCTTCGGCAGCCAGGCCTCCAGCTCGTCTTCTGCGGCTAGGGACCAGTAGGCGCCGGTGGCGGTTGTCAGTGCTGCTGACATGTTTTCTTCTCCTTGGTGGGTTAGCGGAAGCGCCCACCCACCAAGGCATGCGGTGGGAAGGAAACTTCCATCGGTTCTGGCAGGAGCACCTTGTCCCCGCTGTGGTGGGGCCGGTTGCTGCAGCGTCACGGAGCCAGATCTCTCGGCTGCTCTAGATGGTCGATTTCTTGTCTATTCAGTTATAGGTGGGGTCTTGGTCTAGGACACCAGCGCGCGGGACAGGCTGTAGCCGGCCGCCGGGTGGGTGTCCTTGACACGGTCGCCTTCGCCGAACAACTTGTTGCGCAGCGAGCCTTCGGTGTACTCGGTCTTGTACGCACCACGGGCCTGCAGCTCCGGGACCACGTATTCCACGATGTCCTCGAAGGTGCCCGGGGTGATGGCGTAGGCCAGGTTGAAGCCGTCCACATCGGTCTCGCGCTGCCAGCGGATGAGCTCCTCGGCCACGGTGGCGCCGGAGCCGACGATGGTCGGGCCGAAGCCACCCACGCCGACCCATTCGCTGAGCTTGCGCACCGTCCACGGTTCCTCACCGGCACCGGTGCCGGCCTGCAGGCTGGTGACCAGCGACTGGATCGCGTTGGATTCCACGTCACCGATCGGGTCGTCGAGGTCGTACTTGGACAGGTCCACGCCCATCCAGCCGGAGAGCAAGACCAGCGCGCCCTTCGGGTCGGCGTACTTCAGGTATTCCTGGTACTTGGCCTGCGCCTCTTCATCGGTGGCGCCGGTGATGATGGTCTGCATGGTGAAGATGCGGATGTCGTACGGGTCTCGGCCGGCGGCCACCGCGTTCTCGCGGATGCTCTTGACGGTCTCCTTCAGGGACTCCACCGTGTTGTTGTTCACGAACACGGCCTCCGCGTGGGTGCCGGCGAAGGCCTTGCCGCGCGGGGATGCGCCGGCCTGGAAGATGACCGGGGTGCGCTGCACGCTCGGCTCGGTGATGGCGATGCCCGGCACCTTGAAGTACTTGCCCTCGTGCTTGATCGGGTGCACCTTGGACGCGTCGGTGAAGACGCCGGTCTCTTTGTTGTACTGGACCGCGTCGTCCTCCCAGGAGCCCTCCAGCAGCTTGTAGATGACCTCGAGGTACTCGTCCGCGTGATTGTACCGCTCGTCGTGTTCCATCTGGTCGTCGTTGCCCATGTTCTGCGCGGCAGACGGCAGGTACCCGGTGACCACGTTCCAGCCGACGCGACCCTGGGTGAGGTGATCCAACGTCGCAAGGCGACGAGCGAACGGGTATGGGTGTTCGTATGCGGTGCCGGCGGTCACGCCGAAGCCGAGGTGCTCGGTGACCGCGGCCATCGCGGAGATCAGCAGCGCAGGGTCGTTGACCGGGACTTGCGCGCCGGTCAGCAGGGGCGCCTCGTTGGAGCCCCCGTAGACGTCGTAGGTGCCCAGCACGTCGGCGATGAAGACGCCGTCAAAGAGGCCCTTCTCGAGGGTCTTGGCAAGGTGGGTCCAGTAGCCGATCGTGTTGTAGTCGCGGGCCTTGTCTTGCGGGTGGCGCCACAGTCCTGGGGACTGGTGAGCGACGCAGTTCATGTCAAAGGCGTTGAAAAGAATGTGACGGGGCGCCTGCTGTGCGTTGCTGCTCATAATGCTCCTTCTTCTTACTCGCCGAAGGAATCAGTTCCGCACACACCCCGTTTTGGGCGCAGGGTGCTATGCCGCCGTAACCGCGACAAACTCATGCCCAGCAGGGTGTGAATGGAATTCTCCATCGGTCCTAGCATTAGCACCCTCTCAGCGGTAGAACCGCCGGGGTTGCTGTGGCTTCAACGAGCTAGGTCTCTTAGCCACTCTGGATGGTTACAAGCTCTATTCAAACACGCGCACCGGAGAATCTGCGAATTCCGCCGGTTCACAAAAATTAATGTTGCGACTTTCCTGTGGCGTGGGGCGACTCTATAGGCGGAGAAATACACATGACGATTTGTGACGATCCCGATTTTTGCTCCCAGAAGCCTATGCAAGGGTTGAAAACGTAACCATCCAGAGTGATCGAGAGACCTAGCTCAGCGACATCACAGCAACCCTCGCAAGAACTTG
>CAYZBX010000058.1:0-10370 GCA_964476735.1 uncultured Micrococcaceae bacterium
GGCACCGCCGGAAGCGGGCCGCCAGAACTAAGGCCGGTGTGGCCACGCTGGTGCTGCTCGGCATGGGGCTGGCCGGCTGCGGGGCGGCCGGCACGTCCGGGGACGGGACGGACGGCGGGCTGAGTCCCTCCGGCAGCCCGAGGTCCTCGACCTCGACCGAACCCACGGAGGAGCCGACCCCGCAGCAGCTGAGCTGGGGACCGCTGGTGACGGAGGCGGAGCGGGCCGCCTCGATCGTCGCCAAGATGACGGTTGCCGAACAGGCCGGCCAGGTATTGATGGCGCACCTGCCCGGCACCACCACGCTTTCGGCCGAGGTCGTCTCGAGCACGCACCTGGGCGGGCTCATCCTGATGGGGGACAACATCAGCACCGTCGCGCAGACCAAGCGCCTGACCAAGGATTTCGACGCCGCGTCCAGGCAGGCATCCGGTCAGGACGTGCCCGCTCTGATCGGCATCGACCAAGAGGGCGGGCTGGTGCAACGGTACATCGCCGATGACACCCCGTTCCCGACTGCGATGGCGTACGGGGCCATCTACGCGTACGACGAGGACGAAGCGTTGGCGTTGGCACGGGAGGGCTACCAGCGGATCGGCGACCAGATCCGCGAGCTCGGTGTCACCATCGACTTTGCCCCGGACGCGGACGTGACGGCCGGTGCACAGGACCCGGTGATCGGTGCGCGCAGCTTCTCCGGTGACCCGCAAGCGGCCGCCGAACTGACCGTGGCCGCCAGCAAGGGATTGATGGATGCCGGGTTGCTGCCGGTGATCAAGCACTTCCCCGGGCACGGCTCCGTGGACACCGACTCCCACCAGCAACTGCCGGTCATCAGCAAATCCGCCGACGAATTGGCCGACACCGATTGGGTGCCCTTCAGGACGGCGATCGACGACGGCGTGGCCGCGGTGATGACCGGCCACCTGGCCACCGCGGACGCACCGACGGTGCCCGCCACCGTCAAACCGGAGAACTACCGGAGCCTGAAGAAGGACTTGGGCTTCGAGGGCCTGAACGTCACCGATGCCATGAACATGGGGGCGATCATCAACAACTACGGGACCGGACCGGCCACGGTGGCGGCGTTGGACGCCGGCGCCGACCTCGTGCTCATGCCGGCCGACGTCGGCGTCGCGCACGCGGCGATCGTTGCGGCCGTCGACTCCGGGCAACTGGGCAAGAAGCGACTGCGCGAGGCGGCCACCCAAGTGGTGAGGGCCAAGCTCTACCAGCAGCGCTTGGCGGAGGAACGCAGCGCGGCGGAGCCCGGCAGCGACCGGGCCTTCATCCAATCCGTGTTCGCCAAGGCGATCACCGACGTCAGCGGCAGCTGCGTGCAGCAGCCGCTGGCCGACGGCAGCAGCACCATCATCGGGGCAGACCAACAGCAGCAGCAGTTCCTGCGCACCGCCCTAGCCACTGCCTCGGAGGGGGCCGCGCAGCCCGGCAGCGGGGTGGCCCTCGTCGGCGTGGACCAGTTGAGCGTCGATGCAGCCACGACCGTCACGCTGAACAGCCCGTGGCCGTTGGCCGCCTCCAACGCGGCACACAAATACGCGCTCTACGGCAAGGGTCCGGCCGCCATGGCGGCGCTGGCCGACGTGCTCAGCGGCAAGAAAACCGCGCCGGGGCGGCTGCCGGTGGCCGTGGGGGATTACCCGGCCGGCACTGGCTGCAGCGATTAAGCGGACGGTTCTACCGGCTCCTGTGGCTGATCGGCAATCGGGGTGACGGCCAGGGCCAGCCTCTCCTCACCGATCCTGGTGAGAATAAGCACCTGGTGGGCACCGCTTTTCTTCTCGGCCTTGGAAAGCTTGCCGAGCAGGAGGGCGCGCAGCTCCTCCGGCGCCACGTCCATGCCGCGCTTCTTGATGGTCAGCTGGCCGATGCCGCGTTCCTTGACCCAGCGCCGTAGCTTCTTCACGTTGTATGGCACGATCTCGTCCAAGCGGTAGCCGGTGAAACCGCACATCTGGGTGCCTTTGGCGGATCCGGCGTAGGCGATGTGCTCGTCGAACAGGTAGCCGTCAAGCTGTTCCAGCGCGACGTCCAGCAGCCGTGACCTGATCAGCGCCGGATCAGGCTCGTACACGTACCCGGTGCCGAGGAGTTCGCGCAGACCGTCGAGGCCGCGAACCTCGGCGATGGCGGCCTGCGGCAACGGCGTGCTGGAGGTGAACTCGCAGGCGCTGTCCCGATCGGAAAGCAGCAGTGCGCTGCGCCGGACGCCGGGCCGGGTCAACGCGTTGAACCACAGCACCACCTCGACCAGTTCCCCGTTGTGTGAGATGTACTGGACCTCACCGCGCTCGTGGACCGAGGCCGGCAGCGAATCGTGCGGCATGCCCGGGGCGAGCTTCACCCCGACCGGGTGCCCGGCATCGACCAGCCGGCCGATGAGATCCAGGGATGGGGTGTAGTCCTCGGGGCGGAAGATCTTGCTCGCCCCGCCGCCCACGTGCACCGTGCGCCGCGCCGGATCGAACCAGAGCCCGGTTTGGCCGAGCTCCTCAGCGGTCTTCTCGTCCAGAAAGTGCTCGGCGCGCGCATGTACCACGGTTGCGTTTGGGAAGGGCATCAGGTTTACCGTGGCGGCGGCGGCCACCGCCTCGTCAGCCTCCACCGCCACGACGTCGACGCCGACCGCGGCGATCGCCATGGCGTCACCGCCGATGCCGCAGCCGAGGTCGAAGACCTTCTCGATGCCGGCGTGCCTGAAGCGCTGGGCGTGGTGGGCGGCCACCGGCAAACGGGTCGCCTGCTCCAGGCCTTGCCGGGTGAACAGCATGCGGTCGGCGAAATCGCCGAACTTGCTGTGCGCTTGAGCCCGAAGCTGCTGCTGGGTCAGCGCGGCAGCCACCAGTTCCGGCGGGTGGCCGGCGGCGCGCAGCCGCTGATTCAACGCGTCGACCGCCTCGGCGTCGTAGGCTGGCAGGGAATTCAGCAGCGCCCAGCCAACCGTGCTGAGCACCGGTTGCAGAGCGCGTTGGGCGTGTGAAGAGCCGGACATGGTCTCACTGTAGCAAGCGCGAAGACCCAAATGCTTGTTATCATTTTGTTATCTCTAGGAAAGGGGAGCTGACGGTGGAACGACCTGTCGAAGAACGTGATGGCCTCGATGTGCTCGGGTCATTCGAATCCGCGGGTGAGGAAGCGGCGCATGCCGACGTCTCCGCGCGGCATGCGCGTTTCCGGGTGCTGCTGATCGCCAGCCTGACCGTCGGGTTCCTCGTGGCGCTCCTGCTGATCGGGATGGCGGTGTTTCAGGTGCTCGCCTCCGGCAGTCAGACCCTCGCGGAGTCGGCGACGAGCCGCCCCGAGGGCGAATCGGCCCAGATCGAGGGCGTGTCGCTGCCGTTCGTGCCGGCCTTCGTGGTGTTCGGGCTCGCCTTCGTCGGGATTCTGGTCGGGGGCTGGGGTACCGGTCTCGGCCGGCGACGCCGCTGAAGCGCTTCGCCTGATTGATGTGCGGCGGCCCGTCGCCGCCTTGTTTGGCGTGCCCCGCGAGTCCGGTGCGGTCCACTGTTCGCTCGCTGCTTAGCACTCGCCTTGACGGAGTGCTAGCCGGCAAATTAGAGTCTTCATTAGCACTCCGGGGCGCCGGGTGCTAATGAGCATGAAGGGCACGGCCGCTCTTACCGCGACAGTGTTGGCCATCCTTGACGTGCGTGATACACACAACTGATTAATCCCAGTCGTACTCTTTACAAAGAAGGAGAGATCCGAAGTGTCGATCTCAATCAAACCGCTCGAGGATCGTATCGTCGTCCAGCCACAGGAAGCTGAGCAGACCACTGCTTCCGGTCTGGTGATCCCAGACACCGCTAAGGAAAAGCCACAGGAAGGCGTCGTCGTCGCCGTCGGCCCGGGCCGTTTCGATGAGTCCGGCAACCGCGTGCCGATGGACGTCAAGGAAGGCGACGTCGTCATCTACTCCAAGTACGGCGGCACCGAGGTCTCCGTCCGCGGCAACGACTACCTCGTCCTATCCACCCGCGACGTGCTGGCCATCGTCGAAAAGTAACGTCGAGACCTCACCGCTATCCCGTAAGGAAATAGACGCTTTTTATGGCTAAACAGCTTGAATTCAGCGAAGACGCACGCAAGGCGCTTCAGGGCGGCATCGATAAGCTTGCCGATCTCGTCAAGGTGACGCTGGGCCCGCGCGGCCGCAACGTCGTCATCGACAAACAGTGGGGCGCACCGACCATCACCAACGACGGTGTGACCATCGCCCGCGAGGTCGAGCTCGAGGACGAGAACGCCAAGGTCCCAGGCCAGGCCGACCAGGACCGCGAGGTTGAGCTCGAGGACGCCTACGAGAACCTCGGCGCGCAGCTGGCCAAGGAAGTCGCCACCAAGACCAACGACGTCGCCGGCGACGGCACCACCACCGCAACCGTGCTGGCCCAAGCCCTCGTCAACGAAGGCCTGCGCAACGTTGCCGCCGGTGCGGCACCGGGGGCCATCAAGCGCGGCATCGAGACCGCGGTGGCCGTGGTGACCGAACGCCTGGCGCAGAACGCCCGCCCGGTTGAAGGCGGGGAAGTCGCGCATGTGGCCGCACTGTCCGCACAGTCCGATGAGGTCGGCGAGCTGCTGGCCGAGGCATTCGACAAGGTCGGCACCGAAGGTGTCATCACCATCGAGGAATCCTCGACCACCACCACCGAACTGGACATCACCGAGGGCATGCAGTTCGACAAGGGCTACCTGTCCCCCTACTTTGTGACCGACGCGGAACGCCAGGAAGCCGTGCTGGAGGACGCGCTCGTGCTGATCCACGGCGGCAAGATCTCCACGGTGCAGGACTTCCTGCCCCTGCTGGAGAAGGTTCTGCAGGCGTCCAAGCCGCTGTTCATCGTGGCCGAAGACGTTGAAGGCGAAGCCCTCTCCACCCTCGTGGTGAACCGCCTGCGCGGCACCCTGAACGTGGTTGCCGTGAAGGCCCCGGGCTTCGGCGACCGCCGCAAGGCCATGCTGGAAGATATGGCGATCCTCACCGGCGCCACTGTCGTCTCCGAAGAGATGGGCATGAAGCTGGACCAGGTCGGTCTGGACGTGCTGGGCACCGCCCGCCGTGTGACCGTGACCAAGGACAACACCACCATCGTTGATGGTGCCGGCTCCGCCGAGGATGTTGCTGGTCGCGTCGCTCAGATCAAGGCCCAGATCGCCGAGACCGAGTCCGATTGGGACCGCGAGAAGCTGCAGGAGCGCTTGGCGAAGCTGGCCGGCGGTATCGGCGTCATCAAGGTTGGCGCCGCCACCGAGGTGGAGCTGAAGGAAGCGAAGATGCGTATCGAGGATGCCGTCTCCGCGACCCGAGCCGCTCTAGAAGAAGGCATCGTCGCAGGCGGCGGTACCGCGCTGGTGCACGCGCTGCGTGCGCTGGACGAGTCCGCCGAGATCCAGGCGCTGGAGGGCGACGCTGCCGCAGCGGTGGGCATCGTCCGCCGTGCGCTGGTGCAGCCGCTGCGCTGGATCGCTCAGAACGCCGGTGAAGACGGTTCGGTGGTTGCTGCCAAGGTCTCCGAAATGGAGCTGAACCAGGGCTACAACGCCAAGACCGGTGAATACGGCGACCTGATCAAGGACGGCGTCATCGACCCGGTGAAGGTAACCCGTTCTGCACTGCAGAACGCCGCCTCCATTGCCGCGCTGGTGCTGACCACCGAGACGCTGGTTGCCGAGAAGCCGGCCGAAGAGGCTGAAACCGTCGGTGCTCACTAAGCGCCGCTGAGGCAACCAAGTGAGGTTGTTGCGGGCGGGCCGCTCCCAGGCTGGGGAGACGGCCCGCCCGTTCGTTTAAGCCATCGGCGACGTACGGCGCTGTGCCGTGACGGGCTTCGTCCGGGCCGGTGCCTAGAACGGCGGTTGGTCTGCCTGCTCTTGGTCGCGCCGGTGCGCACGCCAGGCATCAGGGGCCAAGGGTAACTCCGGCTGACTCAGCTGTTCCCGCCCCGTGGCGCCATCCCGGATGCGCAGGACACCGTCACCCAGCTCCGGACAAGGCGTGATGTGCCACCACCCAGCGGTCTTTCCGGTGTGATGCTCGCGGCAGAGCAGCACGAGGTTGGCATAGGCTGTTTGGCCCGATTCGGCGAACGGACGCACGTGGTCCAACTCGCAGATACTCGCGGGTGCTCGGCAGCCCGGGAAGCGGCAGTGCTGATCCCGCAGCGTAACCAACTCGCGCACCACCGGTGGCGGCCGGTAGCTACCGCCGAGGCCGATGGGGTAGCCGCTGACCGGGGCGGTCACGATGATCTTCAGGATTGCCGACTGCAGCATCAGGGCCGCGAGGCTGGCGGCGTCTGGTTGCAGCGGCGAACCGAGAACCCGTGTGCGATGAGGGTTGGCGGGCGTTGTCCCGTGTGGCGCCGCGTTGGTGCCTCGATTCTTGAAGAGCTCCGGGTCGTATTCCCGCAGAAAGGCTTGGAACTGGGGTGATGCTGTCCCGCCGAGCCGCAGGAACTCCGTCAGGCTGGTCATGATGTAGGTGACCGGTCGGCTGACGGTGGCCGAAGCGGCGCCAACAGTGCGATGGCCTTCTTGTTCGGTGGCTTTCTCTGAGGACCGCGCCGATCCGGGGAGCAGTAGCTCGGTGAGCGCATCTGCCTCGAGCTGAGCCCGCGTCCGGGGCGACGCGTCGGCAGTGTGGGTGCCGCCTTCGGCCGCCTGCCGAGAACCACGTGATTGCCGTTGGGCGATGCCTTGCAACAGATTGCCGATCTGCTGGATCTTCGCCGCAGAATCAAAGAGGGTGAGCTTGCCCATGCCATCGGGGCAGCCGTTGATCCGGATGTGCCGCCGAGACAGGGCCGTGGCATGGCGTTGGACCGCGTCCTCGGGGTGCACCTCCTCGAGATGCGCGGCGGCCTGCTCCGCAAAGTCCGCATCGCTGAGGTCGCGATCAACCAACGACGTTAACGCTTGCCCCAGTTCGGTCTTGCTCGCAGCGATGTCCTCGGTTGACCGAGCGAGTTCCTCGGGTTCCCACGTGCCGCCGCCCGGTTTGCGCTCGGGGTGGGGTAGGCGCAGGGCTTTGAGCTTGGCCGCCGCTGCTCGAGCCTTCGCCAACGAAACGTGTCCTTGATGCAACTTGGTGAGCAGCTCCGGCGCGTGCTGGTACAGGTTGACGGCGTCGACGAGCTGGGCTCGCAACTGTGCCGGGTCAGCGCCCTTGATGGGCGCCAGCGCGTTGGCCGCTTGCCGCAAGAGCCGACCACGCTTGGTCCGTTCAAGGTAGGCGAGGGTGAGCTGTTCAGGGGCGAGGTCTGGTTGTTCGGCACGGGCTGCGGCGAAAAGGTACTGGACTAGGGCGAGGTACTCGGCGGCGGCGTGTTTGCGCAGTGCCCGCTCGGCGGCCTCAAGTAGCCCCGCGGCGTCCTCGACGGTGGTGCCGGTCGTCAGGGCGGTGAGCGCGTGCGGACTGGGCTGCTGTGTCATCGCGTTCGGTCGACCTCCCTTAGCCGGAGCCGGATCACGATACATAGTCGTGATGCGTGAGCCTGTTGTGGAGCTAACGTTAGCGGCCGCCGAAGTCACAGCACTCCGTGCGTGCGACAAGCGACCGCGCATTCCTGATGCTGCCTCGGCTGTGGAGAAACCCGATGGTAGGGTTCCGGCGGCCGTTGCGAGAATGAGACGAACGTAACGTTTTGAGTGAATTCCCAGTCTCATTTGTTAGATTGCTGGGTGAATCATGAAGCAACAGCATTCCAGAACCGCCAGCGTCGCGAGTTCCGCGAAGAAGATTTTCCACCCAGAGTACGCAGGGCTGCGTGCTCTGGCTTTGCTGTTGGTGGTTGTCTACCACATCTGGTTCAACCGGGTTTCCGGCGGTGTGGACGTGTTCCTCATGCTGTCCGCGTTCTTCTTGACCGGATCCATCGTCCGCCACTTCGAGAGCGGCAAGCGCTTCGCTATCCCGGCCTACTGGCGGAAGGTGTCGCTGCGCATCGTTCCGGCGACGGTCTTCGTAGTGTTGGCCGTGCTGGTCGGTTCCGCGGTGCTGCTGCCGGGGAACCGGTTCGAGGGCATCCTGGCCCAGGCCAAGGCGACGGTGCTGTTCGGGCAGAACTTCGAGCTGGCAGGACAACAGGTCGACTACTACACCACCTCCTCGACGCTGGCCTCACCACTGCAGCACTTCTGGTCGCTGTCGATTCAAGGTCAGTTCTATTTCTTTTGGCCGCTGCTGCTGGTGGCGGTGTACGCGGTTGGTCGTTCGCTCAGCCGGTACTGGTTGCGGCGGCGGCCGGCAGCGCCAAGCGTCACCGAAGACCGACTGCCGACGGCCCGAATGATTCTGGCCGCGGGGTTGAGCGTGATCGGCGCCGGCAGCTTCACCTACGCGCTGGTGGCCATCGCGCACGACACGCAGGCGGCCTACTTTTCTACCGCCGCACGGATCTGGGAATTCGCGTTCGGCGGGTTGTTGGCGCTCGCGTTGCCGTGGCTGGCAGCACGCTTGGCGCCGTGGCGCAGGCTGCGCGCGGGCCTCGGCTGGTTGGGCGCGGCAGCGCTTCTGTCCGCCGGGTTTGTGCTGTCCGGTGCCGCATTCCCTGGCGCGGCCTCGTTGCTGCCGTTGGGCGCAGCGGCGGCGATCATGATCAGCGGGAACACCGGGACGGCGTACGGCTTCGACCGGCTCCTGCGCACCCCGTTGCTGCAATTCCTCGCCAAGTACGCCTACGCCCTGTACCTGTGGCATTGGCCCGTGCTCATCGTGGCGCAGCGGACCGGCACCCCCATGACCTTCCTCAAGGGCGCGACCATTTTGGCGATCTCCCTCGTGATGGCGATCGCCACCACCCGGTGGGTGATCGATCCGCTGGCCAAGGAACGCCAATTCAGGCTCCCGCGTCTGACACCTTCTTCGGCATCCGCCGGCCGCACATCCCCGTGGCGGCCCGTGCTGGTTCCGGCGAGCGCCATCGCCGTCACGCTGGGCGTCGTCGGCGGCTTCACCGCAAACCTCGACGCGACGAAGGCCCAAGCCGCGGCGCAGACCGAATCCGACAACCCCGGTGCGCAGGCGCTGCAGGAGGGCTTCGTCTTCGAGGGCTCGCCGACCGCGCTGACGGTGCCGCTGTCCTCTCAGCTTGATGAGCAGTGGGCCGTGCAGCGGGAACGCTGCCCCGAGGAGATCGGCGCCGACCATCCGGCCCTCGTGAACTGCTTCATGCATGGGGAACAAGACCCGCAGAAGGTGACCAAGCGGATCGTCGCGGTGGGCGACTCGCACATCGAGCAATGGATGACCGCGCTGGACCCGGTGGCCGACGCCGAACACTGGCAGGTCATCCGTCTGCACAGGCCTGGGTGCCGATTCACAGTGCCCGGTGAACGCACGGACGTGGGCCGGGACGCCGCCGACCAGGCCGGCTGTGACGAGTTCCGCGAGGCGGCCTCCGAGTTCATCCTGCGGACCAAGCCGGATGTGGTCTACACGTTGGGCACGATGACTTGGAAACCAAACCGGGAGACCGGTGAATACCCGCCGGAGACGGTGGTACCCGGGTACGAGGCCGCCATCGAGCCGTTCGTTCTGGCCGGCATCAAAGTGATCGCCCAACGTGACACCCCGCGGGCGCACCGCAACCTCGCCGAATGCATCGACGTGTATTCGGCCGGCGACCCGCGCTGCACCATCGACCCGACGGAGGCGCTGGCGGAGACCAACCCGCTGGATGAGTTGGCGACCACGCAACTGGGCCAGCAACTGGGCACGTTCCAGATGACGGACCTGCTGTGCCCGGCCGAGAAAAACATTCCCGGCTGCCCACCGGTGATCGGCAACGTGCGCGTCTACTTGGATCAACACCACCTGACCCGGGACTACGTTGCGACGACCACCACACAGTTCGAGAAGCGGTTCCGTTCGGCACTAGAATAAAAACAATCCGGTGAATTCTGCTTTGTGAAAGGTGAGAGCGTGACCGCATACGACGACGCCCAAACGACTTCCGACCCCTTCGGCTTTTTCGGCCTGACCTATGACGACGTGCTGCTGCTGCCGGGGGCGACCGACGTCATCCCCTCCGAGGCAGACACCTCCAGCCAGCTCACCCGCAACATCCGCCTGAACATCCCGGTGATCTCCGCGGCCATGGACACCGTGACCGAAGCGCCCATGGCGATCGCGATGGCGCGGCACGGCGGCATGGGCATCATCCACCGCAACCTGTCCATCGAGGACCAAGCAGAACACGTGGACCGGGTGAAGCGCTCCGAATCCGGGATGATCTCCCACCCGGTCACCATCAACCCGGAAGCCACGCTGAAGGATCTGGACGACCTGTGTGCCCACTACCGCGTCTCCGGGCTGCCGGTGGTGGACAAGGACAACACCCTGCTGG
>CAYZBX010000059.1:0-9945 GCA_964476735.1 uncultured Micrococcaceae bacterium
GACGAGGTCGACTCTGGGCGCTTCCCCGGCCTCTACCTGGTCATCACCGGCACGCCGGCGTTCTTCGAGGGCCCCTCCGGCGTCCCTCGCCTCCCCCCGCGGGATCCTTGGGTTCCCGGTCGGGCCGTAATTCCCGGCGATGAGCCGACACCGGGGTGAGTCGGCCTGGACCCTGCTGCTCAACGGCCCCTGCCTGCGGTCCGAGCCGAATCGGCCGCACTCCGAACGCTCACTGATGCTGCTACAAAAGTGCTACCAGAGGGGGTTCTGCTACCCGTTCGTGTAGCACGGAAACCGCGTCGGACCAGGGGTTTAGACGTTGAAGCGGAACTCGACCACGTCGCCATCCTGCATGACGTAGTCCTTGCCCTCCATGCGGACCTTCCCACGGGCCTTTGCCTCGTTCATCGACCCGGCATCCACCAGATCCTCAAAGGACACGACTTCAGCCTTGATGAAACCACGCTCAAAGTCGGTGTGGATGACCCCGGCGGCCTTCGGCGCGGTGTCGCCCTGGTGGATGGTCCATGCGCGGGCCTCTTTCGGGCCGGCAGTTAGATAGGTCTGTAGTCCCAGGGTCTTGAATCCGACGCGGGCCAACTGATCTAGGCCTGATTCTTCTTGGCCGGCCATCTCCAACATTTCGCGGGCTTCTTCTTCATCAAGCTCGACTAGTTCGGACTCCAGCTTCGCGTCGAGGAAGACGCACTGCGCCGGGGCGACCATCTCGGCCAGCTCTGCCTGCTTGTCCTTGTCGGCAAGAATGGTCTCGTCCGCGTTGAACACATAGATGAATGGCTTAGCCGTGAGCAAGTTCAGCTCACGCAGATTCTCCATGTCCAGCTTGTCGGACTCGATCGCGGAGAAGATCGTGTCCCCGCGCTCCAGCACCTTCTGTGCAGCCTGCATAGCTTCCAGCTCGGCCGGATCGCGTTTCTTGATCTTCACTTCTTTTTCAACGCGCGGCAGAGCTTTCTCAATGGTCTGCATGTCGGCCAAAATTAGCTCGGTGTTAATGGTCTCGCGGTCGGAGCTCGGGTCGACTTTGCCGTCAACGTGCACGACATCCGGGTCTTCGAAGACACGCACGACCTGCGCGATGGCCTGGGCCTCACGGATGTTGGCAAGAAACTGGTTGCCCAAACCTTCGCCCTCGGATGCGCCCTTAACGATGCCCGCGATGTCGACGAAGGACACCGTCGCTGGCAGCAGACGCTCGGAACCGAAGATCTCGGCGAGCTTGCCCAAACGTTCGTCTGGCAGGTTGACGACACCCACGTTCGGTTCGATGGTGGCGAAGGGGTAGTTTGCCGCCAAGACCGTATTCCGGGTGAGGGCGTTGAACAGGGTTGATTTTCCGACGTTCGGCAGACCGACGATTCCAATTGTTAGAGACACAGTCAACTATTCTAGCCGTTCCTACGCCACCGTTCGGACGGTCGTGGCCGGGGTTACTTTTCAGGATTCGCACCGGGCACAGCCAGTCTCAGCTGAAACTGTCACTGCGGCGTGGCAAAGTGGAAAACATGGATCCTGTTGCACTCACCCTGATCGTAGTCATCGTCTTTGTCGCTGGGCTACTGGCGGGCTTGGCCATAGCACTCATTCTCCAGCGCCGAGCTCAAGTCTCCGCTCCCAGTTTCGGTCAATTAGAAGACGTTAACGCCCAGCTAGCTCAGGCGCGGGCCGAGCTGGCCAGCGCTCAGACACAATGTTCCCAGCTTCGGGAGCGACTCGACGAGGCACAGCACCATAACCAGACCAACTTCTCCATCATGAACCAGCTGCAGCCCATTTCGCAGCAACTGAGACTCATGACGACTCGGGTCGCCGCAATCGAGGAGGACCGTCATCAGCAATACGGCTCATTGAAGGAACAGCTCCAAGCTGGCAGCACCCAGCACCGTGAGCTGCTTTCGGTCACCACTGAGCTGGCCACGGCCATGAAGGACAACCGAGCTCGTGGGTCATGGGGCGAGCTCGCCTTGCAGAGAATCCTGGAGCTCTCCGGCCTGCATGAGGGCAGCGACTTCACCTCTCAGCTCTCCGTCGCCGCAGCTGACAAAACGGACCGCCCTGACATCGTCGTGCATCTTCCACAGGATCGACAACTCATCATCGACGCAAAAACCATCGGGCTTTTCGACAGCCAGAATCCGCACGAGCTTGATTCTGCCGTGTCGAGTCTGCGAACGCATGTGCGTCAGCTTTCCTCAAAGGCGTACTGGCGCAGCCTGCCGTCGGCGACCGAGTACGTGGTTCTTTTCCTGCCCTTCGATTCCCAGCTGGCCGACTGCATTTCCGCCGACCCGAAGCTATTGGATGATGCGCTCGCTGGCAATATTGTGTTGGCCGGCCCAACCGCGCTCTACGCAGTTTTGAAGAATGTCGCGGTGACGTGGCGCCAAACGCGCGTCCACGAGGATGCCCAGAAGATACTTGAGCTCTCGACCACGTTCTACGAGCGCATTTCTGTTCTCGGTGGCCACCTTGAAAGCTTGGGCAAGAGCCTGAACAGCTCGGTCCGAAACTACAACAGCATGGTCTCCTCGATCCAGACTCGGCTCCTGCCTACGGGGCGCCAACTGGCGGAGTATAACTTGACGCAGGATCAGAAGCTGACGAACCTCAATGAACTCGACGCCGCCACGACCGAACCCGTTGCCGCGGAGCTGAACTCGCAGCTACCCGGGTAACTAACCCGAACTTGCCAACGTTCAATGCCGGCGGACACAAGAAAGCGGCGGGAGAGATCGCATCGTAAAATCTCTCCCGCCGCCCTTGTTCGAGGGGAACTCGAGGTGAATCAGTCAGCCGGTCCGAACTCCGGGCTGGCCTGACCAATCTTGGCGCCGAACTCGGCACCAGCTTCCAGCAACATTTCTTGCAGGTAGATGCCGGAGGACCGCTCTACGTGCAGGATGAAGCTATGGTGGCCACCGACGTCATCTCGGATGACATCGGTCGCTAGGGTTGCCACCGAGGTGCGCGCAGCCGCGTGATTCGGGAACAACCGGTCATCGAAGTTGAAGGCAGAAACCCGTCGCATCAAGGCGAGCGCGTTCTTGCCACTAACACGCATCATGGCCCTACCCTGCGAAAGATCCGCGTGCCGGGTGCCAGGTACGTCTTCGGCAGCTGCCCCGCCGTAGGCTTCCACGACCAGCCACTCGTCCGGTCCGGAACCAACGACAAGCGTGTTGCCGGTCCACTTGGCTTCGCCATAGGCGACGCCAAGGTCAGCGGACTGACCGTTGATCACGCGGTACTGGGTCTTCTTGGTCATCGTCAGATCCGTGATCAACAGATCGCCTTCGGTGGCTCCCTGCTGGTACTCGCGACCATCGATGACTTGGGTTGGTGCGCCCCGCAAAGGGGTACGCGCGATCGGTTCTGCGACCTTGTAGTTTGTGTTAGCCACGTCCGCGGACTCCTTCTGGATCGAAGTGGGAGAGTTGTTCACAGACTCGACCAATGATGATCGAGCCATCCGGCTGCAGAATTCTCAGCTGGGTACCCGGTGCGGACATGTCTGTCCGGACCTGAGCCAGGCAGATCGATCGACCAAGTGACGGGGAGATTCTGGACGAGGTGATACGTCCCAGAATGTTCGTCTGGCCATCGATGATCTGCGCGGCCTCGACAGGCAACTCGTTCCCGTTGACCGGCTGCACGGCAACCAGCTGGGAGACAGGTCCGTCTTCCTTCTGCCAACGAAGCTCTGGCAGACCACGGAAATCGTCTTTGTCCAGCTTGATCGCCCAGTCCAGTGCAGCGGAGAATCCCTGGGTCAGACCGTCGGTGTCCTGCCCGACGATCAAGTGGCCCTTCTCCAGACGCAGGATACGCTGAGCTTCGATGCCGAACGGCGCAACGCCCAGATCCTTACCCACCTCGAGCAGGGTCTCCCAGACGTGCAGGCCGTACTCTGCCGGGACGTGGAGTTCGTAGGACAGCTCACCGGTGAAGCCGATGCGCCAGAGCACCACGTTGTCCACGCCTGCGACGTTGCCGCGCCGAACGTTCATGTATGGGAACGCCTCTGGATCCAGATCCACATCGGAGATCCTTTCCAGCAGCTCGCGACACTTCGGACCGGCCACGTTGATGGAGGCCAGCGAGGTGGTCATCGGGGTACAGGTGACATCCCATTCCGGGTGCTCCACCTGAAGCACTTCCTCGACCAGCTCCCAGACCGCTCCGGCGCCGCCGGAAGTGGTGGTCATCAAGTAGTGATCTTCGCCCAGGCGGCCGGTAACGCCGTCGTCAAAGACGACACCGTCCTCGCCACACATCACGCCGTAGCGGACGCCACCGACTGGCAGCTTACGCCAGCGGTTGGTGTACAGGTACTCCAACAGATCCGGGACGTTCTTGCCCTTCAGGTCCAACTTGCCCAGCGGGGTCACATCAATGATGCCGACGTTCTCGCGAACATTCTTCACTTCACCATCTGGGTTACCGTAGTGCTCCGGACGAATCCAGGCACCAGCAACCAGTGGTTGCGCACCGTGGGCCTCGTGCCAGGCCTGCATCGGCGAGTAGCGAACCGGGTCCATATTGCGGCCGGCCAGCGCACCCAACGTCGTTGGGGCGTAAGGCGGACGCCAAACGGTAGTGCCGGTTTCGTTCATCGTCCGGCCCGTAGCCTCGGCGATCACGGCCACGGTGTTGATGACTTCCAGCTTGCCCTGCAGCGGTCCCATCGTGGTGGTGGTGTAACGCTTGGCCAGCTCGGTCAGCGAATAACCTTCACCAATCGCGGTGTAGATGTCGCTGGACTTCACATCTTCGGAGTAGTCCACAAAACCGTGGGTGGTAGAGCGGTAGATCTCCGGGTGCGAATCCCGCGGCAGCGGGGCAACCGGTTCGGCCTTACCAGCCTGGGCGGTCTTCTTCGCGGCCTCACGAACGGACTCGAGCGGGCTGGCTGCCTGCCAGCGAGCCAGAATCTCAGCGGCCTTGGCGGCTGCGTAGCGACCAGTAGCTTCGGCGTGCTCGCGCTGCTGCTCATCGGTACCGTCGCCGGCGATGCCACCAGTGGCCACAACATCCTCGGGCAGGTCATCTGCCGGGAAGAAGCGTGCGGCGTTGGTGTCGTAGACCGGCTTGTCCCCAGCCATGTTCAGCAGCGAAGTCGGCGCGGTCCAACCGATCGAGGTGATCAGCAGGTCGGCATCGATCACGCGGTTGTCGCCGAGGACAACGCGTTCGACCTTGCCGCGACCTTGCGCCTCGCGGATGTACTCGCCCTTGCGACCATCCACCACCGCTGCGATTTCAACGCCTGCGGCACGCAGTTCCTCGATGCCTTCGTCGCCGTGCTCGTTGGCCGTGAAGACGACCGCGCGGTTGCCAGGTTTGACACCGTAACGGTTCAGCAAACGCCGGGCACCAGTCATCAACATGACACCGGGCTTGTCGTTGCCGGCAAACACGTAAGGACGCTCGATCAGACCTGCGGCGACAACCAGCACCTGGGCGCGGGTCTTGATCAGCCGCTCGGAGCCATCCGGGTAGCGGACCACGACGCCGAACCAGTTTCCGTCGTAGCGAGCGATCACTACGGAGTTTTCGTGGCATTCGATGTTCGGGTGGTTACGCACCTTCTCAGCGAGCGCCTCACGCTCGGCCACCTTGGACTTGGTAAAGAGCCAGTGACCCCCAAGCTGGGTATCCTCGTCAACGATCATCACCTGGGCACCGGCATCAGCGGCCGCAAGCGCAGCACGCATACCCGCCGGACCGCCGCCAGCTACCAGTACATCTGGGTTGGCGTAGGTCTTGTCCTTGGACACGCGTGGCGTGTTGGTATCGACCTTGCCGGCGTGGATGAACTGCTTGAGCATCTTGTCGTAGGACGGCCAGAGCTTCTGCGGCTTCATGAAGGTCTTGTAGTAGAAACCCGGTACGAGGAAGCGACCGATCATCTGGTTGGCCGACTTCACGTCATACTTCAGCGACGGCCACACGTTCTGCGCGGTCACCGAGTCACCGTTGCGGACCAGCCTGTGGCCTGCGCGGACATTCGGCTCATCGCCCAGCTGCACCATCAGGTTAGGATCCACCCAGCCGGCGGTCATGATCCCGCGTGGCGCGTGCAGCTTGAAGCTGCGCGAAAACACCTGAACACCATTAGCCGCGAGCGCGGACGCGATGGTGTCGCCTTCGTAACCGGAGAAGGACTTTCCGTTGAAGGTAAAGGTCAGTGGGCGTTCCCGGTTGATGGTCTCGCCGGGCTGCTGACCAATACGAGTTGACTTGCCAATCATGGTTTAGACATCTCCTGCTGCGGTCTCGGCGGTATCTGGGGCTCCGCTTGTCTTGTCGATCTTATGGACCGCAAGAACTTCGTTGTTCGTCGTGTCGCGTTCGGCGATGAAGTACTTACGCGAACCATTGCGGTGGAACCACATTTCCTTCACCACACCGGCCTTGGCGCGACGGTTGTAAAGGTAGGCTCGCCACTCCGCACGAGTTGCGGTCTTGGGATCCGGGCGTTCGATGAGCTCCCCTTGCCAGGCGAATTCGTTCACATTGCGGAAGCCAGAGTACGGGCATTGCAACAAAATCATTTTTCTTTTCCTTCCCTGTACTAGTGGCCGACCGAAGCCGCGCCCTTTTCGCCAACGAGGCGACCGTCTGCGAAACGGTCCACACCGAATGGCGCGATGATATCCGGCATCCGACCGGAGGCGATCAGCTCAGCCATGGCTTCACCGGAGACCGGACCGGCCTTGAAACCATAGGTGCCCCAGCCGATGTCTACGTGGTAGCCCTCGATCTCGGTGGGGCCCATGATCGGCGAGTAGTCAGGGGTCATGTCACACAGACCGGCCCACTGACGCATCAGCCGCATCTTGGACAGACCCGGCATCAACGTCAGCACGTTCTTAGCCAGGCCCTCGATAAAGTCGAGCGAGCCGCGCATGGAGTACTGGGCAAACGGATCCATCGAGGCACCGAAGACGAGTTCACCACGTGAAGTCTGCGAAACGTAGACGTGCAGCGAGCCAGAAACCACCACGGCGTTCAAGAACGGCTTGACGGGCTCGGTCACTGCAGCCTGCAGCGGAGAGACCACGACTGGCATGTCGATGCCAACCATCTGGTTGATCAGCGGTGACCAACCTGCCGTACAGTTCACTGCCGTGCCAGTCTTGATATCTCCCTTGTTGGTCCGGACCCCGGTGACCCGGCCGTTTTCCACGTCGATTCCGGTGACCTCGGTGTTCTGGATGATGTCCACACCGTAGAGTGAGGCACCCCGGGCATAGCCCCAGACCACGGCATCGTGGCGGATGGTGCCTCCCGGTGGGTGGTACAGCGCACCCAAGATTGGGTAACGGGTCTGCGCCGAGGTGTCCATCATCGGCACAAGCTTCTTGATCTCGTCCGGGCCGATGACCTCAGAGTCCACTCCCTGGACCTTGTTGACCTCCGCGCGCCAACGCATCGTCCGCAACGACGAATCGTTGTGCGCCAGGGTCAGGTGACCCATCTGGGCAAACATGATGTTGAAATTCAGTTCCGTCGAGAGGTTCTCGTACAGCTTCACTGAACGGTCATAGAATGCCACGCCCTCTGGGGTCAGATAGTTGGAACGGGCAATCGCCGTGTTACGGCCGGAGCCACCGCCACCGATGTATGACTTTTCAATAACTGCAACATTGGTAATGCCGTGACGCGAGGCAAGGTAGTAGGCCGTGGCGAGGCCGTGAATGCCGCCACCGATGATGACGACATCGTAATTCTTCTTCAGATCTGGTTCGGTCCAGTTCTGCTTCCAAGAAGACCGTGGTTTCAGTCCCTGGTAAAAGAGGGACGCCGCCGAGTAGCCAGAGATTTTCTTCTGTGGCCTGTCGTTGCTAAACGATGCTGATGAACGCATGAGCTCTCCTGTGCTTGGCGCTATATGGTCGCCACTCTAGGCCACAAAAAACTACCCGTCTACAGTTTTTAAATTTTCATCTTTATTACAGAACTTGGATGAAAGTGATCCACGCCACCTACTTCCGCATGATGACGCAGATCACAGTGCTAGTTACTCGCTAGAAGCATAAGCAAGAAAATTTTAACCAGACTTTAACTCTTGTAATCCCTTGAGTTCTCAGCCAAGATCAACTGCAAGCACTGAACCTCGATTCCTTGACATTGAGGAAGAGAACGTGTGAGATTGCGGTAATACCAGCTGCGTATTTCAATCAATAGCTACCAAACGGAACTTTAAGATTGCGTTCGAAATAAGAACACAAAACAGCTTCTAGTTCCGACGAGGTTAGCAGGGAGGTGTACCTAACTATGTGCGGAATTGTCGGTCTACATTTGAAGAACCCCGCGCTGCAAAGCCGAATCGGCGAGTTGGTGTATCCGATGATGGATTGCATGGCCAGTCGCGGACAAGACTCCGCCGGCCTGGTGATCTTCTCTGATGGCGTTGCGGAAGGTAAGTTCCGCTACTCCATCCGCGTCACGGAAGACCAACTGCCCATAGCAGACGTGAAGAAAATCGTAGAGCAGCTTCAGGGCGACCTGGCGAAAGCTCTCAATACCGATGTTGAAATTGAACGCGTTCGCCCCGACGGTGGTGTCTTTGTGACCACCGACGATGTGGACGCTGTTGAAGCCGCGCTCTTTACAGCGCTTCCGACCGCTTCTCTGGTAGGCCGCGGACGGAGCATGGAGATTCTCAAGGACGTTGGCTCCCCTGCCGACGTTTGCAACCGCTTCGAGGTCCGTGATCGTTCCGGTTACCAAGCCATCGGTCACACCCGAATGGCAACCGAGTCCGCCGTGACTGTCGAACACTCACACCCATTTGCGCCAAACTCCGACTTGGCAGTGGTGCACAATGGCACCTTCTCCAACCCGTTCATGGTTCGCCGTGAGCTGGCCGAAGAAGGCATCTTCACCGTCACCGATAACGACACCGAGGTTGCGGCCCGCCTGATTGGCCGCGAACTCGCCGCCGGCAAGAAGATGGCCGAAGCCCTGAACACCGTGACACACACGATGGACGGCTTCTACACCTTGCTCGTGGGTACCGCCGACGAATTCGCCGTCGTGCGTGACTCCTTTGCCTGTAAACCACTTGTGGTTGCAGAAACCGATGATTACGTGGCCGTCGCTAGTGAGTACGTGGCCATGGTCGACCTACCCAACATCACCGACGCTCAGATCTACGAGCCAAAGCCGGAGGAGCTCTACATATGGAAGACAAATCAGGACGCCAGCGAGAAGCCGGTAGTGACCAGCTTGTCCTAGATCTCAATGAGATCACCGTTCGCGAACTGAACAACCGGTTGCGCGAACTCGAGGACGGCACCAACGTCACCATCGAAAACCCTCGCGGTCAGCACAGCATCTGCGTCGGCCAGCTGAAGCGCCTGAACGTGACCGTGAACGGACACGCCGGCTACTTCCTGGGCGGCCTCTGTGATGGCCCGGACATCACCGTGAACGGCTCAGTTGGCGTTGCGGTGGCGGAAAACCTGATGAATGGAACCGTTCGCGTCAACGGAAACGCCTCCTCGAACGGCGGCGCCTCCGCTCACGGCGGCACCATCATCATCAACGGCAACGCCTCGTCTCGTACCGGTATCTCCCTCAAGGGCGGCACCATCGCCGTCGCCGGGGACATCGGCCACATGAGTGCCTTCATGGCACAGGCCGGTACCATCCTGGTCGGCGGCGACGCGGGCTACGCACTCGGCGATTCCCTCTATGAAGCCGTCATCTACGTACAGGGCAAGATTGATTCCTTCGGCGCGGACGCCCGCGAAGAAGACATGACTGCCGCTGATGTGGAAAAGGTGCGGGAACTCGTCGAACTGACCGGTTTCGATCACATTGATCCGGAGAACGTCAAACGAGTTGCTTCCGCGAAGACGCTTTACCACTTTGACGCTTTGAAAGGGCAAGAATACTAATGAAGCCGATCGATCC
>CAYZBX010000060.1:0-9879 GCA_964476735.1 uncultured Micrococcaceae bacterium
TGCTTGGTCGCCTCGGAGACGTCGCCGGTGCCGGCCTCGCCCTTGGAACGGTTCATGGCGGCGCCTTCGGCAATGCGGCGCAGCGCCTCACCGAGGTTGGTAGCACCGCAGACGAACGGCACGTCGAAGTTCCACTTGTTCACGTGGTGTACGTAGTCGGCCGGGGAGAGCACCTCGGACTCGTCGATGAAGTCGACCTTCAGCTGCTGCAGGATCTGCGCTTCGACAAAGTGACCGATGCGGACTTTGGCCATGACCGGGATCGAGACGGCATCGATGATGCCCTCAATCAGGTCTGGATCGCTCATGCGGGCCACACCGCCCTGGGCGCGAATATCGGCCGGGACACGCTCCAACGCCATCACTGCAACAGCACCGGCGTCCTCTGCGATCTTGGCCTGTTCGGCCGTGACGACATCCATGATGACGCCACCGTTGAACTGATCCGCTACACCAGTTTTTGCGCGGAGAGACTCTGAACTCACCAAAGTTCCTTTCAAGAAATAAAGCTAGCTCTTAGATTCTAAGAGGAAATCTCTTACGCGTTCCACAATCCGTAAGAATCCGCCAAATCGGCGATCTTTTGCGCGCGGGCCAACCTCGGCAGATAAGAACCGTCGCCGACCGAGGCGCCGGCGGCGTGTGCGTCCAGCAGCTCCTTGGCCCAGTCCAGCTCGTCGGGCGAAGGCGAGAGTCCCGCGTTGACGGTGTCGGTCTGATCGCGGTTCAGGCAGAGCTTGCCGGTCATGCCCATCATCTGGGTGACGCGGCAGGACTCCAGCACGGTGTCCACATCGTCCGCGGCGCCGGCCGGGCCGTCGATCGCGCCCGGCAGCTTGCCCACGCGGGAGGCCACCACCAACTTGGAGCGCGCGTAGGCCAACGCGATCGGATCGTCGGAGACACCGGTGTCCTTGCGGAAGTCGTTGGTGCCGAAGGCCAGCCGGAAGGTTCCAGGGGCCAGAGCCACTTGGGTGGCGTTCTCGATGCCGAGCGCCGATTCAAGCAGCGCGATCACCGGGGTGCCGGCACGCAAGCGCATGGCGGTGTGGGTGACTTGCTCGGGCTTTTCCGTCATGGCCAGCATGACCCCGCGCAGGCCCTTGGTTTCGGACAACGCGGCGAGGTCCTCCGCCCACTCGGGCGTTTCGATGCCGTTGATGCGCACCCACGCGGTCATCCCCGTGTTCAGCGCGTTGCACACGTCTTCGCGCGCTTGGGCCTTCTTGTCGTCGGGGACGGAAGCTTCCAGATCGAAGATCACCGAATCCGCCTCGGACCCCAGCCCGGGAGCGAAATCTTCTGGTTTGGCCGCATTCACCAGCAGCCATGAACGGGACAACTTGGCCGGCAAAGCGGCGGCGCGACGATTACGGATAGGCATACCACTAGCCTAGTCTTTTTGAGACTTGAATATCACATCGTGAAAATATCGATGACCATCTTTACGCTATCGGCGTCTTCGTTTTCGTGCCGCAAGTCACAAAACGTCACGAAACCCGGCGGGACCGACGCGCAATTGCGCCCCGCTCGAGGGCCGGGCGAGACGCATGCCTGCACTGAGGCGTGAAGACAGAATCTGCGCTCTGTACTAGGCTTTGAGCACGAAAAATTTTCGTGGCAGAATTTCTTCTGTGCGCGACCATAAACTATATTGATAACCATAGATGAAGACTCCACGAGGATCGCTTAACGGCAGCCCCCTATCGCCGAGATCCTTGTGGCCCGCCGGGACCTTCGACCCCCCTATTCGGAGGTCCCGGCTTTTACTTTCCCTGCTTTCCGGCGGACTAGGCTCCGGCGGCGCTTGTCGGCTGAATGTCACGAAACCGGCGCCTGGTCGCCGGCACCGCTAGAATCGGTGGAGACCCGATCAAAGAGCAGAAAGCGCCCGTCGGCATTGGCAGATAGTTCATTTAGTTACCGCAATCCAGGCCGCTGGTTTGTTGCCCTAGGGCTGGGCGCGCTGCTGCTCAGCGGTTGTACGCAGAATGGCGACAAGGATTCGCCCCCCACCAGCCCCACCGGTGATACCTCCTCCCCTACCCCGACCTCCTCGGTCGCGGTGGAGGATGACGGTTTCACCACGCTGCCGGTGTACCTCGTAGGTTCGCAGGCCTATACCTACGCCACCCCGGATGATTCCCGCACCACGCTGACCTGCGGCGAGGCCATGGTGTTGATCAACACGGTGCCGGTCAAGACCGACGAACCTGTGGCGGCGGCCTTGGAGTTCCTGCTCGAGTCCGAGCAGTACTATCACGGTCAACCCGAGCTGCTAGATCCGCTCAAGAACGCCGGCGACGTCAAGGTCGACAGCGTCTCCGCAGCCGGCAAGGCGGTGACCGTGGAACTCTCCGGCAACATCAACAACCCGGGCTGGTGTCAGGCCGCGCAGATGATCGCCCAATTGGAGTTGACGGCCGGGGCCGCCGCCGGCGGCAAGACGGCCACCGTGAACATCAACGGGACGCCGATTCGGGAGGCGCTGGGTGTTGCCCAGCCGTATGCTCAGGGTCAGGATCCGCAGCGGTAGCCTGCGCGGCCCCCGCGTGTTTTCGGGGTTTTCTGGTGCGGACGCGCCGGACAAAGGCGAAGCCATCGGTGGCCCACCAGGCGAAGGAGAGGATGGCGACCACCGTGACCGCCAGCGCGACGATCCACGGCTGGGAGAGCCAGGTCCAGACCACCGCCATGCCGACGGTTCCGTAGAGGGTGCCCCAGATGATCGCACCGATCAACACACCGGGGATAAACTTCCAGACCCGCATCCGGGCCAACCCGGTGGAGAGCATGACCGCGCTCTGCACGCCCACCGTCAAGAAACTCAGCGGCACCGCGAAGGGGCCCCAGCGGTCGACGAACTCCGCGGCCTTCTTGTACACCGGCGATGCCATGAACTTGCGCAGCTTGCTCAGCTCGGCGCCGGCGGCCATCGCCCGGCCGAGCGCGTAAGTCGTGCTTCCGCGCAGCAGCGCGCCAGCGGTGAAGAACGCGATCGACCAGATGAGGGGTAGTCCTTCGATCCAGTCACGCATGGGACCAGTGTACGCCGCGGCGCCTGTGCGCCCTATTTTCAGGCTTGGGGCGCGAAGCGCTTTCGCAGGTCCGTCTTGCGGATCTTCCCGGAGGCCGTGCGCGGCATCTCCGTCACGAACTCGACGCTGCGCGGGATCTTGTATTTGGCCAGCCGATCGCGCAGAAACTCGGTGACTTCTTCCGGTTCCAGCTGGTGTCCGTCGCGGACCACGATGATGGCCTTGGGCACCTCGCCCCACTTCTCGTCCGGAACCCCGATCACCGCGACGGATCCGACCGCGGGCAGCTGGGCGATCTCCTGTTCGACCTGCGCCGGGTAGATGTTCTCCCCGCCGGAGATGATCATGTCCTTCAGCCGGTCGGAGATGAACAAGTAGCCCTGCTCGTCGACGGAGCCCATGTCCCCTGTCTTGAACCAGTCGCCGTCCTCGTAGGAGCTGGCGGTCGCGTCGGGCCGGTTCCAGTATTCCTTGATCACGTTCGGACCCTGTACCTGAATCTCCCCCACCTCGCCGGTGGCGCACGGCTCGCCCATGGGGTCCACGATCCGCACGTCGGTGAAGAAATGCGGCAGCCCGGCGGAGCCGGCCTTGATCCGGGACATGGCAGGCTGCATGGAGGTGGCGCCGGGCGCGGTCTCGGTCAGCCCGTAGCCGCCGGAGAAGGACAGGCCCTTCTCCTCGTAGGCGTCCATCACCCGGTGCGGCACGGCCGAGCCGCCGCAGGTGAGCTTGGACAGCGAGGAGATGTCCCGGTTGGCCCAGTCGGGATGCTCGCAGAGCATCTGGTAGGTGGTCGGCACCCCGGAGATCGAGGTGGCCCGGTGTTTTTCGATCAGCTCGAGCGTGCGCCCGGGGTCAAACTTCGGTTCCAGCACCACGGTGGCACCCTTGAGCAGCATGGGCAGCACCCCCATGCCGAGGGAGGCTACGTGGAACATCGGGGCGATCATCATGGCGACGTCCTGGGAGCTGACGTCGTAGTCCACCAGCACGTTGAACGAGTTCCATGTGAAGTTCTGGTGCAGCAGCACCGCGCCCTTCGGGTTGCCGGTGGTGCCGGAGGTGTACATGATCACCGCCGGGTCCTCCAAGGCAACCGGCAGGTCCCGGTGCTCGGACTCGCCGGCGCTGGCCAGCAGCTCTTCGTAGCGTTGCATCGGCGGCATGACCTCCGGCGCCGGGTAGCTGACGGGTTCGCCGTCCGCCACGGCGGCCAGCAGCTGCAACGGGACGTCCCCGTCGTCCTTGAGCTTCTTGTCCGCCAGCACCGCCAGGCCCTCGAGCACCGCGGAGAAGATCAGGATCTTGGCCCCGGAGTCCTTTAGCGCAAACGCGATCTCCGCGGGCACCAGCCGGGTGTTCAGCGGCACGAAGATCGCGCCCAGGCTGGTGGTTGCGAACATTGTCTCGAGGAAGGCCGGATGGTTTTCCCCGAGGTAGGCGACCCGGTCGCCGGCCTCGACGCCGTTGGCCGCGAGCGCGGCGGAGAGTTGGTCGATGCGGGTGGCCATCTGGTCGTAGGTGACCTCGCCGAAGGGGGAGATCACGGCTGTCTTGCCGCGGCTCTTCTCTCGGCGCCGGTGGATCCAGTTCCCCAAACCCTTGTTTTGCATCGCTTCGCTAACTCCTTTGTCCGCCGCGTGCTCGCAGACAACGCGTCGTGGTGGATATTTCTTACTTGATGAGGATCTTGTTCAGATCCGGTTCGCCGTTCAGGAAGTCGTACTGGACCGCGAACTCACCGAGTTTGGTGATCTGCTCCTCCGGCAGGGTGGCGTCCCAATCCTCCATGTTCATGTTCTCCGCCAGTTCGGCGTCCATCTTCACGAAGTCCGGCAGCATGGCGCGGGCTTCCTGGTTGTTTTCCTGGGCCTGCTCCAGCACCTCGGCCATCGCTTCCTTGAACTTGGTGATGACCTCAGGGTTCTCCTCGGCGTACTTGCCGGAGGTGAAGGTCACCATGGTCGGCATACCCGGGATGGCTTCCTGGTTGGGGTAGCCGAGCAGCTCGTTGTCCTCGTCCGCCAGGGCCATGGCGAGGATCGGTTCCGGCACCCAGATGGCGTCCATGTTGCCGCGCTCCAGCTGGGCCGGCATGTCCTGGAAGCCGAGCTCGGAGAAGTTCAGCTTGGCCGGATCGGCCCCGGCCTTCTCCGCGGAGGCCATGATCGTCAGGTCGCCCTGGGTCTTCACGGCGTTGACCGCGGTGGTCTTGCCCTCGAGGTCCTTCCATTCCTTGATGTTGGAGTCCTTGCGGACCACCACGCCGTTGATGTCATCGCCTTCGGCCTTGGAGTTGGAGTAGCCGGTGACGATGCGCATGTCCATGCCCTTGTCCGCGGCGGTCAGCACGGACAGCGGGTTGCCGACGGCGAACTCCATCTGACCGGTGGAGACGGCCGGCAGCATGGCGGCGCCGCCCTGGCCGGTCTGCAGCTCAACCTCGAGGCCGTGCTTTTCGAAGATGCCTTCCTTGATGCCGTATTCCATGGCCACCGAGGGGGCGATGGAGAGCACGCCGACGGTCACCTTGGTGACCTCGCCGTCCGCGCCGGCGTTGTTGTCCTTGGTGTCACCGGAGCCGCAAGCGGTCAGGCCGAGCAGGGCGACGGCGCCCACGGCCAATGTTTTGAGCAGGCCTTTTTTCATTGGTCTTGTCCTAACGGTAGAAACGGGCCAAGAAGGTGGCGACCACGGCTGGGCGCTCAACACCTTCGATTTCGATGACGCAGTCTGCAACCAGGTGCAGACCGTCGCCTTTCACTTCCTGCACGTCCGCGCAGGTAGCCTTCATGCGGATCTTGGATCCGACCTTGACCGGGTTGGTGAAGCGCACCTTGTCCAGTCCGTAGTTGACCTTGGTCTTCACCCCGGTGACGTCCAGCAGCTCGGTCCAGAACGGGATGATCATGGCCAGCGTCAGGAAGCCGTGCGCGATCGGGGCGCCGAACGGGCCGTCCTTGGCCGCCTCCGGATCGGTGTGGATCCACTGGTGGTCGTCGGTGGCGTCGGCGAAGGTGTTGATCATCTCCTGGGTGACGGTCCGGTATTCGGTGTAGCCCAGGTCCTTGCCGATCATGTCCTTGACGTCGTCGAAGCTGACGACGTTCTTTGCGGTGATCTCGGTGGTCATCGGGTGAAGTCCTTTCGATTGGTGTAGAAGAGTTTTTCTTAGACGAAGGCGCTGTAGCCGGTCAGCGCGCGGGCGAGGATCAGCGAGTTGATCTCGTGGGTGCCCTCGTAGGTGTAGATGGCCTCGGCGTCGGCGTGGAAGCGGGCCACCTTGGCGTCGAGGGTGATGCCGTTGCCGCCGCAGATCTCCCGGGCCAGCGCCACGTTCTCGCGCAGCCGCAGGGCGATGTGCATCTTGGCCATGGCGGAGTTCTCGTCCCGGTACTTGCCCTCCTGCTGCTGTTGGGTCAGCCGGACCACCATAGTCAGGGCGGCGGTCAGGTTGGCGGCCATCAGCGCCAGCTTTTCTTGGATGAGCTGGAACTGGGCGAGCTTCTTGCCGAACTGTTCGCGCGTGGTGACGTAGTTGCGGGCGGCGTCGAAGGCTCCGGCCATGGCGCCGGTGGCGATCCAGGCCACGTCCGAGCGCATGTTGCGCAGGCAGCCGGCCACGTCCTTGAACGAGTTGATGTTCTGCAGGCGGGCCGAATCCGGCACGCGGACGTCTGTGAGGTCGATGTCCGCGTTCTGCATGATGCGCAGGGCGGTCTTGCCCTCGATCTTGGTCAGCGTGACGCCTGCCGCCTCGCGCGGGACGAGGAAGCACTTGACCTGCTTGTCTGCGGTGTCCCGGGCGAAGACGGCGAGTGCGTCCGCCAGGGCGGCGCCGCCAATCCAGCGCTTGGCACCGTTGATGACCAACTCGCCACTGGCCTCGTCGTAGCTGGCGGTGGTTTCTAGGCCGCCGGCGATGTCCGAGCCGTGGTCCGGTTCGGTGAGCGCGAAGACCCCGAAGTACTCCCAGTTGCGGATCTTCGGCTCCAGCTCGGCGACCTGCTCGGCACTGCCGCCGAGGTTGACGGTGGTGCGGAATAGCCCGGACTGGGCGTTGTAGAAGGTGGCGACTGAGGGGTCGGTGCGGGAGAGCTCGTAGTTACGGAACCCGGCGTAGAGCTGTGACGGTTCCTCGCCGGCCTCGCGGAGCGCGGGTGGGTCCATCAGGTCCAGATCCACCAGCGGTTGGATGATCTCGGTTGGGAAGGTGCCAGCCTCCCAGTGTTCGTCCACGTGCGGGGCGACCTTTTCATCCAATACGGCGCGCAGCTGCTTGAGCGTGGTCAGCTCGGCCACGCTCAGCAGGCTGGCCAGCCCGTAGAGGTCTTCTGGGTAGAGTTCGGTTGCGAGCGCCTCGCGTTGCTCCTGGCTCATCGGTTCACCCCGAGGACCTTCAATGCGTTCTCCTTCATGACCAACGGCACGACCTCTTCCTTAATGGGCAGCTCGCGGAAGGCCTTCAGCCACTTCTCCGGGGTGATGAGCGGGAAGTCGGTGCCGAAGAGGACCTTCTTGGACAGCACGTTGTTGGACAGGCGCACCAGCGACTCCGGGAAGTAACGCGGCGACCAGCCGGAGAGATCGATGAAGACGTTGGCCTTGTGGGTGGCGATCGAGTTGGCCTCCTCCTGCCACGGCACCGAGGGGTGGGCCATGATGATGGTCAGCTTGGGGAAGTCCGCGGCGATGTCATCCAGCAGCAGCGGGTTCGAATAGCGCAGCTTGATGCCGGCGCCGCCGGGCAGCCCGGCGCCCATGCCGTTTTGGCCGGTGTGGAAGACGCACGGCAGCCCGAGTTCTTCCAGCGCCGCCCAGAGCGGGTAGTACTGTTCCTCGGAGGGGTCGAAGCCCTGCACGGAGGGGTGGAACTTGAAGCCCCACACGCCCAGCTCTTGGGCTTGGCGCTTGGCCTCAGCGATGGCCTCGGCGCCGGTGCGCGGGTCCACGGAGCCGAACGGGATCAACACATCGTTGTGCTTGGCGGCGCCGGCCACCAAGTCGTCGATGGAGTTGGGCATGTGCTTCAGCTGGGTGCGGGCATCGATGGTAAACAGCACCGCGGCCATGTTGTTCTTGCGGTATAGCTCGGCGATGGTGTCCACGCTCGGGGTGCGCTCGGTGGCCTTGAAGTAGGCGGCGGAGGCGTCGAAAAATTCCTGCGGCATGGATTTGTGACCGCAGGAGTCGACCTCCAGGTGCACGTGCATATCGATGGCCTCGATGGCCGCAAAATCGACAGCGGTTTCGTAACGCATCTGAATCGAGAGTCCTTAGCGCTTCGGCATTTCTGGGCGGAGTTCTTCAGGCAGTTCCGGGAACTCTTCGCCGACGGACTGCAGCTTGTCGCCGAGCTCAGCGTTGAAGCGCCCCTGCAGGGCCTCGTAGGTGAAACCGCCGTCTTGGTAGAGGTTCTCCACCGCTTCCGGGTGGCTCCACAGCTGCAGTCGATCGCCGCCGGCCCCGATGACCTGGCCGGTGATGTTGGAGGCCTCGTCCGAGGCGAGGAAGGCGACCAGTCCGGCGACGTCCTCGGCGGTTCCGAAGCCCATTTCCTTGCGGAAGAATTCCGGCATGGGCTCACCCTTGCGGGCGGCCTCGACGGCCTTCTGGAACAGCGGGACGGTCTCGGTCATCGCGGTGGCTGCCACCGGGATGACGGTGTTGACGGTGACACCTGCACGCTTCATCTCAATCGCCCAGGTCCGGACCATGCCCACGATGCCGGCCTTTGCGGCAGCGTAGTTGGTCTGGCCGAAGTTGCCGCGCTGGCCGGTTGGGGAACCGATAGTGATGATGCGGCCGGGGATTTCGTTTTCCTTGAAATACGCGAACGCCTCGCGGACACAGGTGAAGGTGCCGCGCAGGTGGACGTTGATCACGGCGTCGAAGTCTTCATCGCTCATCTTCAGCAGGGAGCGGTCGCGCAGGATGCCGGCGTTGGTGACGAGGATGTCCAGTCGCCCGAAGTTGTCCACGGCGGCCTTGACGAGCTGCTGAGCGGTTTCCGTGGAACCGACCGGAGCCACCACTGCGGCGGCCTTGCCGCCGGCGTTTGTGATGCTCGCAACAGCCGCATCGGCCACCTCGTGATTCACATCATTGATGATGACCGCGGCGCCCTGCTCCGCCAGCTCTTGAGCGTAGGCGAGGCCCAAACCCTGAGCAGAACCGGTTACGACAGCAACTTTTCCTGCAAGTGACATGAGAGTGAACTTCCTCCGCTGGGAATGAGTAGGTTTTGAATCTGTGTCCATCATGCAACCAGTTCATTGAAAAAGTCAATAGTTTATTTTTGCGAAAGACCGCAATCGGCACGGTTGACTTCTACGTCAAAATAATTGAAAATATCAATCAACATACGTGGGTACGAAAAGAGCACATCATGACGACCAGGCCGCTGACCGCTAACCGGTTGCACGAGACTTCGCTTGCGCAAGAGATCCAGTTCTTACTGGCTCGGGCGAGAGCTCAGGGCAACAGCCGCGCTAACGAGCTGTTGGCGGCAGAAAACCTCAAGGTTCGCTCCTTCTCCGTGCTCTCGCTGGCCTGCTCCGGAATGAACCCCACGCAACGTGAGCTCGGGGAGTTCTTACACCTCGATCCCAGCCAGATCGTGGCCCTCGTCGACGAGCTGGAGAAGCGCGGGCTCGTCAAACGCGAGGTTGACCCGAGCGACCGCCGCTCCAAGATCATCACCGCGACCAACGATGGACACGCACTCTACGATCGCGCCTACGCGCTGACGATGGCAGCGGAAGACGATTACTTGGGCACCCTGTCCCGTCGCGAACGCACCCAACTGCGAGCCATCCTGCAAAAAATCGCCTTCTAA
>CAYZBX010000061.1:0-9656 GCA_964476735.1 uncultured Micrococcaceae bacterium
CGTTTTCGGGCGACGGCGTGGTGGCCTGAACAGCAGGGACGCTGACCAGCAGCAGCCCAGCAAGTGAGGCTGCGGCGAGAGTTTTCCGTGGGAGGAAGAAAGTCTTAGTCACGGGTCACCGGAACTTTCGGCAGAGAGCCTACATTCGGGATGACCACGGAGACTTCATCCACACCGTCGGGTATGGAGGCGACACTTGTGTACAGGGTGTGTGACTCACCTTCTTCGATAAAAGTAGAGGAAAGTCCCGTTGTGCATAGGCAGTTTCCGGCGGAGTCGAAGGCTGTTCGATGGATCTTATCGTTTGCGGTATCAATCAAATGAATACCGCGGGCAGACTGGTAGAGAAGGGGATCGTTCTGGTCGGTTCCTGGAACGCTGTTGTCACCGTCGTGAAAGAAATTCGAGATTTGGAACTTTGAATCCCCATTGTTGGTAATCCGCACATCGACCGTTGTTAGCGAGCCGTCGTCTCTTACGCTGAGCACATCAACCGTCAGGTCTTCGCCGTTGTAGCTAACGTCCTTGGAAGCAAGTGGCTCGTTGGTGGAACCGCTTTCAGCATCGTCAGTCTCAGCGTTGCCATCTTCAGTGTCGCCAGTCTCAGGCTCAGCTGTTTCGGTTTCTTCGGGTGCGGTGGCTGTTTCCGTGGCTTGGACCGTGTTGTCTTGAGCTACTTCGGTTTCTTGGGTGTTTGTGTTTTCTGCGGTTTGGTCATCGGGTGATGCACATGCTGACACGAACACGAGTGATACCCCAGCTAGCGCCGCTAGGACAGATTTAGGTAAGCGCATTCTTTCTCCTGATATTTTCTGTACTAAGCGCAGCCAGCTTAGTGTGTGCTGTGAACTACATTACCTAGTGACTGGCGAGTAGGTTAAACGCCCATCCACCCTTCAATGACGCCCATGCCGAAGTAAACGATGAAGGCAGCTGCCACGACCCACATGAGAGGGTGGACTTCTTTGGCTCGTCCCTGCATGAGACGAATCGCCGCAAACGCAACGAAACCGGCGCCCAGACCGTTGGCAATCGAATAGGTGAACGGCATCAGCACGATGGTCAAAAACGCGGGGATCGCTAGTCCAACATCGGTGAAATCAACGCGAGTGATCTGCTGAATCATCATGAAACCGACAACCACTAGGGCAGGTGCTACCGCTTCAAAGGGGACCAGAGAAACGAGTGGGGTCAGGAACATGGCACCCAGGAACAGCGCGCCAGTCAACACTGACGCCAGACCGGTTCGGGCACCTTCACCGATACCTGTACCGGATTCAACGAAGATCTGGTTAGAGGAAATTGAGCTAGCACCTCCGGCCGCGGCGCCCGCCGCGTCCACCAGCAGCACACGATCGAGGTGCGGGATGTTGCCTTTCTCGTCAATATTTCCGGCTTGGTGTGCCAAACCGACGGTCACGCCCATGGCATCAAAGAAGATCGACAAGAGGATGACAAAAGCGAGAAGGGAAGCGGCCATGACCCCCAGGTGTTCAAAAGCGCCAAACATGGAGAACTGGCCGATGAGTGACAGATCCGGAGCCGTCCAAGCGTCAAAACCGGGCACGACGAGCGACCACCCTTGCGGGTTGTAGTTGCCGTCCGCGTCCACGGAAGGGCCGATTCTGAACACCATCTCCAAGACGTTTGCCAGCACGGTGGAGACCAAAATGCCGTACAGGATGGCACCCTTGACCTTGCGGGCCATCAGACCTGCGGTCAACAGCAGGCCGACCACGAAGACCAGCACCGGCCAACCTAAGAGCTGGCCGCCGTCACCGAGGGAAACCGGGACAGTGGTTCCCGCGGCGTCAGGGATGCGGCGCACAAAACCGGCATTCACAAAACCGATGAGGGCGATGAACAGCCCAAAACCGGCCACGATCGCCGCTTTCAAACCTTCCGGCACAGCATTGAAAACCGCTCGACGGAAACCGGTAAGCACCAAGACGAACATAGCCAAACCGGCCAACACGATGAGGCCCATCATGTCCGGCCACGTCATGTCCGGATTGGTCGCTACCGTCGCTGCGACAAACGCGTTGACGCCAAGGCCGGTTGCCAGCGCAAACGGGTGCTTGGCCCAGACGCCCATCAGGATGGAGAGGATGCCGGCCACAAACGCGGTGGCGGCGGCAACGCGTCCCAAGCCGAGCTGATTCCCCGCACCGTCCATGCCGGACAGGATCAGCGGGTTCAAGACCACGATGTAACTCATGGCGAAAAATGTTGCTGCTCCGCCACGTAGCTCCTGCGCGATGGACGACTTCCGTTCGGAGATGAGGAAGTAGCGGTCGAGGGTGCGAGTTAGTGACATGGCACCATCATAGACCCACGCACGCAGCCGCTAACGGGCGTCTTCGTCCTCGAAGATGATGTGCGTCTGGGCGTCGACCACCCCGGGCAGATGCTGAAAGCTGTCGAACACCAGCCGGCGCAGGTCCTGATTGTCTTTGGCCCGCACCAACACCAGCACGTCAAAGCTGCCGCTGACCAGCGCCAAATGCTCCACCTCGGGGACCTTGAGGATCTCGGCCTTCAGCTCCCGCCACGAATGCTGCCGGGTCTTGAGCATCACGTACGCGGAGGCGCCGCGGCCGGAGCGGACCGGGTCGAAGGTGGCCGTAAAACCGGTGATGACCCCGGTCTCCATGAGACGATTCATCCGCGAATAGCAGTGCGCGCGGGAAATATGTACGGCCTGGGCGAGGGCCGCCACGCTCATGCGGCCGTCGCGGGAGAGCTGTTCCATGATCGCGTGGTCGATTTCATCCAGTTGCACCGGCCCGTTCTTGCGTTGCGATTCGGCGTTATTTGGAGCCATTCACGCCACCCCTTGTTTGTATTTGTGGCGCGCGCCACACTGACATATCTTCTTCCAGTATCAGGCATTCAAATAATTCTGTCTACTAGATCTTGAATTCTATCTGAAAAGTTGTGACTGTTTGCCACTATTAAGTGAAGAAAAGTATTACTTCACGGAGGAATGCCATGGAGATGGAAGAGACCTGCCGCAGGTTCGGCATCACGGCAGAGGACTATATGCTGCCGGCCCGCGGGAAAATCCAAATTCTTGCCGCCGACGGTTCCATGCTGCCGGAGGAGCAGCAGGGCACCCAGCCCGGCCACACGTATCCGCTGCCCGAGGACGAGCAGGTTCTGGAGGCCTACCGCCAGCTGGTGATCGGCCGCCGGGTCAACGACCAAAACTCGGCTCTGGTCCGTCAGGGCCGGATGGCCGTCTACCCGTCCAGCCACGGCCAGGAGGCCTGCCAGGTCGCCGCCGCCATGTGCCTGAAGGAAGGGGACTGGCTGTTCCCGACCTACCGCGACTCGGTGGCCGTGATGGCCCGCGGCGTGGACCCGGTGGAAACCATGACCATCTTCCGTGGCGACTGGCACGGCGGGTACGACCCGCAGGAACACAAGGTGTCGATCCAGTCCACCCCGCTGACGACCCAGCTGCTGCACGCCGTGGGCGTGGCCCACGCCGCCAAGATGCGCGGCGAAGACACCGTCTGTTTGGCCATGTGCGGCGACGGCGCCACCAGCGAGGGCGACTTCCACGAGGCGCTGAACTTCGCCGCCGTGTTCAACCTGCCGGTCATCTTCTTCGTGCAGAACAACGGCTTCGCCATCTCCGTGCCGCTGTCCCAGCAGACCGTCGCCCCGTCCCTAGCGCACAAGGCCGTCGGCTACGGCATGGCCGGTGAGCGAGTAGACGGCAACGACCTAGTGGCACTGCTGGCCGTGCTCAACCGCGCGGTCAACCTCGCCCGCTCCGGCTAAGGCCCGCTGCTGGTGGAGTCCCACACCTACCGCATGCAGCCCCACACCAACGCCGACGACGACACCCGCTACCGGGAGTCCGAGGAGGTCAAGGAGTGGGAGGCCAAGGACCCGGTGATCCGGATGCGCAGCTACCTGGAATCAACCGGTGCGCTCACCGACGAGCTGTCCGCCCAGATCGCCGCCGACGCCGAGGAGCGCGCCAGCATCCTGCGCGAGGGCCTGGCCGAAGAGGTCCCCGTCTCCCCGCTGGACATGTTCGACTACGTCTACACCGAACCGACCCCGCAGCTGGCCGCCCAGCGCGCCATTCTTGAGGCCGAACTGGCCGACGCCGAGGAGGAAAACTAAATGAGCCTGACAACCATGACGTTTGCGGGCGCCCTCAACCAGGCCCTCGCCGACGCGATCGAAGCCGATGACTCGGTCGTCATCTTCGGCGAGGACGTCGGCACCCTCGGCGGTGTCTTCCGCATCACCGACGGGCTGGCCGAGAAGTACGGCACCGAACGCTGTTTCGACACCCCGTTGGCCGAGTCCGGGATCGCCGGCATGGCCATCGGCATGGCGATGAACCGGATGCGCCCGGTCATCGAGATGCAGTTCGACGCCTTCGCCCACCCCGCCTTCGAGCAGATCGCCTCCCACCTGGCCAAGATGCACAACCGCACCAAGGGCGGGTTCACCATGCCGGTCACGGTGCGCATCCCACACGGCGGCGGCATCGGCGGCGTGGAACACCACTGCGACTCCTCCGAATCCCTGTACGCGCACATCGCCGGGCTGAAGGTCTTCACCCCCGCCAGCGTCGCGGACGCCTACCTGATGCTGCGCGAGGCCATCGCCAGCAATGACCCGGTCATGTTCATGGAGCCCAAGAAGCTCTACTGGACCAAGGCCGAGGTGGACCTCGACGAGCTGCGCGCCCAGGCCGAGGCCATCATCGCCGGCAAGGCGGATCCGACCGAGGGCAAGGGCGCGGTGCGCCGCGAAGGCTCCGACGTCACCCTGATCTCCTACGGCACCCAGGTCTCCACCTGCATGTCCGCAGCCGAGGCCGCCGCCGAAGAAGGCTACGACGTGGAGGTCATCGACCTGCGCACCATCGTGCCGCTGGATGAGGAGATCATCTACGCCTCCGTGCGCAAGACCGGCCGCGCCGTCGTCGTCGCCGAGCCGCAGGGCTTCGCCTCGATCGCCTCCGAGCTGGTCGCCCGCACGCAGGACGCCTGCTTCCACTCGCTGGCGGCCCCGGTCAAGCGCGTCACCGGCTTCGACGTGCCCTACCCGTCGCCGAAGGTGGAGGAATACTTCCTGCCCAGCGTTGACCGCATCCTAGACACCATCGACCAGTTGCAATGGGAGTACGAATAAATCATGAGCCAGAAAGTCTTCAAACTACCTGACCTGGGTGAAGGCCTGACCGGCGCCGACCTGGTGCAGTGGCTCGTCGAGGTCGGCGACGATGTCCAACTCGACCAGCCCATCGCCGAGGTCGAGACCGCCAAGTCGCTGGTCCAGGTGCCGTCCCCGTATGCCGGCAAGGTGCACCAGTTGCACGGCGAGGTCGGCGAGGAGATCCTCGTCGGCGCCCCGCTGATCACCATCGAGGTGGAGCAGGCGCTGGACTACCGCGAAGAGGAGCGCGCCGGCGCGATCGCCCCGGCCGAACCGGAAGAGGACCCCGCAGAAGAGGGTTCCGGCGCAGTGCTCATCGGCTATGGCACCTCCGGTGGCGGTGGCCGACGCCGCCGCAAGCGCAAGGGTGCAGCTGCAGCAACCGCCGCCCCGCAGCAGCCAGCGGAGCAAGCACCGGAACAGGCCGCCAGCACCGAGGCCCCACGCGTGGTCTCACCGCTGGTCCGCAAGCTCGCCCAAGAGCGCGGCCTCAAACTCTCGGAGATCACCGGCAGCGGCCCCGGCGGGCTGATCCTGCGCGCCGACGTGCTTGCCGCTGAATCCGACGCAACCGCGCCAGCCGCCGCACAGCCAGCCGCGTCCCAAGCCCCTGCCACCCCGTCCGCGCCGGTCACCGCCGGCGAGGTCGATGGCCGCACCGGTCTGCGCATCGCCAAGGTGGACGAGGTCAAGGGCGTGCGCAAGCGCGTCGTGGAAGCCATGACCACCTCCCGCCGGGAGATCCCGGAGGCCACCGTCTGGTTGGACATCGACGTCACGGACCTGGTCCAGCTGCGCGCCGAACAGAAGGCCGCCACCGGTACCGCACCGACCCTGCTGGCCTTCGTCGGCCGCTACGTGCTCGCCGGCCTGCAGCGCTACCCGGAGCTGAACACCCGCTTCGACGGGGAGACCATCAACTACTTCGACGGCGTCAACCTCGGCTTCGCCATGCAGACCGACCGCGGCCTGATGGTCCCAGCACTGACCGACACCGCCGGCAAGAACGTGATGGACCTGGACACGGAGATCAAGGAACTGACGGAGAAGGCCCGCTCCGGCCAAGCCTCCCCGCAGGAGCTGACACGCGGCACCTTCACCATCAACAACTACGGCGTCTTCGGCGTCGACGGTTCCGCAGCGGTCATCAACCACCCTGAGGTCGCCATCCTCGGCCTCGGCCGCATCCTGGAGCGCCCGTGGGTGGTCGACGGCGAGCTGTGTGTCCGCAAGATCATGGAGCTGACCCTGTCGTTCGATCACCGGGTCTGCGACGGCGGCACCGCCAGCGGCTTCCTGAGCTTCGTAGCCAACTGCATGCAGAACCCCAAGAGCGCAGGCATGCTCCTCTAAGACGAAGAATCTCACGCAGGACTCCCACATGTGCGCCTGTCGTGGCAACATAGAGCACAGATAACCCCGTGATTGCAGTTTTACTGCACCCCTTAGGTCACGGGGTTATCTGCTGTTAAAAAGCTAGTGGCTGAGTAAGGCAGGGGTTACCTACTGCTGGGCCGGGCCGCCTCCAGCCGCCACAGCACCACACCGAAGGTGAGGAAACCGGGACCGGTGGACAGCGCCAGCCCGGCTAGGTAGTGCCAGAGCGAGAACACTTGGAACGGGTAGCTCAGCTCGGCCACGCCGCCGGCTAAGGCGAAGAACACGATGCTGACTGCGGAGACCGCAAGTCCGAGGCCGGTCAGCCAGAGCGCGACCGCGGAGACGGACCCGGCCTCCAGCTGCAGCAGCTGGTTCTCCTGCGGACCCCGGTTGGCCAGAAAACCTGCCGCCAACAGCGCCCAGCCCCCGGCTAGGAAGTAACCGGCCATCATGTCCGCCGGTCGGTGCCACGTCTCGATGAAGGTCCCGGCGCCCACCGCCACCGCCAAGGAGACAGCCACGATGCTCACCCACGATCGATGCCGCGGCTGCGCGACCAACAGCAGCGCAAAGCCGGCGGCCGCCGCAAACACCGTGTGCCCACTGGGCAACGAGTTCCCGGTGTAGTAGGGGATCCCGGTCCCCAAATCCGGACGCAAGAAGATCCAATGCTTCAGTACTTGGGCGGAGGCATTGGCCGCCAAGAACATCACCAGCGCGACGCCGGAGGCGAAGAACCGCTTCTTGATCAGCGTCAAACCCAAGAACGTTAAGACCGCAAGTACACCCACGATCTCTGGCAGAAATGCCAAGAGCGTGCGCACCGGTCCACGCAGAAACTGCAGGCGCTGACCGGCCGTTTCCCAGGTGATCGCATCCACCAGCTGTCCCTGCGCCGTCTGCACAAAGTACACCCAGGTCCCGATCACCGCGGCGAACAAGATCCCGGCGGGCAGGTACCACTGCGCCAGCGGGAACCGCTGCCTGATCTGGGGCATCCGTTCGGTCTTGAGCATGAAACTATTCTTACACCGCCAGACTGGACGAAACCTTGCAACGCCCGCGTGAGAAAGCTCATGGCCAATCGTCACTAGACTGGCAGCATGTCCATTCATGACTTGCCGTTGAAGGATTCCGACGCCGACTGGCCGTCCCTGCCTGACTTGTTGGCCGCGGTACGGGTCGTCTCCATCCCGTTGAACACCAGGTTCCGGGGTGTGCGACACCGGGAGGCGGCCATCCTGCTCGGCGGCGAGCGGGTCAGCGAGTTTTCGCCGTTCGTCGAATACGGCACCGCTGAGGCAGCTACCTGGTTGGCCGCGGCACTGAACCACGGGTACGGGCCTGCCAGCGCCCCGGTACGGGACCTCGTGCCGGTCAACGCCACCGTCCCGGCCCTCGCGCCGGAAGCCGTTCCCGCGCTGCTGGCCCGCTACGGGGAACCGACGGAGCTGCACACCGTGAAGATCAAGGTGGCGGAGAAGGGCGAATCTGTGGCTCACGACCTCGCCCGGGTGCGCAAGGTCAGGGAACTGCTGCCACACGCCGCGCTGCGCATCGACGCCAACGAGGGCTACCGACACGAGGACGCCCTGACGGTGCTGACCGAGCTGGCCGACATCGACCTGGAGTACGTGGAACAACCCGTGCCCGGCATCGAACCATTAGCCCGCTTGCGCGAAGAGTTGCGCGCTCGCGGCATCAACACCCCGATTGCCGCCGACGAGGCGGTTCGCAAGTCCGCCGACCCGCTGCGCGTCGCCCAGCTCGGCGCCGCAGACCTGATCGTGGTGAAGGCCCAGCCCCTTGGCGGGATCCGCCGCGCCCAGCAAATCATCGCAGCCGCGGGGCTGCCCGCTGTGATCTCCTCCGCGCTGGACACCGGGGTGGGGATCAGCATGGGTGCCAACCTCGCCGCCGCGCTGACCGAGCTGCCCTACGCCTGCGGGCTCGCCACTGGGGCGCTGTTCACTGACGACGTGCTCACCGCCGAATCAGCCCAACGGTTGTACTCGGCCCCAGGGTATCTGGCGCCCGGGGAGGTACAGGTCGACCCCGCCAAGCTGGCCAAGTACGCGGCGAACCCGGAACGGGAGCGCTGGTGGCGGGACCGGATCAGCGCCTGCTACCGGCAGCTGCGCCCGTCACAGTGATTTAGCGTCCCGTTAACCTGCTGACCAAGCCACCGTCTCCTTGATCCGCCACTGTGGAAGCAGTGCCGCCTACGCACCGGGCGGCGCCTTGATGATTGAGCGCGACTTACAAGGAGCATCTTCGTGCTGCGAAAACTACTTCCCATGGCCGGCCACACCCGCGGTAACCGGCTCCCGCTGACCTGTGAACTGAAGTGCGGCTCGGCCTGCGCCTACGACGTTTGCAACAAGAGCGACAACGCCTACTTTCCGGACATCGTGGAGAAGACCATCTCCCGCCGCGCCCTGATTGGCTACGGCTCCGGCGTTGCCGCCGCCATCGCGGTCGGCGTCAACACCCTGAAGGCACCGGGCGCCTCGGCTGACTACGGCACCTTCGGCAAGGGCGGCGGCAAGCTGAGCTTCAAGCCGATCGCCCCGGTCCCGCGCAACGTGGACGCCATGAGCTACCCGGCCGGCTACGCCGATCACGTGATCATCCGCTGGGGCGACCCGCTGTTCACCTCCACCCCCAACTTCAACATCACCAAGCAGACCGCCAAGGCGCAGGCCGAGCAGTTCGGCTACAACTGCGACTACCTGAACATCCTGCACGACGGCGGCAACGCCCGCACCGGTGTGCTGGTCTCCAACCACGAGTACACCAACGAGAACATCATGTTCGACCCGGCCTTCATCGCCGCCAACCCGGAGGAAGTCGCCCGCATCGGGATCGCAGCACACGGCTTCACCGTGGTGGACATCAAGCGCGCGAAGGTCGGTCACCCGTGGGAGTACGTCCGCGGTGGCCGCCGCAACCGCCGCATCACCGGTGAAACCCCGTTCACCGTCTCCGGCCCGGCGGCCGGCTCAGACCTGCTGAAGACCGTCGAGGACCCGACCGGCAAGCTGGTGCTGGGCACGCTGAACAACTGCGCCGGCGGCACCACCCCGTGG
>CAYZBX010000062.1:0-9421 GCA_964476735.1 uncultured Micrococcaceae bacterium
GTCAGCAGCGGGGCGTTCAGGATATCCTCGGCCGAATCGTCATTCTTGATGTAGCCGTCGAACCATTCGCGGCAGTCGACCCGGAAGTCGTCCCCGGGCTTGACGGTGGCCACCGGCGGGATCTCCGGGTGCCAGCGGTTGTGGCCTAGCTTGTCTTGGTCGACGAATTTCTTGTTGGAATCGAGGGAAAAGATCACCTCGGGCATCGAAGCCTCCTATGGTTTAGGGAGTTTTTGATGCAGGGGGTTGGTGGTCACCGGCTGCGGCCCTGACCGCGGATTAGCCGGCAAGCCAGTCACAACCTCGGGTTCGTGGGCGCTGCGTGCTGTCCGATCAATCAGCCCGAATGCGGCGGAGCCGGTGCGGCCTAGGCGCACCCCGGTGATGATCCGCCGGGCAGGCTGCGCGCAATCGGGGCAGTCCACGGTATCGGGGACCTCAGCCATGCTGTATTGCGCATCGAACTGATCGCCGGACGGACACTTGTACGTATAAAGCGGCATGCTGCCTCGCCTCAAACCGAACGTGACAGGCTCAGAATGTGAGCCATGTCTCAAACCATAGGGTGTTCTTTATGCTTGGGCAAGGGCCCTCGGGTCGGATCAGTCCTGCTGCGGGATGATGGCGCCGAGCTTTTCCAGCTGGCGGCGGTCGCGCTTGGTCGGTCTGCCCGCGCCGCGATCGCGGCGGGCCACCGGGGTGAACAGGTGCGCGGGCTTGGGCGGGGAGAGATCCTGGTACGCTTTGGCCGCCACGGGCGCGCCAACGCGTTTGGTCAGTAGCTCCTGAACCTTGAAGACGCGACTGTAGCCCGGGTAGCGGACCGTGACGAGGTCGCCGATCTTCAGCTTCGCCCCGGGCTTGGTTGGGTCGTCGTTGACCCGAACGTGTCCGCCTTTGACGGCAGCGGTCGCCGCGGAACGGGTCTTGAAGACCCGCACCGACCACAGCCAGACATCGACTCGACTCACACTCTCAGCTTACTCCCAGTTGGTCTCCACGCTTCTCCAATGGAGGGTTCCTATAGTAGTAACTACCTCATCAAGGTGCGAGTGATGATAGTGAATAAGGCCCCGGACGGTTGAGCAGCCCCTCAGCTCCCGCCGGGGCCTTATCTTATGCCCAAGCGTTGCGGCCGGGCTGGGGAGGCGAACCGATCGATCTTCCCGAAGGCGTCCGATGTCGGATGCACAGGCTGCATTCAGCGTTGTTGCATTTCGCTTTGATGTTCGCTGCCTAGAGTGGTTCTTACCTCATCAAGGTGCGAGTGATGAATAGTGAAGAAGGCCCCGGCGAAGAGCGTCCCCCTAGCTCTCGCCGGGGTCTTTGCTTCCGTCGATGGTGGGCCGTAACCGCTTTGGTGCCGTCCCGACGACGCGGGACCGGAGACGCCACGGGCCCTTCCAGCTAATACTCAGGATTCTCCCAGCAAACGTAGGCTGTTTTCCAAAGTTTGTTTCTTAGACTAGGTAATACCTCATCAAGGTGCGAGTGATGATAAGTGAAAGGGGCCCGGACGGTTGAGCTGAACGCTCCCGCCGGGTCCTTTTTCTTTGCCCACAAGGTGGGCTGCTGCTCAAAAGTCGTCGTACTGGTGTTTCTCCTCGCCGGTTTTGATCGCCCCGATCGTGGCGGCTAGGAAACCGAACAGCACGCCGGCGATGGGCCAAACGAGCCAAGACTGCTCCCAGGCGTCCCAGCCGAAGCTCCAGATGAGGTAGACGGCCAAGGCCAGCATCCAGTAGGGGCCGGAAATGCGCTCGATCATGGAGCGTGCGCCGCTGAGGTCCGGTGCATACTCCCCGGAAGAGGTCAGTCGGTCCAGCGTCCCGCGACGCATGCCCGTGATGATCAGGACGGCCACAACGATGGCGACGCCGGCGAACATGGCGGCCAACCCGGGCGCGGACACCTCGGTTGAGCCCGCCGTCAGCGACCCCGCGAGTGCTGACGAGACGAGCAGCGCGGCCAGCGAGAGGACGATGATGACCACGCCGACGGCCAAGCCAATGCCGTAGCGCTGGGTGTAGTCGGCGCGCTCCTGCCGATACCGCGCCGTCGTGGCGGCGCTGAGCTGGATGGACTGATCGTCCCGGATGTCGAAGCGGCTCATCGAGACGCCGGACACGATTAAACATGCCGACGGCCATTGCGACGGCAAGGAGGAACACGCCGAGCCCAAGCGCTCCTTGGGTGCCGGCTAGATTGTCGCCCGCGCTGCTGAGGACGTTCGGGTTGATCAAGAACTGCGCGGCGAGTCCAAGCAGGATCAGCGCCACGCCGCCAGCGATCATCAACGAGGACCGCTTGCGCGTCTCGACGTAGCGGTCCGCCTCGGCGTCGCTGAAGGCGACGGCGTGCGCCTCAGAGTTGTCAACGAGGCTGCGAATGCCGAGCTGGTCGGCAACTTCGTCCAAGCTGCCGAATTGGGTGATGACTTGGCCGACAGCCTCGTGCTCACTGAGTCCGTCGGCGCGCAATTCGTTGTAACGGTCTTCGCTCATTTGACGCAGCTCGGTCTTGGCGTGGCGCGCTTCGGCGGTTGGCGGCAGTGAGCGGAACATGTGATCGATGTAGGAGTTGATGGCGTTCATGACGGATCTTCCTTTCTGATGAATCGCCCGACGACTTCAACGGTTGCCAGCCATTCGGCGCAACGCTTCTTGTAGTGCGCTGCTCCTGCCTCCGTGACGCGATAGTAGATGCGAGGGCGGCCCTGGGATTCGTCGCCCTTGAAGGACTCCAGCAGTCCTGCCTGCTCCAGCCGCCGCATCGCGGAGTAGAGGGTGGTCTCTTTGATCTGGTACTGACCCGCGGCGAGTTCTCCGATGCGGCGCGACACCGCGTACCCGTACGAGGGCTTCTCCAGCAGCGAGTCGAGGATGAGTATGTCGATGGTCCCTCGGATGACATCGCCGCTGATCACCTGCCAACACCTCCCCAAGACGGATGATTCATACTGACGATATTTACTTTATCAGGCGTAGTATGTGTGATGCAGTAGTTTGGTCGCATTCTTTGTCGCCCGTCCCGTTCGCTCGAAACGCACAGCTAGCGCACAGGGTTCTTCGATGGTTCTTCAATCTCCACTTCCTAGAGTGGTAATCACCTCATCAAGGTGCGAGTGATGAATAGTGAACAAGGGCCCTGTCGGTTGAGCTGTCCCCCTCAAGCTCCCGACGGGGCCCTTGACTCTTTAACGGGATTTCGCTGAGAGATTGGTACGTGGTCAGTTCGGCCTAACTAACTATTATTTGTCTCGGAAACCAACTAGCGTCGTAACTGCAAGCACGCTTTCCACCGTCAACGACAAGAAGGAGTACAGCGATGCAGATGCCTGACAACCTCCAAACCGCTTTCAACGAGCAGGTCACCCTCGAGTTCGAGGCCAACATGGTCTACCGCCAGCTGGCGATCGACATGGATGACCAGGATCTGACCGGCTTCGCCAACTGGTTCCGCGCCCAGGCCGACGAAGAGATCGTGCACGCCAACAAGTTCATCGATCACCTGCTCGACCGTGACGTGCGGCCGACCTTGCAGACCATCGAGCTGAAGCCGGCGGACACCGCGAAGACGCCTCTCGAGGCCTTCGAAGCGGCGTTGGCCCACGAGAAGAAGGTCTCCGAGGCCATCCGTGGCCTGTACCGGTTGTCCCACGACGCCCAGGACTTCGACTCCTTCCCGTTGCTGAACTGGTTCATCAACGAGCAGCTGGAGGAAGAGGCCAGCGTGGATGAGATCATCTCCCAGCTGAAGCTGGTCGAGAACGACGGCTCCGGACTGCTCCGGCTGGATGCAGACTTGGGCGGCCGGGTCTCCGCCGGAACCGAGAACCCGGACGAGTAAGCTCCGATCGGTTGGGCGCTCTCGCGCTCGGGAATTAACGCCCGGGGCCGCCGCGCTTATCCGCGGCGGCCACTGGCTTTTGCCGGCACGCCGATGCGGCGCGCAAACCGGTCTTAGTTGTCGGTGTCCTTCACGTAGTAGAGGCGCTTGTTGACGAACTCGTCCATGCCCAGCGGGCCCAGCTCGCGGCCGTAACCCGAGCGCTTGATCCCGCCGAAGGGCAGCTCCGCGCCGGATGGGTTGGCGGAGTTGACGGCCACCATGCCTGCGTTGATCTTCTCCGCGAACGCGCGGGCCTGCTCCTCGTCGGTGGAGAACACTGATGCGCCTAGGCCAAAGTCTGTGTCGTTGGCCAGCGTCAGCGCTTCCTCCTCGGAGGAGACCTTATAGACCATAGCCACCGGACCGAATAACTCTTCGCGGTAGGCGTCCATGTCCTTGGTGATGCCGGTCAGCACGGTCGGCTCCAGCCACGCGCCGGCCCGGTCCAGCCGGTTGCCGCCGGCTTCGAGGACCGCGCCCTGGGCCACGGCGGTGTCTACCTGCTTCTTCAGGCGCACGGCGGCCTCCTCAGAGGACAGCGAATAGTATTCGCCGCGTTGCGGGTCGGCCGGGTTGCCGGGGGCGACGGAGGTGGCCAGATTCTTCAGCTCCGCCACGAAGTCGTCGTAGAGGTGCTCCATGACAATCATGCGCTTGTTCGAGGTGCAGGCCTGCCCGGTGTTGGACATGCGGGCCCGGAACGCCGCCTTGGCCGCGCCGGCCACATCGTCGGTCTGCAGAATCACGTACGGGTCGGAGCCGCCGAGTTCCAGCACAACCTTCTTCAGGTTGCGGCCGGCGATCTCCGCCACGGCCGCCCCGGCCCGCTCGGAGCCGGTCAGTGAGACTCCTTGGATGCGGTCATCGGCGATGATGTCCGCGACTTGGTCGTGGTCGGCGAATACGTTGCTGTAGACGCCTGCGGGCAGTCCCGCGTCGCGGAAGAGTTCCTCCAGCGCCAGCGCCACGCGCGGGCACGACTCTGCGTGCTTGAGCAGGATGGTGTTGCCCAGCATGAAGTTGGGCGCGGCGAAGCGGGCGACCTGATACACCGGGTAGTTCCACGGCATGATGCCCAACAGCACGCCCACTGGGCGCTTCTGGATCATCGCTTCGGCGCCGGAGACGTCCTTGATGGGTTGATCGGCGGCCAGCCCGGGGCCCTCGTCCGCGTAGTACTGGAAGATGGAGGCGGAATAGAGGATCTCGCCCTTGGCCTCGCGGGTGCTCTTGCCCATCTCTTCGGTGACCAGCGCAGCCAGCTCGTCGGCGCGCTCGCTCAGCAGCTGGGCGATTTTCGCGACGATTGGGGCGCGGTCCTCGATGGGCACGGCGCTCCAAGACACGTAGGCGTCTTGGGCGGAGGCGAGGATCTGTTGAATCTCGTCGGAGGTGTGCAGGTCGAACTCTTGGTTGAGCTCGCCGGTGGCAGGGTTAATGGACTTATAACCTTTGTGGCTCATCATCACTCCTCAGTGTGGCCTGTATTTGTCACTATAGGGGCCGCCGGGGTGTTCGGGATGGGGTTCCGCTATGTGCACAAAAATGTGGCCCCGTTGTGCGGGCAAAAAAACGTGCTGGTTGGCCGCTATGAAAAGCAGCAGGCCAACCAGCACGCCCCCCTAAACTCACCTTTCGGTGAAGCTTACGGTCGCCCTATTTGGGGATGATGCCCGAGTGATCGGTCTGGTACCCGGTGGTTGGTGCGTGCGGAATCTCTTCCCAACGCTTTGGGTCCAGGCTCTTCACGGAGCCATCCATGAGGCCGGTGAACAAGGCCAGTGAGGCGTCCACGTTCTGCTTGATCAACTTCCCGCGAGCCTTCTGCCCGATGGATCCCGGGCTGGTGTTGCCGCTGGTCTCGAGGAAGACGGCCGGGTGGGAGTGGCCCTCCGGGTTGAGTCCGTTGTAGTTCAGCCCCAGCATCATGGCGGAGACCACGCCGCCGTGGATGTCGATCTCGTAGCTGCCGCCGACTTGGTAACGATCCACGTTGGTGAAGCCGAGCTTGCTGACCTCGTCGTAGACGTGCACCATGGCCTGGCGGGTCAGCACATCGTAGCTGCCGTCAGCGATGTTCGGCAGGGTCGGCCCGCCGGGCGCCAAGGAGACGCCGAGGGACATGGAGACCGGATCGTTCGTGCCGTGTTCGCGCTTGAGCCCCTGATGGTGGATATCCAAGGCGAACATCGGGTCAACCTGGGTCCAGTAGCGGTACCAGGCGTGGGATTCCTTGGCGACGAAGCCGCCGGCAACCCAATCGCGGTTCAAATCAACTCGGCGCTGGTTGCTGGCCAAGGTGGTGTGGCGAATGTTGTCATCGGCGCCATCTGGGTTGTACATCGGGATGATGTGGAAGGTGTAGTGGTCGCGCAACGCCTTGTACTTTGGCGAGCCGTTGCTGCCCAGCGACTTCAGCAACTCGAGGGTGGCATCGGTGCCGAACGGCTCGTTGCCGTGGATGCGCCCTTGCACCCAGACGTGGTTCGGGCCCGTGCCCACGGTCGCGACGTAGAGTTCCTGCCCCCGCTCGGAGGTCGCATTGGGGATGCCCAGTTCGGACAGGGTGCTGACCTTGACGCCCTTGCTGGAGCGTTCGATCTTCTTCAGTTCCTTGACGGTGTCCGCAGAGAACTTAATGGCCGAGAGCGAACCTTTTCCTTCCGGTGACGGGAAGGTGGCGTCGGCTAGGGCCGGGGTGGCGCCGAAGGTCAGGCCAAGGCCCAACGCGCCGATGGCTACCGCGCGGACGGTTCGTTTCGCACGGCTCGGGTGCGCGTTCTGTTCAGGACGGGTCACAGGGGTGCTCCTCGTAGTCGGGATTTCTCCCCGTAAGCATAATGTGATCCAGCCCACTTGGAAAGAGCGGGATTGGCCTCAAAAGTGGGAGTTGAATCCGCGTTTCCGTTACGGTGGAGGCCATGGGGAAGAGCAAGCTACCACCGTTTCACTGGATCCATGTTGTCCCGATCGTCATCGCCTTAATCGGCGGAATCTTCATCGGAATGAGCCTGCCGAAGGCGGACAACCAGAGCCAAACAGACGGCCAGAATCAGGGGCCGGCGCAAACCGGCGAGGACTCGACCGGCGGCGAGGAGCCGCAACATCAGGCGGCACAAGTGCAGACAGAACTGCCGGATTTGGCCAGAAGGATGGACAATGATCCAACAGCGGTGGGCGAAGACGACGCCCCTGTCGTCATCGCGGTCTACTCCGACTTCCAGTGCAAGTTCTGCGCCAAGTGGTCCACCGAGACCCTGCCCATCATTGAGCAGAACTACATCGATCACGGGGATGTTCGGCTCGAGTACCGCAACCTGAATTTCTTCGGCCCGGGTTCCCAACAGGCCGCGCTCGGCGCCTATGCAGCGGGCCTGCAGGGCAAGTACAAGGAGTTCACCGACTACATCTTTGAACCCGGTACGGTGCGCCCGGCCGATGAGCTGAGCTCCGAAGCGCTGGTGAAGGCCGCCGGCGAGCTCGGTTTGGACGCGGACAAGTTTGAAAAGGACATGGCCTCCAAGGAGGTCGCCGACGCGGTAGCCAAGCAGCAGGAGGAGGCCCTGGAACTGGGCATCACCTCCACACCGGCCTTCGCGGTCAACAAGCGCCCCATCATCGGTGCGCAACCGGCCGAGGTCTTCTTGAAGACCATCGAGGCCGAACTGGAAGACCTGCGGAAGTAAGCGGGGCGCTCAGCTGATGGAGACCGGCTACTTTGTTGCCCTCGTCGGCGGCATGCTGAGCATCTTTTCCCCGTGCTCGGCGCTGCTGCTGCCCAGCTTCTTCGCCTATACCGCCACCTCGAAGGCGCGCCTGTCCTTGATGGGGGCCGCCTTCTTCGGGGGCCTGCTATTGACCATGGTGCCGCTAGGGATGGGCGTGGCCTGGATCGGCGGCATGCTGCCGATGAGCCAGCAGGAGATGATGCGTGCCTCCGCGTGGTTGATCATCCTACTTGGGTTGCTGCAGATCTTTGGCGGCGGATTCGACCTCGGCAAGATCCTGCCGTGGCGCAGCCGGGCCCAAGCCAATCAGGCTGGCCCCATGGTTGGCTCCTTCCTGTTGGGTACCGTCGCCGGGATCGCCGGTTTCTGTACCGGCCCAATCTTGGGCGCGATCCTCACCGTGGTGATGAACAGCAGTTCCCCGTGGGCGGGGGCGGGCATGATGGCGGTCTACAGCCTCGGACTCATTCTTCCCGTGCTGGTGCTTGCCGCACTGTGGCGCAAACTCTCTCCAAGCTTTCTGGCCAAGCTGCGCGGCAAGAGCTTCTCCGTGGGCCGACTGCAGCTGAATTCTGCGGCTGTGATCATCGGTTTGGTCTTCATCGCCATCGGGGTCATCATGCTGCTGACCGACGGTTTCCTCACCTCTCCTGACTTGATTTCCTCTGGCGCCATCGAAAGCGTCTGGGCCTGGGCCGCCGCGGTCGAGGCGGCCACCCCCGGCTGGTTACTGCCGGTGGCGTTGACCACGTTGGCTCTGTTGGGCTGGTGGCGATTGACCGCACGCTTCAGCCGTGAGGACGACGACGAACAGATGGACGCCCTCGGCGAACAAGAAAGCGATCAGGGAGTTTCACGGGACGCCTGAGCACCCGCGGTGGTTAGATAGAAGACATGAGCGTCATCAAAATCAATGCCATCACCGTCCCCGCCGATTCTGGCGACGAACTAGCCAAACGCTTCGCAGCACGCGGCGATGCCATCAAGGAAACCCCCGGGTTTGTGGGCTATGAGCTGCTGCAACCCACCGACGACCGCAACGTCTGGTTGGTCATCACCCGCTGGGAGTCCGAGGAGGCTTTCCAAGCGTGGCGCGAATCCCGGGCGTTCAAGAAGTCCCACGCCGAAGGCAAGGACGAGCACGGCAAGGGCGAAGAGCCGGCGCAGAAGCCCGTCGGTACCGGGGCAGAACTGTGGGAATACACGGTCGCCTTCAGCGTCTAGGACTACTGCGTTAACGGATGGTAGTCGGGCATCTTCGTCTGACTTTTGGTGCAGATGGATCAGTTTGGCGGCCCGATCAGTTAGCCGTTCGGTTTTCTACGTTAGCTCTAAGCCGGCGTAGCAAGATGGGGATGATTCGCGCGTTGTTGCCTTAGGGCGGCTTGCTGCTACAAACAAAGGGATCTTACGTGGATTTAAGGCAAATCGAGTATTTCCAGGCCGTGGTGAAGCATGGGTCGGTTTCTCAAGCCGCAAAAAGTCTGAAGATGACACAGCCTCCGCTAAGTGCTGCGATCTCTAAGCTCGAGAGCGAGCTCGGAGTCACGTTGCTGAAGAGAACGACAAAGGGTGTAGTGCCCACCAACGCAGGTATTTTTCTCCTTGAGCGCGGCAGTCGCCTCATCAATGAACGTGATCGGCTCAAGCTGAATCTTGGCTTGATGGGTGAAGGCGTCGTTGGAGAATTGCGCATCGGCGTTCAGCCGATGGTCATCAATGAACTGGTTGCTCAAGTGATGGCCGAGTGGGTTGACCCCATTTTCTAGGTCCAGTCACTATGTGAGTTTAGATCCCCGCGT
>CAYZBX010000063.1:0-9335 GCA_964476735.1 uncultured Micrococcaceae bacterium
CCGACGCCCAGCTGATCGACGACCGGGCGCTGGACGAGGCGATCGACCGCGTCATGGCCGGTCCGCAGAAGCGCTCCCGGATCATGAAGGAACACGAGCGCAAGGTCACCGCCTACCACGAGGGCGGGCACGCGCTCGTCGCAGCGGCGCTGCGCAACTCCGCCCCGGTCACCAAGATCACCATCCTGCCGCGCGGCCGCGCCCTCGGCTACACCATGGTGGTGCCCGAGGACGACAAGTACTCGGTGACCCGCAACGAGCTGCTGGACCAGATGGCCTACGCCATGGGCGGTCGCGTCGCCGAGGAGATCGTCTTCCACGACCCCTCCACCGGGGCCTCCAACGACATCGAGAAGGCCACCGCGACCGCGCGCAAGATGGTCACCCAGTGGGGCATGAGCAACCGGGTGGGCACCGTGAAGCTCGGCTCCGGCGGCGGCGAGCCGTTCCTAGGCCGCGACGCCGGGCAGGAGCGGGACTTCTCCGAGGGCACCGCCGCGCTGGTGGACGAGGAGGTCCGGCTGCTGCTGGACCAGGCCCACCGCGAGGCGTACGAGATCCTGATGGAGAACCGTCAGGTGCTGGACGATCTGTCCTACGCTCTGCTGGAGCGGGAAACCCTGAACCAGAGGGAGATCGAGGAGATCTTCGCCCCGGTCATCAAGCGCCCGCAGCGACCGGTCTGGCTCTTCAACGACGCCCGCCCGGTCTCCGACAAGCCGCCGGTGGCCTCGCCCGCCGACACCGCCATGACCCACGGTTCCACCGATGAGGAGCTGGCCGAGGAGGAGGGCCACGCCACGGTGCTGGTCGACCCGCCGGTGAACAACCCGCAGCCCCCGCAGACCCCCGAACCGCCAACGGCCGGGCCAATCCAGAACCCACCACTGGGCTAAAATCGGCAACGAGGACGAACTATGGTTTTGAAAGATCCCATCACCGGCAAGATTGTTGACCCGGACGGCGAACGCAACGGGTTCCAGATCGACCTGCCCAAGATCGAGGCCGCGGTCAAGGACATTCTGGTCGCCATCGGCGAGGACCCCGAGCGGGACGGGCTGCTGGACACCCCCAAGCGCGTGGCCAAGGCCTACGCCGAGTTCTTTGCCGGCCTGCACAAGGACGGCGGCGAGGTGCTCGGTACCACCTTCGACATCGAGCACGAGGAACTCGTGCTGGTCAAGGACATCCCCTTCTACTCCATGTGCGAGCACCACCTGCTGCCGTTCTACGGGGTCGCCCACGTCGGTTACATCCCCTCCAAGGAAGGCAAGATCACCGGCTTGTCCAAGCTGGCCCGGCTGGTGGAGGTCTACGCCCGCCGCCCGCAGGTCCAGGAGCGCCTCAACGCCCAAATCGTGGAGGACCTGATGGAGCACCTGAACCCGCAGGGCGCCATCGTCGTCCTCGAGGCGGAGCACATGTGCATGTCCATGCGCGGCATCCGCAAACCCGGTTCCAAGACCATCACCTCCGCGGTCCGCGGCCAGCTGCGTGACACCTCCACGCGGGCCGAAGCCATGAGCCTGATCCACCAGCACTAACGAACCCACTCGCACCCACCTTTCAACGGAAGGCACATCATGAGTTCATTGGCCGCCATGCCCGGCACCGGTCCGGCAACCTCCCCCCTGCCGGTGGTGCGCAAAGCCCAGCGCCGCGGATTTGACGACCTGCCCTCCGGACGAACCCTCGTCATGGGTGTCGTCAACATCACCCCTAACTCGTTCTCCGACGGCGGCAAGCACACCGACGCGGACGCCGCCATCAAATATGCGCTGAAGCTGGTGCAGCAGGGCGCAGACATCATCGACGTCGGCGGGGAATCCACCGCGCCCGGCGCCGAGCCGGTCACCCGGGAGGTGGAGCGGGACCGCGTCATGCCGGTCATCGAGGCGCTGGTCAAGTACGGCGTAGTGGTCTCCGTGGACACCATGCACGCGGAGATCGCCCAAGAGGCGCTGGCGCTGGGGCCGGTCATCATCAACGACGTCTCCGGGAGCCGCGCGACCGACGAGATGGTCGAGCTGATCGCCAACTCCGGGGCCCACTACGTGCTGATGCACAACCGGGGCACCGCCCAGACCATGGACGCCATGGCCAACTACCAGAACGTGGTGACCGACGTCATCGCCGAGCTCACCCACACCCGGCAGCGCTTCCTCGACGCCGGAGTCAAACCCGAACAGCTCATCATCGACCCGGGGCTGGGCTTCGCCAAGAAGTCCAAGCACAACTGGCAGCTGCTGGCCGAGCTGGAACGCCTGCAGGAGCTGGGCCACCCGGTGCTGGTAGCCGCCAGCCGCAAGCGCTTCCTCGGCCGGCTGCTGAAGAAGGCCGGGCTGCCCGCGGAACCGACCGACCGGGACCAGGCCACCGCGGCGGTCTCCGCGCTCGCCGCCGCCAACGGCGCGTGGGCGGTGCGCGTGCACGATGTGACCGGATCCGTGGCGGCAGTTCAGGTGGCACGCAAATGGACCGGATCCAACTAACCGGGGTCACCGGCTACGGTTACCACGGGGTCTTCGAGCACGAACGCCGCGAGGGCCAAACCTTCGCGGTGGACCTGAGCATCGGCGCCGACTTCGGCGCGGCCGCCGCCAGCGACGACGTGGCGGACACGGTGCACTACGGCGAGGTCGCCAACCTAGTGCACGCGCACATCGTCGGCGAACCGGTGAACCTGATCGAACGGCTCGCCGCCAACATCGCCGCGGACATCATGGCCGGCTTCCCTAGCGTGCAGGAGCTGACGGTCACCATCCACAAGCCCGACGCGCCCATCGAAGTGCCCTTTGACTCGGTTTCCGTCAGCTACCGGACCAGCCGCCACGGGCGGGCTGAACCCCCGACCACCCCGCGGGCGCAGGCCGTCCTCGCGCTCGGCTCCAACCTAGGGGAGAAGGACAGCACACTGGACAGCGCCATCGAGGCGCTCAGCGAGCACCCCAACATCGAGGTGCTGGACGTGAGCCCGCGCGCGGTCACCAAGGCCGTCGGCGGCCCGGCCGACCAACCCGACTACGTCAACATGGTGCTGCGGGTGGCCACCACGCTGAAACCATTCGAGCTGCTGGGCGCCTGCCAGCAGATCGAGGCGGACCACCACCGGGTCCGGGACATCCGCTGGGGGCCGCGCACCCTGGACATCGACATGATCTGCTACGGGCAGCTGCAACAGGACTCGCCCATCCTCACCCTGCCGCACCCGCGCGCCCACGAACGCGCCTTCGTGCTGGCCCCGTGGTCCTGGATGGAGCCGGAGGCCACGCTGGCCGGAACCCCGATCACCGAACTGCTGGAGCGCTGCCCGGACAAGGACGGACTGCGCCGGCTGCAGGGACGGCACCGTGGTTAAGCTGAAAGTGCACTGGCTGGCGCTGGTCTTCCTCACCTTCGGGCTGCTCGGCTGGGCCGTGGTGCTGTGGACCAGCCAGCAGGGCCTGCCATCCCCGGTGCTGCCGCCCGCCTCGCTCATCACGCTGGCCGGCATCGGCCTAGTCAACACCGGCCTCGGGGTCTGGGTGTTCCTCTCCAAGCGGCGCAAGATCCAAGCCCGCATCCACCCGATGACCGCCGCCCGCGTGGTGGTCCTCGGCCAAGCCGCCGCCTACGGGGGCGCGCTGGTGGCCGGCTGGCACGCCGGGATCCTGCTCTACCTGCTGCCCGCCGGGGCCGCCGGCAGCCAATCCACCGGCTGGGGCTGGGGCTACCTCATCGCCGGGCTGGCGCTGGCCGGCATCGGCTACCTCGTCGAGTTCCTCTGCAAGATCGATCAGGACGACGACGAGGACGAAGAAACCGAAACAAGCACAAACCCCCTGCTCGGCGGGATCGACCCGGCCGAAGGAGAAAGCGGATATGCCCGCAGCACCCATGAAGGTTAACGCGCTCGACGGCGCACCCATCGACTGGCAGCGGGTCCACCCGCGCTATCCGCGCTACCAGCTGCTGGCCGAACTCGTCGGCACCGCGATCGTGGCGGCGATCTTCGCCGCCCTGTACTGGTTCCTGCACAGCCAACTGCCCGCGCTGGCTCCCCAGCTGGCCTCCGCCGCGCCGTTCGTGCTGGCCCGCACCGTGGTGCTGGCGGTCTTCCTGGCGCTGCTCGTCCTGATCCCGCTGATCAACATCCTGCTGATCTTCCGCCGCTACCGAGCCCTGGGCTACGCCGAACGCGAGGAGGACTTCATGGTCCGCCGTGGCGTGCTCTTCCACCGGATCCAGGCCACCCCGTACGGCCGCATCCAGTCCGCGGAGGTCTACTCCGGGCCCATCGAACGCGCGTTCGGGCTCTGGTCCCTGCACCTGCGCACCGCCGGCACCCACTCCAGCATCCACCTGCCCGGGCTAGACAAGCCGACCGCGGACCGGCTGCGCGAGGAACTGGTGGCCCGCGGCCAAGCCAAACTGGCGGGACTGTAAGCAATGGCCGAGCAACCAACCGCGCCGCCGAGGCAGGCCCAAGGGCTGGGCGACGGCCGCTGGCACCGGGCCAGCCCGCTGTCCATCCTGGTGGACGGCTGGATCGCCATCGTCGGCGTCATCGGCGTCGTGCTCTACCAGCTGCCCCGCAGCGGGGACTTCGACGCGTTCACCATCATCGGCAGCTACCCGTTCCTAGCCTTGGCGCTGGCCTTCCTGCTGGTTTCCCCGGTCATCCGCTGGGCGGTCACCCGCTTCCAGATCGACGCCGAATACGTCCGGCTCAGCACCGGGCTGCTGAACAAGAAGCAGACGCAGATCCGGATCAACCGGCTGCAATCGGTGGACGTGGTCCGCCCGTTCGCTGCGCGCATGCTGGGGTTGGCCGGGCTGATCTTCGAGGTCGCCGACGGCGGCTCCGACGCGTTGCAGATCCGCTACGTGCCCGTCGAGCAGGCCACCGAGCTGCGCCACGAGGTGCTGCGCCGGGCCGGCCGCATCGAGGAGGCCGGGGAGACCGCGGAACCGCCGCAACCGCAGCCGGGACAGACCGGCACGGAGGCGGTGCCGCCGGCGGCCCGGCGGGAACCGACGGAGCTGGCCCGACTGCCGCGCTGGCTGACCTTCGTGCTGGTGCTGGCCGCCCCGGAGGCGCTGTGGATCATCGTGGCCCTACTGGGTTCTCTCGGCGGCGTCTCCATCGCCATGCTGTTCTCCGCGGACGAGTTCACCGCCGCGTGGGCGGTGCTGATCCCGGTGCTGCTGGGCATCGGCGGCGTGGTGCTGCCCCGGCTGAACAGCTACGCCAACTTCCGAATCGCCCACTCCGCGGAGGGGTTGCGCATCAGCTCCGGCCTGAGCTCGACCACCGACCAAACGCTGCCGCCGGGCCGCATCCAGGCGGTGGAGGTGCAGCAGAGCTGGGTGCACCGCATCGTGGAGCGCTACCAGATCACCGTCAACGTGGCCGGCTTCGTGGGCGGAGACCAGACCAAGGCCACCGAGAACGTGCAGCGGCACACCGTGCTGCCCGCCGGCACCTGGGCCGAGGTTGAGCGGGTCATCCCGCTGCTGATCCCCGACCTGCCGGACCGACAGGTGCTTGGCTGGACCCACCACCTGAGCCAGACCAACCCGAACGCCCCGTTGAACCCCGCGCAGGCCGAGCTGGAGTCCCGGCTGTTCAAGGCGCCCAAGCGGGCCCGGCTCTTCGCCCCCTGGTACCAGCCCCGGCTTGCGGCCGGGGTGGACGGCGAGCTCTTTGTCTCCCGGCAGGGCTTCATCTCCCGGTCCATCCAATTGGTGAGCCTGAACCGGCTGCAGGGCGTGGCCCTGCGGCAGGGACCGCTGCAACGCTGGGCCGGGGTGCTCACCCTACGCGCAGACGTGCCCGCCGGCGGGGTGCACCCGCTGGGCCGACACCTTCCCGTGGCCGCCGCCGAGCCCCTGATGTCCGCGATGCTGCGGGTGGCCAGCACGGCCCGCCGCTACCGCGACCGGACGCAGTGGATGGGCCAGGCCGAACTGCGCGAATTCAACCGCCGTACCGAGGAGCTGGTCAACGAATGAGCATCAACCCCGCAGCCCAGCCGCGCCTGGGCATCGGCATCATCTCCGCCGGCCGGGTCGGGGCCGTGCTCGGCGCGGCGCTGCGCGCCGCCGGGCACGCCATCACCGGGGTGCACGCCGTCTCCGAGGAATCCCGCACCCGGGCCGAGGCGCTGCTGCCGGAGGTGCCCGTCCTCGAACCGGAGGAGATCTGCCGGCGCTCCGAGCTGGTGCTGTTCGCCGTCCCCGACGACGCGCTCGCCCCGCTGATCAGCGGGTTGGCGGATAACGGCCACCTGCAGCTGGGCCAGCTGCTCATCCACACCTCCGGAAAATACGGCACCGATGTGTTCGCCCCGGCCACGGCCAAGGGCTGCATCGGACTGGCGGTGCACCCCATCATGACCTTCACCGGCATGAGCATCGACCTTGCGCGGCTGCCCGATTGCCCGTTCGGGGTCACCGCCCCGGCCACGGTGCTCCCGATCGCCCAAGCGCTGGTGGTGGAGATGGGCGGCGAACCGCTGACCATCGCGGAGGCCGACCGGGCCCGCTACCACCTAGCGCTGGCGCACGGATCCAACCACCTAGTCACGGTCGTCGCCCAGGCCACCGAGCAGCTGGCCGCCTGCGGGGTGAGTGAACCGGCCGCCGCCATCGCGCCGCTGCTGCGCGCCTCCCTAGAGAACGCGCTGGTTTCCGGACAGAACGCGCTGACCGGGCCGATCTCCCGCGGGGACGTGGGCACCCTCGGCAGCCACCTGCAGGTGCTGGCCGACCCGGACATCCCCGACGACCTCGCCATCGCCTACCGGGCGCTGGCGGAGGCCACCGCGCTGCGCGCCGTGCACACCGGCAGGCTCTCCGCCCACCTAGCCGCCCCGATCCTCGCCCTCCTGTCCGAACAGCCGCCGAAGGAGCACCCATGAGCGCCGCCCCGATCGTGTGCACCACGATCACCGAGTTTCAGCAACAGCTGGCCGCCACGCTGGGCCGGCACAGCAACCCGCGGCTGGGGTTCGTGCCCACCATGGGCGCCCTGCACGCCGGCCACCAGGAACTCTTCCGGGCGGCGGCGGAGCGCGCGGACGTGGTCGCCATCTCCATCTTCGTCAACCCGCTGCAATTCGACCGGGACGAGGACTACCGCAACTACCCGCGCACGCTGGAGGCCGATGTCGCCGTGGCCGCCGCGGCCGGGGTCGATCTGATCTTCGCCCCGGAGCTGGCGGAGATGTACCCCGCCGGGACGCCCCGGGTATCGGTGACGACCGGGCAGATGGGCGCCGTGCTGGAGGGCGCTCTGCGCCCGGGCCACTTCGACGGCGTCGGCACCGTGGTCACCAAACTGTTCAACATCGTCGCCGGCGGCGCCGCCGGGACACCCGGAGCGCTGCCCTTCACCGCCTGCTTCGGCCAGAAGGACGCCCAACAGCTGGCCATCCTGACCGCCATGGTCGCGGACCTGAACCTGCCGGTGCGGATCCACCCGGTCCCCATCGTCCGGGACGCCGGCGGCTTGGCGCTGTCCTCCCGCAACCAGCGGCTCACCCCGGAGCAGCTGGTGGAGGCCCGGGCGCTGCATCAGGGGCTGGAACTCTTGGCCGCGGATGCCGCCGCCAACCGGCCGCTGGACGTGGCCGGGGCCATCGCCCACATCAATGCCAACGTCACCACCGCCCCGGGCGACGACGTGGTGGACGAGCTGGTGGTGGTGGACGCGGACACCTTCACCCCGCTGACCGAAGAAGACCTCGCGGACCCGACCCGCTGGCCGCCCCGGCCGCTGGCGCTGCTGGCGGCCTTCGTCGGCCCGGTCCGGCTCATCGACAACAAACTCCTGAAAGGCTAGCCGCAATGACAGAAACCATCTTCGACCCGCTGACCGCGCACGTGGACCCGACCGTGCGCCCCCAAGATGACCTGTACCGGCACATCAACGGCGCGTGGCTGGCCAGCAACCAGATCCCGGCGGACCAGGGCAGCTACGGCTCCTTCATCGAGCTGCGCGACGCCGCCATCGACGCCGTGCGGGACCTCGCGGAGGCCGCGGTCAACGCCGTCGCCGACGGCAGCGCGACCGCCGGGCAGACCCGGATCGCCCGGCTCTACGGCTCCTTCATGGACGAGGCCGCGGTGGAAGCCGCCGGTGCGGCCCCGCTGGCACCGGTGCTGGAGCGCATCGAGGTCGCCGCCTCCCCGGCCGAGCTGCTGCGCACCCTCGGCGAGCTCGCCCGGGCCGGGGTGCCGAGCCCCTTCGCGGCCGGGTCCATGCAGGACGCCGGGGACACCAGCCGCATCCTCTGGCACCTGATCCAGGGCGGCCTAGGGCTGCCGGACGAGTCCTACTACCGTGACGAGCAGTACGCCGCCGCCCAGACGGGCTACCGCCAGCTGCTGGAAACTCTGTTCGGCCTCAGCGGGGAACAGGACGCTGCGGCGCTCGCGGAGCGCGTCTACCGACTGGAGGAGGAGTTCGCCGCCCAGCACTGGGACCGGGTGAAGCTGCGGGACGCCCACGCGCGCTACAACCTGTTAGACCGTGCCGCGGTGCTGCAGCGCTGGCCGCTGCTGGAACACTGGTTGGCCGGCGCCGGGCTGGACGCGGAGCTCACCGCGGAGATGGTGGTTTGGCAACCGGACTACCTAGTCGCGCTGAACGAGCTGGCGACCGAGGACCGGCTGGCCGACTTCAAGGCCTGGGCCAAGGCGGCGGCGCTGCGCGCCTTCGCGCCGTACCTGAGCGCCGACTTCGTCAACGCCAACTTCGAGTTCTACGGACGCCAGCTGGCCGGCACCGAGCAACTGCGCGAACGCTACAAGCGGGGCGTGGACCTGATCAACGGCGGCCTCGGCGAGGAGGTCGCCCAACTCTACGTCGCCGAGCATTTCCCGGCCGGACACAAGGCGGCCATGGATGAGCTGGTTCAGATGCTCATCAAGGCGTACCGCAACTCGATCTCCGCGCTGCCGTGGATGGGTCCGGAGACCCGCGAACGCGCGCTGGAAAAACTGGGCACCTTCCGCCCGATGGTCGGTTACCCGGTGAAGTGGATCGACTACTCCGAGGTGGAGCTCGGCGACGATTTGGTCGCCAACGTGATGGCGGTGAACGCCTTCGAGTTCGACCGCGACGTGCGCAAGATCGTGGACGGCCCGGACCCGGACGAGTGGCACATGACCCCGCAGACCGTCAACGCCTACTACGCCCCGCTGGAGAACGCGATTGTGTTCCCGGCCGCCATCCTGCAGCAGCCGTTCTTCCACCCGGACCGGGACGCCGCCTACAACTACGGCGCTATCGGTGCCGTGATTGGCCACGAAATCGGCCACGGTTTCGATGACCAGGGCTCCAAGTACGA
>CAYZBX010000064.1:0-9288 GCA_964476735.1 uncultured Micrococcaceae bacterium
GGAGAAGAACTGGGCCTACCGCCAGGACCAGCTCTCCTCCACCCACCCGATCGTGGCCGAGATCCGTGACCTCGAGGATGTCCAAGTCAACTTTGACGGCATCACCTACGGCAAGGGCGCCGCCGTGTTGCGTCAACTGGTGGCATGGGTCGGCCAAGACAACTTCATGTCCGCCGTGCGCACCTACCTGAAAAAGCACGCGTGGGGCAACACGGTGCTAACGGACCTGCTGCACGAGTTGGCGGCGGCCAGCGGCCGCGACCTGACGGCGTGGTCCCGGGCCTGGTTGGAGACCTCCGGGGTGAACACGCTCAGCGCCGAGCTGGAGCTAGCCGCCGACGGAACGATCGACTCCTTCGCCATCCGGCAGCACGCCGCCGAGGAGTTCCCGGTGCTGCGGCCGCACCGCATCGGCATCGGTCTGTACCGGCTGGACGGTGGCGTCCCGCGGCTGGAACGCAGCTTCGAGGTGGACGTGGACGGCGAACTCACGGTCGTCGAGGAGCTGCACGGGCAACCGCATCCGGGCATCATCCTGCTCAACGACGGCGACCTCGCCTACGCGAAGATCAGGCTCGACGAGCAGTCCTTGCGGCACGCCAGCGACCACCTTGGCTCGTTCGCCGATTCCCTCCCCCGGGCGGTGATCTGGACGACCCTGTGGAACACCGTCCGGGACGGGGAGCTGAATCCCCGGCAGTTCCTCGAACAGGTCGTCCGGCATCTGGGCAGCGAGACGCACGCTTCCCTGCTGTCCACGGTGATCAACCAGTCCGTGACCGTGCTGGAACAGTTTGTCCCGGCCGAACGGCTGCCGCAAACCCGGGCCTGGTTCGCCGATGAGCTGCTGTCCCTGGCCACCTCGGCCGAGCCCGGCTCGGATGCCCAGCTGCAGTTCTTCACCGCGTTCGCGCGTTGCGCTGGCACGGCTCAGCAGGCGGATCTGCTGCAACGGCTCTACCACGGTTCGGAGAACATCCCCGGACTCGAAATGGACACGGACCTGCGGTGGAAGGTGCTGACCGCGTTGGTGGTTAACGGGGCGGCCGGCAACGAGGAGATCGACGCCGCCCTCGCCCAGGACGCCACGGCCGCCGGCACGCTGGCGGCGGCGACCGCCCGCGCCGCCATCCCCACCGCGGCGGCGAAGCGGGCCGCATGGGACTTGGTGCTTTCCGCAGATGCCTCCAATGCCGAGCTGCGCGCCGCCGCGCAGGGGTTCCACCGGGTGTTGGATGCCGGTTTGCTGGCCGACTTCGTGGATCCCTACTTCGAACGGGTGGAGTCCCTGTGGGCCGGACGGGAATCGCACGAGGTGGCGGAGACGCAGATCTCCGGCCTGTTCCCGCGCACCCAGCTCACCGGGCAGACCGTCACGCTGGCCAACACGCTGATCGACGCGCACAGAGACACTGCACCGGCGCTCGCCCGGATGGTCGCCGAGGCGCGCGACGATGTGGCTCGGGCAACTGTCGCCCGGGCGATGTTCCACTAGAGTTGGGCCTATGGCTTCCGATATTCCCCTTTCCCTCGAGCTGGGCTGGCACAATCGCCAAGCCCAGCGGCCCTTCCCGCGGACCCACACCCTGCGTTCCGCCGCCGGCGTCATCATCGGGTCTGCACCGGTGGCGGCTGGGGGTGAAGCCAAGCGCTGGAACCCGCAAGAACTCTTGCTGGCGGCCGTCGCCCAGTCTCACCTGCTGAGCTTTCTGGCGTTGGCCGAGCAGGCGGGGCTGGACGTCACCGAGTACAAGGACGAGCCGAGCGCGCTCTCGGCCCAATCGGCTCAACTGCCGGCGCGGCTGACCCAGATTCGGCTGACACCCAAGGTCTGGTTGGCCGATCCTTCGCAACGGGAGAAGGCCGATGAACTGCACCGGCGTGCCCAGCAGGACAACGGGCTGCTGTCGGCCTTGAGCATCCCGGTGCTGGTGGAACCTGCGTGCCCGCCGGATCAACGCCAGCTGCCGGAGTTCACCTCCAGGCTCGGCGCCCCGATCGCCATCCTGAAACCGACCTCCTCGTTGCCGCCGAGCCAGGTCACCGGGCGCCCGGGCGAGCAGCCCCAGCGCTCCGCACAGGAGTCTGCCAACCCCGTTTCCATGCGGGAGCCGGAGCAGGTGGATCCGAACTCGTTCTTCGCCCAAGTCGGCGGCCACCCAACCTTCAAGAAGCTCGTCGACGTGTTCTATGCGGGCGTGGCAACCGACCCGCTGCTGCGGCCGATGTACCCGGAGGAGGATCTGGGGCCGGCCAAGATCCGGCTGCAGCTGTTCCTCGAACAGTACTGGGGCGGCCCGAAGACCTACGGGGAACACCGCGGCCATCCGCGGTTGCGGATGCGGCACCGCCCGTTCCCGATCGACTTCGAGGCACGGGATCGCTGGCTGCACCACATGCGCGCGGCCGTTGATGCCCTAGAACTGTCCCCGCTGCACGAGTCGACCCTCTGGGACTACCTTGAACGTGCTGCACACTCGCTGGTGAACGCGCCCAGCAACTAGGACTTAACGAGGATGTGGCCGTGCGGGCAGGACACGCGCTGCCAGGCCCCGCTTTGCAGCAGGCGCACCGGCGCTTCGACCGGACCGGTGAGGAAGCCTAGTGATTCGGCCGCAAACGCGGCGCCCTTGGCCAGCTGGGTGCCGGCCAGTTCCACGCGTTCGGCCCAGACCCGGTTGCGCAGCGAGTTCACGACCGCCTGTCCCGGGGTCTCCGGCAACGTGGTCGCCATCGTCTGTACCACCTCGGCGGCAATCTCCCGGAGGCGAAGCACCGTCGTTTCGGCCACCGGCTGCCAGCCCCCGCGCGGTGGGCTGATCCCGGCCCAAGGCGCTTCCACCTCGGTTGGTGGGATGGCCAGCTCCGTGGCGGTGTCGTCAAGCCGGGCGAAGCGATCGGTCAACGATTGCAGCGCCACCACGGTATCCGCCTGCGCCGGGCTGGCCAACGGAACCGCCCGCATCCCGATCATCGTGGGCACCCCGGAACCGAGCGGACCGTGCAGCAGCCCCACCCACAGTGCCAGCACGCCGCCGGCGGCTTGGATTCGGATGCCATCATCGTTGATGGCGCGGGCCCGCTGAACCAACGTTTTTGCGTCCGCAAGGGTCTGGGCATCGGGGAAGTGCAAGGTATCAGCCATGCGGCCATTCTAGTGTTAGCTTTGAAGCATGAGCCAACACAGTCCCTTCCCGCCGCCGGCCGAGAAGCGTGTCCGGTACTTGCATGATCTGTTGACGGTCCAGCCGCACGGCGATGACCCGCAGACCGGTGAGGAACTGTTCATCGGCCCGGTAGCCGCCCAGCACCAGCACCGTGTTTTTGGCGGCCAGGTCCTCGCCCAAGGCGTCATGGCCTGCACGCAGACAGTGCACCCGGAACGGCCCTTGCACTCGATTCACGCCTACTTCCTGCGCCCGGGGGATTCGTCGCAGCCGATCACCTTTGGCGTGGACCGCCTCCGCGACGGCCGGTCCTTCTCCGCGCGGCGCGCGAACGCCTATCAGAACGGCAAACCCATCCTGTCCCTGTTGGCCTCCTTTCAGTCCCCCGCGGATGGCTACGATCACCAGATCCAGATGCCGGCGGATCTGCCGCAGCCGGAGGAGCTGGATTCGGTCGCCGATCAGCTGGGGCACATCAATCACCCGGTCGCCCAAGAGTGGGCGTGGGAGCGGCCGTTCGACATCCGCCACATCGATCCGCCGCTGTGGCTGTACCCCGCCAAGGAGCGCAGCAATACCAACGCGGTGTGGCTGCGCACCCCGGCCGCGTTTTCCGTCCCGGACGCCATGCACAAGGCCGCACTGGCCTACGCCTCGGACTACACCGTGCTGGAACCGGTGCTGCGCCAACACGGCGTGCATTGGACCCGTCCGGAGATGTCCGTGGCGTCTTTGGACCACGCCATGTGGTGGCACCGGCCGGCGCCGGTGGACGACTGGTTGCTCTACGTCTCGGAATCGCCCTCGGCCCAAGGCGCCCGCGGCTTGGGCCTGGGACACTTCTTCACCCGGGACGGAATTCTCGTTGCCACGGTCGGCCAGGAAGGCATGCTGCGGGTGCCGGACACCTTACGTACCCGGGTCAAGCAGCTGGCCCAGGACGCGGTGATCCGGTCCGCGAACTGGCGCAAGCCCCGCTCCCGCTGGGGCGGCCGCAACCGTTGACACTCCCCTAACCGCACACCAAAACGAGGGATGCCCCGGACGACGTTGTCCGGGGCATCCTTCGTGTGTGGTTGGCGGCGGCGCCTAGGAAAGCAGCCGCTTCAGCCGGGACGGCGCAAAGCGCTCCATGTCCACGTTGCGGTCAGCGATCACCACAGGCTCGCCGGCGAGCTGCGCGGCGATGACCTTGCCGGTCACCGGACCAAGGCTCAGGCCGTGCATGTTGTGACCGGTGGCCATGATGACATTCGGCAGCTTCTTGTACTCGCCGATGATCGGCAGGCCGTCCGCGGTCATCGGGCGCGGACCGACCCAGAGCTCGGACTTCTGCGACCAGTCGATGCCGCGAACCAGCGGGGCGGTGACGCGCTCGATCATCTGGATGCGGTCCTCGTGGAAGGCCTCGAAGGAACCGTCGAACTCCATCCCGCCGACCACGCGCAGGCGACCGGACATCGGTACCAGCACGGTGCGCGCGTCAGTCAGGTGGATCAGGTGAGTCGGTAGCTGCTCAGCGGCGACGGTGAAGGAGTAGCCCTTGCCCGGCACCACACCGAGGTGAACGCCGTACGGCTTCAACAGCTCGCTCGCCCAAGCTCCGGCAGCCACCACGACGTGGTCGCCGACGATTTCCTGACGGGTGCCGCGGTGGACGTAGTCGACCGACGGCTGCGCGCCAGCGTGCACGCCGACCACCCGGGCGCCTTCGAGGATCCGCACGCCCTGCGCACGCAGGTACTCGCCCAGCGACTCGACCAACAGCGCCGGGTCGATCCAGATCTCGCCCGGGGCGACGAAGCCGGCTTGGCAGGAGGGATCCAGCACCGGCTCGAGGCTGTGCAATTCGTTGCCGTAGACGATCGGACCGGGAACTTCGCTGACCCCGTCCTGAGCGCGTTCGGTGAGCAGCTTGTGGTAGCTCTCCACGTGGCTGGCGTCCTCCGCGGTGTACAGGAAGCCGGAGCCGCCGCCCTCAACCTTGATGCCCTCGTCCTGCATTTCGGCGAAGGAAGCCAAGGCGCCGCGACCGAGCTGGGTCATGGCGTCGACGCCGGAGGCCAGTCGGGTTTCGGTGGAGGAACGGATGAAGCCCAAGCCGAAGGTGGCAAGCTTCAGCGCCCGCGCCGGAGACAGCGTCAGGGTGCCGTCGCGGGTGAAGACGCCTTTGAAGGTTTCCTTCATCATCCCCGGCCCGGCCAGCGGCACTGCTGTCAGCGGGGTGATCTCACCGGCGTTGCCACGGGCGGCACCGGAACCGATCTGATCGCGTTCAACAATGGTGACAGCGAAACCGGCACGAGAAAGATAAAACGCGGTGCTCAGACCGACTAGGCCCGCACCGACAACGATGACTTCTTTACTAGGCAGCTTGCTCGCCATAGCTCTGCTTCCTTTTGTTCGGTAGTGATGTGAACCATGATCTCAGAAATTTGAAGACGCCCCTAACAAACCGTAGTAAAACCCAAAAATTGGTGGACAAGTTGTCCGAATTCCCCGCTTGCGCTCAGATGAGCGGCCGGTTTGTTGCCGATTGTTGGATCGATCTTTCCACGGGCCAAATAGTTGAGTATTTCGACAAAAGCAAGCCCTGTTCGCTAATTACATGCCAGTTATTCTGGGCCTAAAATTTCCGCGAAAGTCTGTCATTCGGATCACACTCTAGAGTAGGGTTACACCAAGGCGGATTCTTAAAGCCAGCTTTAAGATGAGCCAGCTGCTACCTGTTTCGAAGGGAGTCCGGACTCGTGGCAAATGATGTCTACCTTGGCCGAGGCACAGATGTGCTGCGCTTTAGGCTGGAGTTTACGGGTCGGGCCGGCGTCGAACAGGCCCAAGAGATTTATAGAGTCCTTAAAGATGTTGACGAGCACGACTACGTGCAGCGCACGTGGCTGCACAGCCTGCTGACCGCAGCGCTGTTGCTGACAGACCCGGAGGGCGCGGCCGAGGCGGCCGCGGAAGCCGAGCGCTACGCCGAGCTGGCGCAGAAGCCGGTCTCGCGGGCGTGGTCGCTGTTGGCACAGGCCAGCTTGGACCTGTCCCCGGAGAAGCTCTTCTTCCGGCTGGAATGCGCCAGGGAAATCCGGGACATCGCACTCGAGCACGGGGACGATGGGTACCTCGAGACCACCTATTTCCTGCTGCTGGGCGCCCTGCTGGAAATCGGCGAGTTGACCGAGCTCGACGAGGAGCTGTGCCTGCACGGCCCCACGCTCATCAAGTTCCCGCAGCTGGAGGACAGCCGCTTCGTCAGCTGGTTCCGCTGCATCCGGGCCACCTTGGACGGGCACACGGACACCGCCGAGGAGTTCGCCAAGGAGGGCTTCGACCGGGCGCTGCTGGCCGACGACACGGACGCGGAGATCGCCTTCATCGCCCAGCTTGCCGTCATCCGCTGGCTGGATGGGCGCGGCAGCGAGATGGAAGCCTCGCTGCTGAAGGCCCGGCAGAAGTACCCCGGTGAGCCGATTTGGACGTCGATCCTCGCGTGGATCTGGATCCAACAGGGCCGCGTCAGCGCTGCCCGCGGCATCGTCCAGTCGCTGGCCCCGCTGGAGCAGTGGCCGAAGGACCAGAACTGGTTGGCGGCCGTGTCCAACATGGCCATCGTGCACACCGAGCTACGCAATCTGGACGTGCTGGAAGAGTTCCACCAGGCCCTGCTCCCCCACGCCAAACACCTCGCCGCGATGGGCGTCGGCATCACCGCCTGGGGCACCGTCGCCGACTCTCTCGCTGTGGTGGCTGACCTGCAGGGCAATCAGGAGCAAGCCATCGAGCACTACCGCACGGCGATCGACCTGTGCGCGCGCATCGGTGCCCAGCCTTGGCTGGCCGCCAGCCAGCTGGGCCTAGCCTCGCTGCTGCTGCGCCGCCTCGAGGCCGGCGACCGGGCGGAGGCGGAAGCCCTCGCTCAGGAGGCGGCCGCCACCGGCAAGGCGTTGGGCCTGCACCAGGTCGAGGACGAGTCGGAGCAGATCATTTCCGCGCTGCGTTCTGGCACGATCGAGGCCGCGCCGAAGGGTCGGCAGCCGCAGGCGGGCCAGCCCAAGATCCGGGTCATGGGCGGCTTTGAGGTTGCGGCCACCGACGGCACCATCTCGCATTGGCAGTCCCGCAAGGCTCGCGAAGCGCTGAAGATCTTGGTTGCCCGCCGCGGCGTGGCGATCGCCAAGGAAGCCGTCATGGAGATCCTGTGGCCGAAGGAGACTCCGGAGCGGGTAGCAAACAGGTTCTCGGTGGCGATCTCCACCGTGCGCCGGGCGCTGGACCCCGTGAAGCGATTCGCCCCGGATCATTTCCTGGTGGTGGACGCGGACCTGCTGCGGCTGCGGTTGGACCGGCTGACGGTGGACGTCGAGGTCTTCCTGCGCCGCGCGAATGCGGCGTTGGCCAAGCGAGACGGCTCTGCGTCGTCGATCGCCCAGATGGTCAACGCCCTGCAGCTGTACACCGGGGACGTCTTCCCGGATGAGGTAGACGTGGGCTGGGCCGAACGCCTGCAAAACGAGGCTCGTTCCTGCTTCTTCACGCTGGCGCATTCGCTCGCGGAGGACGCCACCGAGGCCGAGGAGCATTTCACCTCGGTGGAGACCTACCGCCGCATCCTCGACATCGATCCCTACGATCAGAAGGCCCACGAGGGCCTGATCAACGCGTTCACCCTGCTGGGCGCGCACGGGCAGGCGAAGGACGCGACGTTGGAGTATCAACAGCGGATGGCCGAGGTCGGTTTCGAAGAGGCCTGAGCTGACGGAGCGGCAAGCCGATACTCGATGGCTGCGGCCGAAGAGGAAAAGCGCCCCAGGAGGGATTCGAACCCCCGACCAAGAGCTTAGAAGGCTCCTGCTCTGTCCCCTGAGCTACTGGGGCGTGGTCTAGACCGGTTCCAAGTGTAACCGATCTGATTCCTCCACACCGCATTCTTTTCCGTGAGTCGCACGGGTCGCGGTGCCGCCCGAGCGGGGCCGCGCCGCACCCTCTGTCTTACTTGGTTGCAGGGAACCCAGATCGGTTCCGCCGCATCTTCGACCAAGGAGAGACGATGAGCGAAAAGATCACGCTACGGGGTTTCGTGGCCACCGATGTCACCGAACGAACCACCGCCACCAACACCTCGATTGCCACCTTCCGGGTCGGTTGCTCAGACCGCCGCTTCAACCAAGAGTCAAAGGAATGGGAAACCACCCACACCAATTGGTACACCATCAACTGTTTCCGTAACCTCGCCAATCACGTGGGTTACTCCATCCGGAAGGGCCAACCGGTGATCATCACCGGCTGGCTGAAACAAAAGTCGTGGCAAACCAAGGACGGCGATCCCCGCACCAGCTGGGAAGTAGATGCCGAAGCGATCGGCCATGACCTCGTTTTCGGTTCGTCCACCTTCGAACGGACCACCTACCCCGCCGCGGAGGAACAAACCGAGCCCAAGCTCGCCCCGGTGGCCGAGGAAGGCGCCGAACAAGAATGGGGTGTCTTCGAGGGCAGCCGTTGAATTCGCCACAATTCTTGACCACTGGGCGCAAGATGTGAATTTATCCGCCCAGACCAACTAGCCTTATGGGTATGGCTGAATTCATTTACACGATGGTCAAGGCCCGCAAAAAAGTGGGCGAAAAGGTCATCCTCGACGACGTAACGATGTCGTTCTTTCCCGGCGCGAAGATCGGTGTCGTCGGTCCCAACGGCGCCGGTAAATCCACTATCTTGAAAATCATGGCTGGTCTGGATCAGCCATCCAACGGTGAGGCCCGCCTGAGCCCAGGGTACTCCGTGGGCATCCTGATGCAGGAACCGCCGCTGAACGAAGAGAAAACCGTGCTCGGCAACGTCCAAGAGGGCGTTGGCGAGATCTACGAGAAGCTCCAGCGCTTCAACGAAATCTCCGAGGAGATGGCAAACCCGGACGCGGACTACGATGCCCTGCTCGAGGAGATGGGCAAGCTGCAGGAAGCCATCGACGCCGCCGACGCGTGGGACATCGATTCCCAGCTCGAACAGGCGATGGACGCGCTGCGCTGCCCGCCGGGCGACGAACCGGTCACCCACCTCTCCGGTGGTGAACGCCGCCGCGTGGCTCTGTGCAAGCTGCTGCTGCAGAAGCCGGACTTAC
>CAYZBX010000065.1:0-9116 GCA_964476735.1 uncultured Micrococcaceae bacterium
CTCCGGCAAATACCTGCCCGGCGAGGCGGCCCCAGCCGGATCCCGCGCCACCGACGAGAAGGGCGGCGGGGCCGACATGATGCGCGGCTTCCTCAAGGAGGAGATCCTCGCCGGCGAGCAGAAGCTGCGGCCCATTGCCGAGGAACAGGGTTTGACCATGTCCCAGCTGGCGCTGGCCTGGGTGCTGCAGAACCCGAACGTCGCCGCCGCCATCGTCGGTGCCTCCCGGCCCGAACAGCTGCGGGAGAACGTCAAGGCGGTCGGGCTGCGCCTCGATGACGGCGTCATGGAACGCATCGATTCGGTCATCGAGCACCTAGCCGTGACTGACCCGGCCAAGACCGCGGTGCCGGAGGGCCGGCCGGAGTAGGCCTGCGGCGCAGCCCATGATCCGGGGAGGAGGTGAAGGCAGATGAGCACCCAACCAGAGGATGCGGATTACCAGCTCGATGATGAGCTGAACTCCGATCTGAACGATCCCGAGGATGGCCGCGACGGCACCCCATACGAGGGTTCCTCCGACGCCCCGGAAACGATGTCCCAGATCGATCCGCTGCGCAAGCACCACTACCTCTACGACGACGAGTCCTCCGAGGAACTGGAGGACGAGGAGACCGTGGCGTGGCTGGAGGAGCACGACCGCCAGACCGGGATCGAGTGATGCCGGCCGCAGCGGTTAGGCGTCCGCGTCCGGTTCGTCGGCGGTGACCCGCCGGAGGCTCTTCTCCGCACCCGAGGCTGCCAAGAGTCCGCAAGCCAACAGGATTGCCCCGGCAGGGCCCGTGGTGCCAGCCACCAGACCCGCGGCCAGTGGCATGACCACTTGGCCCAACCGGTTGCCCAGCAGCCGAACAGCCAGCGCCGTGGAGCGCCAGTTGCTCGGCACCGCCTGGGTAATCAGGGTCATGGTGATGGGCTGGCCGAGGCCGAGGAAGAACCCGCCTACGAGCATCAGCGCCGCGGAGAGCCACTTCTGGTCCAGCATCAGCGCGGAGGCGGCGATGCCCAACGCGGACACAAACAGGCTGGCGAGGATCAGCTTCTCCCGGGGGTACCGCCTGCTCAACGACGGCAACAGGAAACGGGAGGCGATGGAGGCTGCCCCGCGCAGCGCCAGCAACACACCAATCCACTGCGGGGAGACCCCGTACTGTTCCCCCACCAGCGGCAAGAACGCCGTCAAGATGTCTAGGATCGCCAGCAACGCCAACGCCGAAAGCAGGTGGGAGGCGACCGCCGGCAGGCGCACCACCTTCAGCAGCGTGGCCTGTTCATCGGTCGGCTGCTTCCCAGCGGTAGTTGCTGTCGGGTTCGGCCAGCGCACCGGCAGGAACACCACCGGCACCGCGAGCGCGGCCAACACCATGCTGGCCCACAGGGCCTGATCGGCCCGGGCGAGCAGGATGTCCCGGGCCAAGTTCTGTTCGCTGCCCAAGAACCAGCCAGCCAGCAGCGGTCCGACTAGCTGGCCGCCGGAAAATGCCGCCGTGAACCAGCCGAAACCGGCATCCAGTTTGGTCGCTGGCGTGTACCGCGCCACCGCGGCCTGCCCGGCGATGGTGAACACCAGCTGCCCCAAACCTAGGGTGGTGAACGCGACCGCCAGCCACACCAGCTGGGTGCTGGCAGCCAGCAGCGCCATGCCGCCGACCATGATGAGCATCCCGAGACTGGTCAGCACCTTGATGTTGGCCGCGCGATCGATGAAGCGGCCCAATGGCAGCGCCACGAACAGCGGCACGGTAGCGTAGGCGGCGGCGATCAACCCGATGGTGGCCTCGTCGAAGCCCAGCGCGATCAGCTTGTAGCTGGTCACCGGTCGGGTCAATTGCATGACGGTTTGGTTCAGCAACGCCACCGCGCAAAGCAGCCACAGCCAGTTCCAGTTGTTCCGGTTGGGCACTACCCCGCCTCGCCGCGGGTCTCGGCGGCCTTGCCGCGCAGATGAATGAACAGGGCGACGGCCAACACGACGCAAACGGCGTAGGCGGCGATCACCGCCAGCCAAGAGGCCTGGAACGTACCGGTGGCCTCGAGCAGCAGCCCCGCCAGCAGCGGCCCCGTCGCGAAGCCGGCGTACATCCCCATGGTGGTGATGCCGGAGGCGGCCCCCACCTGAGAGATGCTCACTAGGCCGAGGGTGGCGGCGTTAACGATCACGTTGGTGCCCAGCACGGTCAGCCCGTACAGCAGCACGCCCAGCCAGAGCAGCCACACCTGCTGAAACATCCCGGCGCCCATCAAGGAGGAAATGCCGAGGATGCCCCCGGCGGTGGTGGTGATGATCAGCTTGGCCGGGCCCTTGCCTTGGCTGAGCAGCCGGCCCCAGAAGATCCGGCTAAGCACCCCGATGATGCCGGCGATGCCGGCGGTCAGGCCGCCCGCGACTAGGGAGAAGTCCAGTTCGCGCACGGTGTAGAGCGGCAGGTAGAGGTTGGTGGCCTGCATGCCGATGCCGCCGAACATCGCGATGCCGGCTAGGATCCACACGCCCAACGGCAGTCGCTCGGCCTGCCTCCGGCTGACCGGCCCTCGGCCGAAGGCGAGGGTGCGGCGCACCTTGGCCCAGTCTGTGGGGTCCTCCGGTGGCAGCTGCCGCAGCGACCACCACAGGGTCAGCAGCACGAACAGTGAGGCGCCGACGGCCGCGGCGGTCCAGCCCAGCCAGATGGTCACCGCGGGGAAGTACAGCCCGGCCAGCAGCTGGGTGGCCTGCACCCCGGACTGCTTCACGCCGATCCACGAGGGGCGCCGTTCCAGCGGAACCAGCTGATAGATGACCCGGTTGGTTGTGGGATTCGCGATGACCTGGGCGGGGCCGGCCATCGCCATGGCGATCAGCAGCACCCAGTATTCTTGGGCGATCGCGGCCACCAGCAGCGCGAGCGCGGTGCCGCCGAAGTTCAGCATGAGCTGGTGCCGCACGCTGAGCACATCGGCGAGTTTGCCCATCGTCATGGACACGAGGGTGGCGGCCACAAAGAGCGTGGTGGCCAACAGGCCGAACTGGCTTTCGCTAATGCCCAGCCGGGTGATGAGGGCGTCAGACGTGGCGGCCAGCCCGTAGTTGACCAGCGGGCCCACGCCCATGGTCAGCAGCAGCACCACCATCAAGGCGGTACCGGGCTGGCGCATGGGCTGGGATTGCATACCCCTATCCTAGCCCCGCGCCGGCTGCCTGCGGCGTTTGCCGAGCGCGGCCGAAACAGTGCGCAGTCTAGCCGGGCTGGCCCTCCGGCCGCGGCGTGTCCGAGGCCTTCGGCTCAGTGGTCGGCGAATCCTGTTCCTCGTCCCGCTCCGGGTAGTACACCGGGTGCAGCGCACGGCCGTCCGAGCTCGGCTGCCCGTCGTCCGGGTCCCGGCGTAGGTGCGGAAACGGATCCAGTTCGGCGAGTCCGAACCGGTCCGGGTCCGCGTCCCGCCAATCCAGACCCCAGCCGCGGGGCGGGTCCTCCAGCAGCTGGCCCGGCCGCAACCAGCTGAACATGGAGGCGTAGGAGCGGGTGCCGTAGTGGTCCACGCGGCGTCGCAGCATGCGCGGGTTCAGCTTGCGGGTGTCGCTGACGCCCATGGAGGCCATCAGCTGCACAGCCTCCTTCACGGTGAGCCGGTGGTAGTTGTAGACCCGGTTGCCCTTGTCCTCCACGTCCAGCGCGCGGATCAACCGCGGGTTCTGCGTCGCCACTCCCACCGGGCACTTGTTGGTGTGGCACTTCTGCGCTTGGATGCAGCCGGTGGCCATCATCATCGCGCGGGCGCTCATGGTGAAGTCGGCGCCCTGGATGAGGCGTTTGACGATGTCCGAGCCGAGCGCGATCTTGCCCGCCACCCCGATCTTGATGCGGCTGCGCAGCCCGCAGCCGACCAGCGCGTTGTGCATGACCATCAGGCCCTCGGTCAGCGGAGCGCCCACCGTGTCCTCGTATTCCAGCGGGGCCGCACCGGTGCCGCCCTCGGCGCCATCGATGATGATGAAGTCCGGGGTGATGCCGGTCTCCAGCATCGCCTTGCACATGGACAGCACGTCCACCCGGGAACCGACACAGAACTTATAGCCGACCGGTTTGCCGCCGGAGAGCTCGCGCAGCTTGGCCACAAAATGCATCAGCTCGCGCGGGGTGCTGAACGCAGAGTGCGAGGCCGGGGAGATGCACTCCTCCCCGACGGGCACCTCGCGGGCCTCGGCGATCGCCGGGGTGACCTTAGCGGCCGGCAGCACGCCGCCCAGACCGGGCTTGGCACCTTGGGACACCTTGATCGTGATGCCCTTGACCTGCGGCCAAGCGGCCTTCTCCGCGAAACGCTCCGGGCTGAAAGTGCCGTCGTGATTGCGGCAACCAAAGTAGCCCGAACCGATCTCCCAGAACAGGTCCGCACCGTACTTCAGGTGGTACTTGGCGATGCCGCCCTCGCCGGTCTCGTGCACAAAACCGCCCATCGCGGCGCCCTTGTTCATCGCCAGCACTGCGTTGTCGGAGAGCGCCCCGAAGCTCATGGAGGAGATGTTCAGCAGGGAAATTTTGTACGGCTGCTTGCAGTCCGGGCCGCCGATGCTGATCTTCGGCGGGTTCTTCGGTGGCGCCACCGGGGCCACCGATTGCAGGAAGTATTCGTAGCCCAGCTCGCGGATGTTCCGTTCGGTGCCGAACGCCTTGTGGTCGTCCTGGCCCTTGGAGCGGGCGTAGATCATCGACCGGGTATCCCGGTCGAAGGGCCGACCGTCGTAGTTACGTTCGATGAAGTACTGCTGCAGCTCGGGGCGGATGGACTCCAGCATGTAGCGAACGTGGCCGATGAGCGGGTAGTTGCGCAAAATCGAGTGTTTGCGCTGCGTCAGGTCGTAGATGAGGATGCCGATCAGCGCCAGCACGATGCCGAGGACCACAGTCCAAGCCCACGGGCCCAGCGGGTAGGCGATGGCGAACAAGACCAGCAGGACGAGGATCCCGACCAGGAGCAAGAAGGCAACCATAGTTCAGAGCGTAGCCCAGTAACGTAGGTCACAGCGACAGCCCCGGACACAAATTGCCGAAAAAACCTCGAAAAATGGCTATTCGTTCACGGAAATGTGCTTTTCGTTCCCGCAGCCAAGCTCACAAGCGAGTTCCCGCATGTCAACCGTGTGCCACAGCGACGGGATCGGCAACTCTCAACGCACTCCGGCCCGCAGGCGGGTCCTTTTGCGCTCCTCATCGCGGGTGACAAACTGCTCATCAATCCGCGTTTTCTGAGCAGAAGTGTCTCCCCAACCCGAAGCGGGAATCTTTGTGGCTGAACAACTCTTCCATGGCGAGGCCGGGAACAACCACCGCGGAACGTTCTTCCCCTTTGCGGGTTCCCCGGAAACGACGCTCGGACACTGTTCGCGTCTTGCTGCCATCCAGTTGGGTTCACTGCGCCAAAGAACAGACGCGGCTGCACTCCACCAAGGGGCTGCGATCTCGTCTAGCACCGTTGGCCGTCGGCTCTTCGCAGCCCAGCTCGTTAGTTAGGGCCTAACTTTCCAGCACTCCGTCCGTGCGGCCGCCGGTCTCTAAACTTCGCAATTCAGCATCCGCCGCAAGAGTCTCAATCAATTGAGCGAAGGACTCGACGGTCGACACATCCGTTTCTGCTGCGAAGAGCAAAACAAGATCCTCGCCTTTCGTCACCAAGTTAACGGCGGGACGCTCTTGATCCTTCTGCTGACTGGGTAGTCGCACAAATTCGATATCCCTGAGAGGGATGCTCATTTCGATCTCACCAAGATTGAGCAGTTGGCGCGAATCCGCTGTCACAACGCGTTGATTGGTCACGACAACAAGTGTTGCCCGCGCCAACCGGTCAGTTAGACCTGACCATCGGCTTGGGGTCAGGGCCGACCAAGCAGCATCTGCGCGGGCCGCAAGCACGCCGGGAAGAACATCGGCTAGGACGTTACCTCCTGCCTGATAGGCAAACGCCATTGCGAGCACTTCCTCTCCACGGAGCAAGTGCCAACGCAATACGCCTAGGTACGGCTCCAGCTCAAGAGCGTCCGGTGCGCAGAGCAGTTCCGGAGCCATGAGCTCTGGCACCTCGGGCGCAAGAGTTCTTGCCAACGGCTCGACGGCGTCTAGCAGCTGTTGACAGGTAAGCCGATCAGCGTTGCTGCCACGGCGTGACTTGGTAAGTGGCAAAGTCGCTCGCCCGGGCAGCTGCGCAATGATGCGCAATTCGCGGACCAGTTCGTCAATCAGGCGCGATGCTTTTTCCTTCATCTGCAAGAATTCGAGCTGCGCGTCACGCAGAATCACTTCAAGGAGTGCCGCCTCATCTTCATCATGAGCGCTTGCCTCGCGCGCTCGAGCGGCGCGAATTGTTTGGTACGTTGTTTGCGCCCTCAGGGCATGGAGCAACGCATGTGTATCAAAAAGCAACGCTTCCGCATTCATTTCTAAGAATTGCCGGCGTTTGGCACCTTCCAACTCGGCGAGTTCTTTCACGTGGTCGCGAACATTGTTCCGATACAAAGCCAATTGCTTTTCGAGGACCGCCTCATGTCCAGCAACGTTCTCCCACAGAGACTTCGTGACAGCGCCAATTTCGATTGCTTGCCGCTTGGCCCGCTCAATCGACTTCGCGAGGCCTTCTAGCTCAGCCCACTGTTCGTTTCTGATCGCCTTCAACGTTTGACTGGTCAACGCGATGTTGGTGGAGACAAGCCTCGAAATCTCGTTTAGCTGCATCTGCATCGCCACCATCGTCACGGTGGGGCCGAGTGAGGTCGCTATGGTAGCCGCTGACATCTTGTAGGGGACTAAGCGTGCCTGATGAACAATTTTGCCCTTCTTGAACACTGCTGCAAGGTTCGCACCATCTTTGGTTGCGAGCTGTCCGCCTGTATTTAGGTGACGCATCGTCTCATCACCCAACCGGTAGAGGCCTTTGGCGCTCACGCGCGCCTGCTCGAGATTTCCCCAGACGTTTGCTGAGCTGCCGAGCCCGCTGAGGAACGCCCCCACCCGTCTCTGGTCATCTAGGGATACCAAACCGATGTCATCGAGTTCAATCCACTCGGGCGCTTCGCCGAACACCATGGCGACTCCTGGCGATACCTCGACGAGAGCCATCCCGCTGTCGACGTCGGTTTCAGAGTCCGGATCTAGGTCACCAACCTGGATTGAGGTATCCACGGAGTCATCACTATCCCCGAGAGGAGAATCTGACATTTGGTTCATTCGCAAGCCCCCCTGCTCCCACCGACTCCGTTGATCACGCAGTCAAACAACACCATCTTATGCCAGCCTTATGCCCTGTTCTCGTGTGTGTTAGCCCCTCGAGTGCGCCCAATGCGCATAACAAACACACAAACGCAGGCCCTTTGGCACGATAGGTTCGGCAGTCGCTGACCGGCTCATGTAGCGCACGAACACCACACGCATCCCGTTCGCACACGGCAGGGCCCCGGTCGAAATTACATGCTCGTCCGGGGCCCCGCTGTGTCGCCAGCGTCTAGGCTTGCGCGACGACGTCGATGAACTTCTGCATCCACTCTTCTAGGTCACGTGGAATCTGGGCCGTCACGAGGTTGCCATCCACCACCACGTGGTTGTCTGACCAGCTGGCCCCTGCGCCTACCACTTCGGGCTTGATCACCGGCACCGCAGTGGTCGTGCGGCCATTCAGGATGTCGGCGGTAACGCCGACCCAGAGCCCGTGGCAGATGAACGCGATCGGCTTGCCCGCTTGCGCCGCACCCCGTACCAGCTCGATGGCGGCGGAATCTTGGCGAACCTTGTCCGGGGCGAAGCCGCCCGGGATCACCACGGCGTCTACCTCGTCGAGGGACACGTCTGCGATGGCACCCTCCACCGGCAGCGCGGCGAAGCCGTTCTTGCCCTTAACGCTCTGGCCGGTGGGGCTGAGCACCTTGACGTTCGCGCCCGCGCCCCGCAAGCGAATTTGAGGGTACAGCACCTCGGATTCTTCGAACAGGTCTGCGGTGAGGATGGCGATCGTCTTGTTGTTGAGTGTCATCTGATGAGCCTTTCGTTCGGAATCGGCTTTCGTTATCCCAGCTAAACACACTGCCATTTCGGCCTAAAGGCCTGTTCGCCGAACGCATGGCCCCACCTTCCGCCCGGCCCTAAAGCAGATTCTGCCAAAAGACTTATGCGCGGCGAACTTGCCAATTACCCTATGTTTCCAAGGGATAGCGCACCCCGTGACCGGAAAGTTTCCAGATTGTGAACATTTGGTGGTTGAAATTTCCGCTGTGAGACAGTTCACTAGTACATAAGTGGAAAACATATTCCACGATATGAAAATTAGAAACGAAGGATCGACAAGTGCAGCTCTCCGACTTTAATGCAGCCAGCGAGGCAGACGCCATCGCCGCATTGAAGCCATGCCTCGACATCGAGCGCTGGTGCGCCGAGCTGGCCGCCGCCCGTCCGTTCAACTCGCTGGACGACCTCGTGGGCGCCGCCAATCGCGCCGCCAACCCCCTGACCACCGCCGAGGTTGATCAGGCCTTGGCCCATCACCCACGCATCGGCGAACGCGCCCAGGGTGATCACAAGGAGGCTACACTCTCCCGTGCCGAGCAGTCCGGCCTCGGCGACCTGAGCGGCGACACCGCCGAGAAGCTCGCCAAGGGTAACGCTGCCTACGAGGAGAAGTTCGATCAGGTCTTCTTGATCCGTGCCGCAGGCCGCAGCAAGGAAGAAGTGCTGGCCGAACTCGAGCGCCGCATGAACAACACCGCAGAGCAAGAGTCGGTCGAATGCGCTGACCAGCTCCGCCAAATCGCCGTCGTACGACTAGAAGGACTTTTCGCATGAGCCACAAGAGCTTTATCACTGCCCACGTACTGGACTCCACGGTCGGCAAGCCTGCCACCGGTGTCGACGTCGTACTGGCAGATGCCAAGGGCGAGGAAATCGCCCGTGCGGTCACCAACGAGGATGGCCGCGTGCCCGAACTGGGCCCACAGACCCTGGAAGCCGGAGAATACCGGATCACCTTTGGCGTAGGCGATTACTTCGCTGGCCAGCAGAAGGCAAGCTTCTACCCGCGTGCAACCATTGAGTTCACCGTGGAAGCCGGCCAAGAGCACTACCACATCCCGCTGCTGCTGAGCCCGTTCGCCTACT
>CAYZBX010000066.1:0-9097 GCA_964476735.1 uncultured Micrococcaceae bacterium
TGGCCGTCCTGGGTGACCATCCCGATGGTCTGCTTGAGCGAGTCGAAGCTCAGCTCGCGCAGATCGTCGCCATTGACGGTGACCGAACCGGAGCTGGGGTCGTAGAGCCGAGGCAGCAGAGAGGCGATGGTGGACTTACCGGCACCGGAGGAGCCGACCAGCGCGACCGTCGAGCCCGGCTCGATGGTGAAGTCGATGCCGTGCAGCACCTCGTCGCCGGCGCGCTGGTCCAGCACCGCGACCTCTTCCAACGAGGCCAAGGAGACCTGTTCCGCGCTCGGGTAGGCGAAGCGGACGTTGTTGAAACGAACTTCCACCGGGCCCGGGGCGACCGACTTGGCGTTCGGCACTTCCTTGATCAACGGCTCAAGATCCAGCACCTCGAAGACACGTTCAAAGCTCACCACCGCGCTCATGATGTCCATGCGGGCGTTGGCCAGCATGGTCAACGGCGTGTACAGCCGGGTGAGCAGCATGGCCAGGGTGACCACGTCGCCGGCGTTCAGGTTGCCCAGCACGGCCTGCACGCCACCCAACCCGTAGACGAGGGCCAACGCCAGCGCGGACACCAAGGTCAGGGCGATCACGAAGGTGGTCTGCAGCATGGCGGTGCGCACCCCGATGTCCCGCACCCGGCCGGCGCGCGCGGCGAAGGCCTCGGATTCGATCGAGGGGGAGCCGAAGAGCTTGACCAAGGTGGCGCCGCCGGCGCCGAAGCGCTCGGTCATCCGGGTGGACATGGCCGCGTTGTAGTTGGCCGCCTCGTGCTGCAGGGCCGCCAGCTTGGCGCCGAGCAGGCGCGCCGGGACAAGGAAGATGGGCAGCAGCAAGATGGACAGCAGGGTGACCTGCCAAGAAATGGCGGCCATGACGCCGACGGTCAGGGCCAGCGAAACGATGTTGGCCACGACCCCGGAGAGGGTGTTGGCGAAGGCGCGTTGGGCGCCGATGACGTCGGTGTTGAGCCGCGAGACTAGGGCGCCGGTGCGGGTCCGGTTGAAGAACGCCACCGGCATGGTCTGCACGTGGTCGAAGACAGCGGTGCGCAGGTCGTAGATCAGACCCTCGCCGACGCGGGAGGAGAAGAATCGGTTCAGCAGGGTGAGGCCTGCGTCGGCGATGGCCAACGCGGCGATGGCGATCGCCAACCAGACGATCGCCTCCACCGGCCCGCCGGCGGTGATCGCGTTGACGACGTCGCCGGCCAACACCGGGGTGAGCACGCCGATGATCGAGACGAGCACGGAGACGGCGAGGAAGGACAGCAGCATCTTCTTGCGGCGGGCGGCAAAGCCGAGGATGCGCTTCACGGTCCCGGGCGCGATCTTGCCGTGGTCCTTGTGACGCTGGCTGCCCATGGTGCGGTGCAGGATCATCTGCGGTGAAGGCAAAGACAAGGCAGGCTCCATATCCGACCGGTGTCACCGATCACGAGGAAAACTCGACGGGTGCCCCACGCTGTGTAGGGCACCGACAAGTTATAACGTCAGGGCTGCTCGGAAAGATTCCCGGCGGCTTCCCGCGGAGCCTTGGCCGGCATGAAAAAGGTCAGCACCAGCGCCACGACGGCCAGCCCGGCCGCCACGTAGAACGCCGCGGTGACCCCCGGCATCAGGGCGGTGCCGGTGACGGTGGCCCCACGCTGCCCCGAGGCGGAGCTCGCGGTGAGTTGGAGCACGGCGATCAATAGCGCGGTCCCGGCCGCCGCGGCCACCTGCTGCAGCGTGGACAGGGTGGCGGAACCGTGCGGGTAGAGCTGCGGCGGAAGCGGGTTCATCGACGCGGTGAACACCGGGGTGAAGATCAGCGCCAAGCCGATGCTCAACACGATGTGGGCCATGATCAGGTACCAGCGCGGGGTCTGCAGGTCCAAGAAGGTGAGCAGCACCATCGATGCCACCACCAGCGAGGCACCGGTGATGGTGAGCGGACGCGCGCCCACCCGGTCGAAGAGCCGGCCGACCACCGGACCCAATAGGCCCATGATGAGCCCGCCCGGCAACAGGATCAGGCCGACCTGGACCGGGTCCAGTTCCCGGATCGAGAGCATGTAGATCGGCAGCACGATCACCACGCCGAACAGGGACATCATGGACAGCACCAGTAGCCCCAGGGACAGCGTGTAGTCCCGGTAGCGGAAGGTGCGCAGGTCCAGCAGCGGAGCGCCGGTGGACTGCAGCTTCAGCTGGCGTGCGATGAACAGGCCGACGCACAGGACGCCGATGCCCAGCGCGGTGAAGGACAGCGGCAGGTTGCGCTGCTCGGTATTGCCGAAGGAGGACAGACCGTACACGAGGGCGCCGAAGCCCGGTGCCGTCAGCAGCACAGACAGCAGATCCAGCGAACCGGTGCTCGGTTCCACCTCGGTAGGTAGCTTCTTCAGGCCGATCAGCAGCGCGGCCACCGCGATCGGCAGCACCGCGATGAACAGGAAGCGCCACGGGGCGACCGACAGGATGATCCCGGAGATGGTCGGTCCCAGCGCGGGGGCCACCGAGATCACGATGGACACGTTGCCCATGATCGCGCCGCGGCGTTGGGCCGGAACCAACCGCAGGATGGTGGTGATCAGCAGCGGCATCATGATCGCGGTGCCGAAGCCCTGAACCACGCGGCCCAAGACCAACACGACGAAGCTGGGTGCGACGGCGGCCAGCAGCGTGCCGACGAGGAAGGACCCCATGGCCGCGGCAAACACCTTTTGGATGGAGAAGCGTTCCAACAGGAAGCCGGTCGTGGGGATCACCACGGCCATGGTGAGCATGAACGCGGTGGCGACCCATTGGACGGTGTTGGCGCTGACATGGAAGTCAGCCATCAGGTGGGTCAACGCCACATTGAGGATGGTCTCATTCAAAATGACGACGAAGGCAGCACCAAGCAGCACCGCGATGGTGGAGACGGCGCCATCAGGCAGCCGGGCCGCGTGAGCGGACGAGGAATTCAACAGTCACCAAGTTTCTTTTGCACTGGGATGTACTAATGGGGTGCGGAATCGGGCCAATAGAAGCTGTCCGGGGTAGCGCGTTTACCGAAGATGGCCTGACCGACTCGAACAAGTGTAGCCCCCTCGGTGATGGCCAGTTCATAGTCTCCGCTCATCCCCATGGACAATTCTGCTAGGGAAATCTCCTCCGGAAGGCTCTGGCGCAGCTGGTCGCGCAGGGTGCGCAGCGTGACGAAACACTCACGAACCCGTTGCCGATCGGAACTGAATTCGGCGAGCGTCATCAAGCCCTTGACCCGCAGTGAGCTGAAGGCCGGCAATTGCTTGAGGAAGGCGCCTACCTCCTCCGGCGGCAAGCCGTATTTCTGCGGCTCACGGGAGGTGTTGACCTGCACCAAGACATCCAAACCGCGGCCTAGGGCCTGCAGGCGGCGATCCAGCGCGGTGGCGACCTTCAGCGAATCCAGCGCCTGGAATTCGCTGGCGAAGCGTGCCACGTCCTTGGCCTTGTTGCGCTGCAAGTGGCCGATAACCACCCAGTCGATGTTGAGTTCGGCAAGCTCCTCGGCCTTGCGCGCGGCCTCCTGCACCTTGTTTTCGCCCAGCCGGGTCAGACCCGCCGCGTGGGCGGCCCGAATGCGGTCGGTCGAGACCGTCTTGGACACCGGCAGCAGCGTGACCTCGGCCGGATCACGCCCCACCGAGTGGGCCGCGGCCGCGATTTTGGCGCGCACCGCGGCAAGATTGGCGCGAAACTGCTCAACCGTGGTGGCCGTGGGGTAATCGGTGCCGTGCTGCGGGGACGGTGAATCGGCCATGTTGTGCTCCAAACGGTATGTCGTGCCGGCGACTAGGGGTAGTTTCATCGTAGGCTTCATGCCAACGGATGTCCCGCGAAACCGGCTCTGAACACCCAAGAAGGCAACCCTGCTTAGCGTCACGGTTGTATAACAACGCGCCTGCCAGTGGTCACATTTGTGTCTCAAGTGGGCGCTGATCGCCCTTCTTGGTTGTGACTAACTTACCGGCCGGTTAGTGTATGGAGACATGTCCACTATTGTGCGTGCACGCATGCGAGCTGCCGCCGTCGCTTCTGCGGCGGCGATTTTTGTGGCTCTCGCCGCGCCCGCCGTGGGACAAACGCCCGCCGAGGATGGCACCGAGTCCGTGCCGAGCATCGGCAAGTGCCCGCCGGGCTCGCCCCGCGCGGACTCGCCGCTGAATCACCCGGTCCTCATCCGCCCGGACGCCGAACGGTCGGCTCCCTACGCGCAGATCGAAGCGAACGCGCTGGCCAGAGACAACGGCAAGATCCGCTTTGCCACCATCAACGCGCAGCTGATCGGGGAGATAGAGGGGGACCTGATCGCCCAGCTGGAAAGCGGTGAAGACCTGCGGGCTAAGAAGCTTGCCGCCACCTTGCAGACCCAGCGCCCGAACATCGTCGCCCTCACCGGCGTCGACTTCGACGAGCAGCAGGACGCCATCAAGCTCTTCCAAGAGAAGTACTTGGCCCGGGGTCAGGATGGCGCGCAGCCCATCCAGTACCGCTACAGCTACGTGGCGCCGGTGAACGCCGGCGTCGATTCCGGCTCGGACCTGAACCACGACGGCACCGTCGGCGGAGCCGAAGACGCGCTCGGGCACGGAGACTTCCCCGGTCAGGGCGGCATGGTGCTGCTCTCCCAGCTGCCCATCCAAGAGTCGAAGGTGCGCACCTTCAACAAGTTGAAGTGGGCCGAGCTGCCCAACAACCGGCTGAACGAAACCAGCTTCACCCCGCTGGAGCGCAAGGTCATGCCGCTGCTGAGCCGCAGCCTGTGGGACGTGCCGGTGGTATCCGGTAGCCAGACCGTCCACGTGGTGGTCACCCACCTGTCCAGCCCGCGTGAGCTCGGCGTGGAGCAGGCCGAGGCGGCCCGGCACCGCGACCAACTTCAATTCGTCCAGGATTACCTAGGCCAGGGCGGGGAGCAGGGCTACATCGAGGATGACGCCGGCCAGACCGGGGGACTGGAACCGGACGCCAAGTTCGTGCTCATCGGGCAGCTGAACAGCGACCCGCTGGAGGGGTCCGCGCAGTACAGGCAGCTGCAAGAGCTGAGCGCGCCGGCGGAGTTTACCTCCGAGGGTGCCAGCTCCTTCTTCCGCGACCGGCGTGATCAAGACGCCACGGCTGTGTTGGACCTGCGTCCGCATCGGACCGACGGGCAGCGGCTGAACTACGTGCTCAGCAAGCGGGGAGCCAGCACCATCTTGGATTCCGGGGTGTTCTGGCCGACGGAAAGCTCCGAACGCGCCACTCTGGTGCCGGAACCGGATGCCAGCGGGCTGAGCTACCGACTGGTCTGGGCCGACGTCCGCTTCAACCGGTGACTAATCACCCGAACGGGTGATGTCCGTGCGATGGCGCGGCCATACGGTTGAAGTATGGAGAAAAAACTACTGTATTCAGCATTTATCTGGGCCTTCATCGGCGTGGCCAGCGGCGTCTACTACCGCGAACTCACCAAGTTCAGCGGCTTCGAGTTCGACGTGCATCAGCAACTGTCCACGGTGCACACCCACCTGATCGTGCTGGGCTTCGTGATCCAGCTGCTCATCTTTGCCGTGGCCAAGGTGCTGCAGGCACGCCCCGCCAAGTCCGCCACCCTGTTCTTCTGGTTCTGGAACATCGGGATCGTCCTGACCGGCGGCATGATGCTCCTCAAGGGCACCCTCGTGGTGTTGGGCAAAGCGGCTGATTCGGCGGCCTTCGCGGGTATCGCCGGGCTGGGGCACATCAGCCTCACGGTCGGCTTCGTTGCAGCCTTCCTGTGGCTGAAGGATGCGCTGAAGAACCAGCAGTTGCCGGTGAGCGAGGAGGCCGAGCTGCAGCGTGTCTAAGAAAAAGTAAGCCTGCTGGGAAGATTCCTGGCAGCAACGGTGTTTTACTGGTTGTGATGAAGAAACCAACTGGAAAAAGCTTTGTGCAGGACCAGCTTGGCAAGTTCGCCGGAAAGCAAGCTTTCGAGGACGACGGACGGCCCAAGCCCGCCCTGGAGAAAGCCATTCTTAGCGCCGTAGAAGTACAACGACCACTGGTGTTGGCGAATCTGCGCCGGTTGCGCCGTAAGCACCCGGAGTGGAGCACCGAACAACTCGCCCAGAAGCTGGCGCGGGACTACATGAACTCGGTGACCATCGGCGGGGCCGCGGTCGGCGCGACCGCGATCCTGCCCGGGGTCGGCACGGCAGCCGCGCTTGGGCTGTCCGCCGGCATCACCATCGGTTTCCTGGAGGCCTCCGCGCTGTACGTGCAGTCCATCGCGGAGCTGCATGGCGTGCCGACCAAGGACAAGCAGCGCGCCCAGAACATGGTGATGGCGGTGCTGCTGGGTGAAGACGGCCGAAACCTGATCACCCAGCTGGCCGCCCAGTCCGGGGCCATGCCCACTGGTCCGGCCCTGTCCTTCCTGCCCTTCATGTCCCAGAAGTCGTTTTCGGGCGCGGTGGCGGACAAGATCAAGCGCACCTTCTTCCGCAAGCTGTTGGTGCGTCAGGGCTCCTCGATGCTCGGCCGGGCGATCCCGTTCGGCGTGGGCGCCGTCATCGGCGGCGTGGGCAACCACGTGCTGGCCAAGAACACCATTAAAGACACAGCCGCCCTGTTCGGGCCGTTGCCGGCCACGATTCCAGGGCAGCTGGTCGAGGACATCAAGGAGTTGCCGGCCAAGCCCGTCGACCTATCGAAGGGCCTCTAGTTCGGCTCAGGCCACCTCTTGCGGGTGAATCCCACTCAGCAGCGTTTGGGAGGCCAGCGTCGCGGTCGCGGCGCTGGCCTTCATGCCTGCGGAGAGGGATGAGTCCAGCAGCCCGAGCAGGCTGGTGAGCACCCAGCGCGGCGACACATCAGCACGGAACTGCCCGTCCAGCTGTCCCTGCGCGATGATCTCTTCGAGGCTTTCCAGCGAAAGATCTCTGCGGCGCACGAACTTCGGGTCGATCTCCGGGGTGGTGCTGAGCACGCCGCGGTACCGCTTGGCGATCAGCATCAACTCCTGGGCGAGTTCCTGCACCACTTCCGTGGGAGAGTTCGCCCGATCTTGGACACGTTCCGTAGCGCTTTGCAGCAGCGTCAGCACATGCTCGCGGGTCGCGTACATCAAGTCATCGACAGAGCTGAAATGGCGATACAAGGTTGCCCTTGACAAGCCGGAGTGCAATGCGATTTCAGACATGGAAGCATTCGGGTTTTCGCCAAGGACGTGAGCGGCAGAAGTCAGAATCCTTCCGCGGTTGCGCACGACGTCGCTGCGTTCCGAACCTTTGATAGCCATAAGCCCCACCTATGTTGTAGCGTATCGGTTCGATTCAAAGTCTAGCGCAGATGATTCGAATTGATACTCCTGTTAAACAGGATTGATCAGCAGCTGGGCCAGCGTGAAGATGCACAGGCCGGCCAACGCGCCGACCACCGTGCCGTTAATCCTGATGAACTGCAGGTCGCGGCCCACGAAAAGCTCGATGGTGCGACTGGTTTGTTTCCCGTCCCAGCGCTGCACGGTCTGCTCGATCACCCCGGTGAGCGCGGGCCCGTAGTCCCGCAGCACGGCGCCGGCCAGCCTGGACACCACGGAGTCGAGGGCGCGCTGCAACTCGGCGTTGCCGGAGAGCTGGTCGGCGACGAAGTCCAGCGCCTGCCCGATGGCTAGGCTCAGCTCCGAATCCGGTTTTTCCAGCTCGGCGAGCGCGACCCGCTTCACCGAAGACCACGCTTGGCTGGCCCATTCCTGCAGCTGCGGGGAGGAGAGCAGCTCGGTCTTGTAGCCCTCCACGGTGGCGCGCAGCTGCGGGTCATCGTGCAGGCGCACGCTGAGGTCCTGCAGCCACGCGGTGATATCCCGGCGCACCGAATGCTGCGGATCGTGGGTGATGGCCGTGGCCAAGCCGACCAGTTCCTTGTGGATCTTGCGTGCCAGCAGCTCGTTGGCGAAGGCCGGCGCCCAGCCCGGGGCGCGCTCGGCGATGACCTGCTCGATCATCTGCGGGTTGTTGACCACCCACAACCCGGCGCGTTCGGCCAGCAGCGTCACCAGCTTCTGGTGGTGGCCATGAGCCACCAGTTCGGCCAGCGTCCGGCCCAAGGTCGGCGACCAATCGGGTTTGACGACGTGGTTCTCCGCGACGGTGGCCAGCAGCGACCGGACCGCATGGTCGTCGCTGAGGTCTAGCCCCCTGCTGACCAGCAGGCGGGCGTTCGCGAGCACTTGGGCGCGCCGTTGCGGGTCGGCGAGCAACTCTTGCGCCTTCGCGCCGGCCGCAGCGCTGACCTGGAGCCGGTCGATCTTCTCCCGGGCCACGTCCCCGGCCACGAAGTTGGTGTGCACGAAGTCGGCAAGCATCGCGCCCAGCTGGTCCTTCTTCCGCGGGATCAGCGCGGTATGCGGGATCTTCAACCCCAGCGGGTGGCGGAACAGCGCGGTGACCGCGAACCAGTCGGCTAACGCGCCCACCGTGCCGCCCTCGGCGGCGGCGCGCAGGTACGCGAAGGCAGGGTAGGACTCCTGCAACGCGAATCCGGTGACGAACAGCGCCAGCATGGCCAGCAACAGGCCGGTGGCCACCGCCTTCATCCGGCGTAGCCGGGCCGCCTGGGTGTGTTCCGCCGGGTGCATGGCAGCGCCTACGCGTCGGCCCCGTCGGAGAGGAGCTCGTTCACCAGCCCGGCAATCGCCTCTTCCTCGTTGGTGGGCACCACCAAGACCGGAATGGCGGAGTCGAGGGCGGAGATGACTCGCGGCTCCTCGGAGCGGGCGACGTTGGTGGGCATGTCCAGCCTGATGCCTAGGGCGCCCAGCCCGTTGCAGACACGTTCGCGGAACTGCCAGGAGTTTTCCCCGATGCCGGCGGTGAACACCAGCGCCTGCGCGCCGCCGACCGCCACGTGGTAGCCGCCGATGTACTTCTGCAGGCGGTAGGCCGCCACGGACAGCGCCAACTCGGCGCCGTCGTCGCCGTTGGCGGCGTTCTCCACCAGCGAGCGCATGTCATTGGAGCCGGCCAGTCCCTTCAGCCCGGACTCCTTGTTCAGGATGGTGTCCATCTCCTCCGCGGTGTAGATCCCGCGCACGATTAGCTGGGTGATGATGGACGGGTCGACGTCGCCGG
>CAYZBX010000067.1:0-9039 GCA_964476735.1 uncultured Micrococcaceae bacterium
CTGCGGTACTGGATCCCGTTGGCCGAGATCGTTTTTGATTTCTTCGACCAGCTCAAGTCCCGCACCAAGGGCTACGCCTCGCTGGATTGGAAGGCGGAGGGCGAACAGGTCTCCGATCTGGTCAAGGTCGACATTCTGTTGCAGGGCGAACAGGTGGATGCATTCTCCGCCATCACCCACAAGGACAAGGCCTACTCCTATGGCGTGATGATGACGCAGAAGCTGCGCGAACTGATCCCACGCCAGCAGTTCGAAGTGCCGATCCAAGCGGCCATCGGTTCCCGCATCATTGCCCGCGAGAACATCCGCGCCATCCGCAAGGACGTCTTGGCCAAGTGCTACGGCGGCGACATCTCCCGCAAGCGCAAACTGCTTGAAAAGCAGAAGGAAGGCAAGAAGCGCATGAAGATGGTTGGCCGCGTTGAGGTGCCCCAAGAGGCCTTCATTGCGGCGCTGTCCTCGGACGCCGGTACGGCAGACAAGGGCCGCAAGTAGCCCATGCCCGCACATGATCTGGACGGGGCAACCATCCCCGCGTTGGATGGTGCCCTGCCAGCGGCGGCACGGTCCGAGCAACCGCGGACGTTTTCCGCCTACGTGCACATTCCGTTTTGTGCCGTTCGGTGTGGCTACTGCGACTTCAACACCTACACCTCCCACGAACTCGGCGGCGGGGCAGACCTGCTGAACTATGCCCAGACCATGCTCGGGGAGATCGAGCTTTCCGCGCAGCGGATGACCGCCGCCGGACTGCAACCGCGGGCACTCGCTTCGGTATTCTTTGGGGGCGGTACGCCGACGCTGCTGCCGGCCGGAGACCTTGCCGCCATCCTGCGGCGACTGACGCAAACCTTCGGTCTGCAACCCGGCGCCGAGGTCACCGTGGAGGCGAACCCGGACACCATCACACCGGCTCTGGTGGAGGAACTCGCCGAGGCGGGCGTGACCCGGTTTTCCATCGGGATGCAATCGGCCGTTCCCCACGTGCTCAAGGTACTCGACCGGACCCACAACCCGGAAAACATCCCTACTGCAGTGGACCTTGTCAGGCAGGCCGGACTGCAGGTCAGCCTAGATCTGATCTACGGCACCCCGGGCGAAAGTGTGCAGGACTACCGGAAAACCTTGGATCTAGTCACGGCGCTGGCACCGGACCACATCTCCGCGTACGCGCTGATCATCGAAGAGGGCACCAAACTCGCCGCCCAGATGAAACGCGGTCTGTACCCGTACCCGAGCCAGGACGACCAAGCCGCTAAGTACGAGCTGACCGACAAGCTTTTAGAACGCGCAGGGCTTTCGTGGTACGAGCTGTCCAACTGGTCCACCGGTGAGCACACGAGGTCGGCACACAACCGGTACTACTGGATGAACCAGGACTGGTGGGGCTATGGCCCGGGAGCCCACTCCCATCTGGGAAACTATCGGTTCTGGAACGTCAAGCACCCCCGCGCCTACGCCGAGCGGCTCGCGGCCGGGCACTCACCCGCCTTGGGCATGGAGATACCCGATGCAGAGGCGCAATTGCTGGAGGAAGTGCTCCTTCGGACCCGCCTCGCGGAAGGCCTGCCCACCTCCGTGTTGGGTTTAACAGACACCGAGGTGACCCGCCGGAGCCAATCCCTCGTGGAAAATGGCCTGATCAAGGCCGCTGCGCTAAACGAGGACCGGCGCGTGGTGCTGACGCTGAAGGGCCGCTTACTCGCCGACGAGGTCGTCCGGCAGCTACTGGACTTCTAGCCGTTTCACCGTAATCTAACAAACATGGCCACCATCGCGTTCATCGGCACCGGGGGCACCATCAGCAATGCGGGCACCGGCGCCACCGACTACCTCAACTACCTGGATATCGGGCGTGTGCTAGACACCGAAACCCTGCTTTCGATGCACCCTCGGATCCAAGAGCTGGCGACGATTCGCCCCATTCCTTTCGCACAGTTGCGCAGCAAACAGCTCACCACCCATGACTGGTTCCGGCTCGCCCATGTCGTCCAGCGAACGGCCGACCAGCCCGACGTGGCCGGCGTGGTCATCGGCCACGGGACCGGCTTGTTGGAGGAGACGGCATACTTTCTCCAGTTGGTCCTGAACACCCGCAAACCGGTGGTCCTTGTCGGGGCGCAGCGGCCGCCGCGGACCGTCGCCTCCGACGCCGAGCTGAACCTCATGGATGCGGTCCGGGTCGCGGCCAGCGAACAGTGTTCCGGTCTCGGCGTGCTCGTGGTGATGAACAGAACCATTCACAGCGCCCGCGACGTCAGTAAGCGCGCCAATCACGACCTCGCGGCCATGGCAAGCCCGGTCTCCCACGAACTGGGGGTGCTGGGCGCGGACGGCAAGATCCGGCTGCGGCGGGCGCCGGCGGGCAGGCACACCACAAACAGCGAGTTTGGTTTGGCGCAGTTTGCCGGGCCGAAGTCCTTGCCGCGGGTCGACGTCGTCTATGGCCACGCCCAAGCGGATGGTACTGCCGTGGAAGCGTTTGTTGCCAAGGGCGCCAGGGGGATCGTTGCCATCGGTTTTCCGCCCGGAACCAACCCACCGGGAATCGATGCGGCCCTCGATGCTGCAGCGGACTCCGGCGTTGCGGTGGTGCAGGCATCACGCGGGTGGGACGAGCCCGCAGTGATGTTGCGAGGCTCGCTCCGCGACCGAGGCTTCGTTGCCAACGCCGACCTGACGCCTCAACACGCCCGGATTCTCCTGCAGCTGTGCCTAGCAAAGGGGTTTGACACCGCCGAGATTCGGCGGGCCTTTAGCGAGTACTAACCGGTTTTAGAGCAACCGGAGATTGTACTTGTAGCGGTACGGGCGGCCCTTGTTACATTCGATGCCGGCGATGACCCCGGACACGGTCATGAAGATCCAGACCACCACGGCAATCAAACCGAAAACCCAACCGAAGACGGGCAGGACGGCCAGAATGTTGGCGGCGATGAACAGCACCGTCAGCGGCAGCGTGAAGTTGAGCGCCTCTTTGGATTCCTGTGCGGTGAACGGGCCACGATCACGGAAGATCAGGTAGATGACCAGTGACGGCAGGGCCCCGAGGATCGCCCCGAAGTGGGAAATGGTCGCCCACTGACGATCCTCTGCAGGGGTCAACGGCGGAACGGCTGGTGCAGGATCCTGCGGAGCCTGGTGCTGCCCGGTATTTCCCTGATTGGCGGTGCTCATGGACACTCTCTCGTCAAAACCTTTGCTCACGAATACGCGAATACAACTAAAACAATCTCCAGTCTAATCCATGCGGAAAGCGAACCGACGCAGGCACGCGCCAGCGTAGCCCAAACCGGCTACGCGTATCGGTCCTCGTCATCTTGGGTGAGGAAGTCGATGAGTTCCTCAACTCGTCCCAAGAATGCGGGTTCTAGGTCCGCGTAGTTGTTGACCCGGCCAAGAATCAGTTTCCAGCCGTGCGCAACATCACGCTGCGAGGAATTCGGCAACCCGAAGCGGGCCAACACGCCACGCTTCCACTCGACTGACCTGTCGATCTGCGGCCAAGCCGAGATGCCCAAGGCCTTGGGCTTGACGGATTGCCACACGTCGACGAACGGGTGCCCCAGGACCAAGACGGTCTCTGACCACGCTCGATTGCGGCGGACCTGTTCCACGATCCGGGTCTCCTTCGAACCGGAGACCAGGTGGTCCACTAACACGGCAAGGCGAGCCTGCGGCGTTGGGCCGAACGCCTCGATCATCCGGTAGAGCTCGTCGATGCCGCCCACCGGCTCGACGGCGATGCCGAGTTCGCGCAGGTCTTCGCCCCAGATCTTCTCCACAAGTTCGGCGTCATGGGTGCCCTCCACCCAGAGCTTCGCGGCCCGCGCCACCGTGGCGGTATCGCTGGCACGCGACCTAGACCCAGATGCCGTCCGCGACGGGGCCGGCGCTGCGACGGCCTTCCGCTGAGGTGCAACCTACTCCACCGGCTCGCCCTCGAGCAGGAAACCGAAGCCAAGCGGGAAGGAACGGCACTTACCGTGGCGGTCCTCCAAGACCACCAAATGAACGCCGCCGGATTTTTCCGTGCGGATGATCGCGCCCACCCAGCCGGACTCTATGTCCTCAACCACTAGGCCCTTCTCAGCGGCCTGTTGGCGTATCTCGACGCGCTGCGCCGCCCGCAATTGGGTAAGTTCACTCGGACCCCATTGACTGTTCATGGGCACTACTGTACGACGCCACGCCGACAAAAACCGTTTGAGGTACTACACTGGAAAGGAAAATTAGCACTGCCAGCAAGAGAGTGCTAAGTCACAATGAGTTTGGTCGCCGCTTACCGGCGTCAGTTTTTCGAAGGAGGTATCGCCGTGACCGATCAAGGAGCTCGACCCAAGGGGGCCGAGCCACGCAAGCTTCAGGTCCTGCGCGCCATCGTCGAAGACTACGTCCACTCGCGGGAACCGGTGGGCTCGAAGGCACTGGTTGAGCGCCACAGTTTGGGGGTGTCATCGGCCACCGTCCGCAATGACATGGCCTCCCTGGAGGAGGAGGGGCTGATCGTCGCCCCGCACACCAGCGCAGGCCGCATCCCCACCGACAAGGGCTACCGGTTGTTCGTCGATCAGATCGCCGAGCTCAAGCCGCTTTCCGTGGCGGAACGGAACGCGATCCACACCCTGCTGGAGTCCGCGGAGGACTTGGACGAGATGCTCTCCCGCACCGTTCGGTTGCTCTCCCAGCTGACCAATCAGGTGGCGGTCCTGCAGATCCCGACCACGGACTCCGCGACGCTGCGCCACCTGGAGGTCGTCTCGCTGGCGGCCAACAAGCATCTGGTCGTGGTCATCGACTCCGCAGGCAAGGTGGAACAGCGCGTCATCACGGTCGCCGAGCCGTTGACCGAGGAGCAGTGCCAGATCATCAAGACGGTGCTGCTGGATCAGTTGGCCGGTCAACCGATGACCGAACTCCTGCTGCCGGCCAACCACGTTCCGGTGGCCCAGCAATTTTTCAACACCGTGGTCGGCGTGGCGGATTCCCGTGCTTCGGAACGGATCGTCATGGCCGGCACCGCGAACCTAGCTCGGGCCAACTCCGATTTCCCCTTCAGCATCGGCCCCATCCTGGAAGCGCTCGAGGAACAAGTTGTGCTGTTGCGGTTGTTGTCCGAGATGGAGCAGGATGCCTCCGGGATGTCCATCAAGATTGGCCGGGAAAACCCCTACGGCTCGTTCGCGGAAACCTCGTTGGTGGTGGCCAACTACGGCACCGCCGATCAACACGCCAAGGTGGGCGTGATGGGGCCGACCCGGATGGACTATCCGGGCACCATGGCCGCGGTGCGCGCCATCGCAAAGTACCTGTCCAAGATTTTGGCTCAACGATAAGACGTTGGAAGGATCACTAGTTCAGTGAGTACTCACTATCAGACTCTCGGCGTGTCTTCGGATGCCTCTGCCGAGGAGATCAAGAAGGCCTATCGGAAGAAGGCCCGCCGGTTGCACCCGGACGTGAACCCGGGCGAGGAAGCGGCCGAGGAGTTCAAGCGCGTCACGCACGCCTACGAGGTGCTCTCCGACGCGGACCGTCGGCGCAACTACGACGCGACCGGCGATGAGAATGGTCGCGCCCAGACCGGCTTCGGCGGCGGCGGCGGTGGTTTCGGGTTCTCCGACCTCTTCGAAACCTTCTTCAACGCCGCCGGCGGCGGTCATCAGGGCCCGATGTCCCGCACCCAGCCAGGGCAGGACGGAATGATCCGGGTCCGGATCGATCTGCAGGACGCGGTCTTCGGTGGGGAGGTCAGCACCGAGGTGGAGACGGCCGTGGTCTGCCCAACCTGCCAGGGTTCCTGCTGCGCCGAAGGCACCTCACCGGTGACCTGCCACATCTGTCATGGACAGGGCATGACGCAGCGTCAGGTCCAGTCCTTCCTCGGCCCGGTTATCTCCACGGAACGCTGCTACCAGTGTCAGGGCTTCGGCACCGTCATCGAGCACCCCTGCCACGAGTGTTCCGGGCAGGGCCGCATTCGCGACCGGCGCAAGCTCACCATCAAGATCCCCGCCGGAGTCAACACCGGCAACCGCATCCACCTGCCCGGGGAGGGCGAGGTCGGGTTAGGCGGCGGCCCACAGGGTGACCTGTACGTGGAGATCTCCGTCCGGAGCCACCCGGTCTTCACCCGCGACGGGGACGACCTGCTGGCCAGCATCGCCATCCCGATGACGGCAGCCGCGCTCGGCGCAGACATCCCGTTTGAAACTTTGGACGGCGAACGCACCCTCACCGTGGCACCGGGTACCCAGCCCGGCACCGTCTTGAAACTCGACGGCCTCGGGGTCACCCGGTTGCGCGGCGGCGGACGCGGCGACATCCGGGTCAACATCGATGTGCAGACCCCCACCAAGTTGGACGAGGAACAGCGCGAGCTATTGAAGCAACTGGCCAAGTTGCGCGGTGAAGAGACCGCCGAGGCCACGGTGGCCTCGCGGGGTGGTTTCTTCTCCAAGCTGCGCGACCGCTGGGAAGAGGCTACGCACTGAATCCGTTCGACGGAACCCGCTAGACTGCAGGCATGACGTTGCCGCTGTTCTACTTGGGTTCCGACGACGATTTTCCTTACCACGAAACCGACTTCACGATTACCGGGCAGCCGGCACACCACGCACATAACGTGGTGCGCCTAGCGGCGGGGGACCGGCTGCGCTACGCGGACGGCGCCGGCAGCTGGGTGGACGCCGAAATCACCGAGACGCACGGCCCAGGCAAGGACGTGCGTCTTCGGCTGCGCGTGACGGCACGGGGCGAAGAGCCCTCGCCGCGGCCGGCCCTGCACCTGATTCAGGCTCTGGCCAAACATGATCGCGACCTGCAGGCGGTCGAGACCGCTACCGAATACGGGATCGACGCGATCTCGCCCCTGCAAGCCGAACGCTCCGTGGTGCGGTGGAAGGGTGCTCGGGCGCAAAAGGCGCACCAGAAGTGGCAGAACCTCGTCACGAAGGCCGGCCAGCAAGCCCGGCGTGCCCGCATGCCCCGGTTGGGTCCGCTGCTCGAATCCAAGGACGTAACGGCGCTGTGCGCGGATGAGCAGACGCTGACCATCATTATGGATGAGCAGGGCGAACGCGACGTGCTCAACGCGATCGAGGAACTCGGCGGGCTTGAGAAGGTGAAACAGTACGCGCAGATCGCCATCGTCATCGGCCCGGAGGGCGGCTTCAGCGACGCGGAACGGGCGGCCTGGTTCGGCGCCGGCGCCGTCGGCATCCGGTTGGGCGAGATCATCATGCGCGCATCCTCGGCAGGCCCCGCGCTCATCGCGGTGCTGAATCATCTCTTGCGGCGCTGGTGAGTGCCCGCGGGCGCGGCCGGTTAAGGCCCGCCGCGAACCGTGAAGGCCTTGCTGTCCACCGTGGTGCTCAACGGGTCCTTCAGCTGCAAGCGGTAATCGCCGGGCTCCAAGCCCAGGCGCAGGCTATAGGTCTGGGAGAAGACCGACTCGCCGGCGTCGAGGCTGACGCTGCCGAAATCAATCTTGGTCCAGTTGTCGCTGCCGTCGGCCGATTGGTAGAGGGTCCACTCGAGCGCCTCGGTGTCCGAGGTGGACAGGCCCTTGATCTCGATCTCCGGGCCGAGCGTCTGCCCCTCCTGGGGGTCGACGACCCAGACCGCGGCGATGGCCGAGGTGTCGCGAACGTACTCATCAGCCAGCTCGACCGCGGAGAACACCCGCTGGTTCGCCTGACCATCCACCAGGATCCTTACCCGATACGGTTCATCGGGCGTCCCCAGCGCAGCCTGCGCCGCGGCCGCGGTGGCCGAATAAACGATCTGCTGCAGCAGCATCTCCGCCAGCTCGGTGCTGTACCGCCGGTCGAACGCCTCGGCGGGGAAGTCGAGCGTGATCGAGTTGTCCAGCGCCAAGGAGACGCCGACGCCGTCGATCTGCGGCAGGTGGTGGGCATAGTCCGGATCCAGCGGCCTGCCGTTGAAGGTTGCCATCAGGCTGGTGGCGATCGGATCACCGTAGTCTTGGGTCCGGCGAAACTCCCGGAACAACTTCAGGCCCTCGGCGGTATCGCCAACCCAGTACACCGGGACGGTCTTTTCCCGGGTGCCGGAGTTCGGCGGCTGCGACGCCGGCGCGGCAGCCTCATCCCGGCTCGGCATCAGGTTCCGGTCCTCCAGGTTCGCGTCCCGCACGAGGCCAGCTTCGCCCTCGGCGGCGTCCGCCTCATCCGCGGCACCGTCGACGGAGCTGGAAGCCGAGATCTTTGCGTCGCTGCCGCTTTCCACGGGCCGCTGAATGTGCTCGACTTCGCTGGTGGTCGCTTCGGCGCTGTTGCCGGCGTCCTCCAGCTGCGCGCAACCGGCCAACAGGCCCAGCCCGAGACTGCCGCCGAGCAGGATGGCCACGCTCCGGGTCGGGGCCGTGAAGGGTGCCGACCGGCGACGGCGCTGCGGTGCGCGCATGGTCAATCAACTCTCTTTCGCCGAACCGGATGGTTACCTGCCGGAAACCTTCATCATTTTATCGCTGTCCGAAAATGAGGCAAGTGCCAGCACGGTCGCGATAAACTGGTGACCAACACATTTCACGCCCAGCACGTCCAGGAGTCCCGTATCCCTGCCCACGACCCCCACGGGGAGCACACCGCAACAGTTTCCTTTGCCTCACCGGAGCAGATGGTGGCCACCCTCGGCGCGGCCGACCGCCTCTTGCGCATCCTGGAGGGCGTCTATCCCGGCACCGTGCTGACCGCCGCCGGCGAACAGGTCAGCGTGCGCGGCCGCGAACCGGAGGTCTCCGCCGTCATCGAGGTCATCGAACAGTTCAAGACGATGGCCCGGGCCGGGGTGCCGATCACCGATGAGGTCATCGAGCGCACCGTGGCGCTGCAACGCAGCGGCGAGCCAGAACCGGCGGCCGTTTTCGCCACCAACATCCTCGCCTCGCGGGGCCGGAAGATCCGTCCCAAGACCGCGAACCAGAAGAAGTACGTGGACGCGATCGACGAACACGATGTGACCTTCGGCATCGGCCCGGCCGGCACCGGCAAGACCTACCTGGCGATGGCCAAGGCG
>CAYZBX010000068.1:0-8970 GCA_964476735.1 uncultured Micrococcaceae bacterium
ATTTCCAGCAACAAAGGACGTCTCTTAATCTTGGCAACGACCCAACCCACGGGCGCGGTCGTTAAGGCTGGGACCGTGGCGATCACCAAATCAACCTTTGCGGCACACAGTGCGCGCGGCACACTTGCCAGTGAACCTAGGATGTTATTTACCAAGCGTCCGGTGCGGGTTTTTGCGGACTGGGCGCCCGGGACCCGTAGGATGGTCTCCCCGTACGTGCCTATTTCCGTGCGCCAAGAGCCGTGTTTCGCGGTGGGTTGCGGTGCCACCACCGTGACCTGATAGCCGTGAGCCACGAGTTCACGTACGAAGGCCGACCAACGCCGCTGTGGTGCGGTGTCCTCGGGCGTGTATGAGTGGGTGAGCAAGAGCAGATGTGATGAATCGGTCATGGACTGGCTCTAGTCTTGTCCTTGTCCGCTGGGGGTGTTTTCGGTCGGAGTCGCGCTTTCGGTCGCTGCGCTCTCGTGTCCGTAGGCATTTTCGTCGGCTCGGTAGTCCTTTAACCACTGCTCGAGGGTGTCCTCGCTAAAGGCCCGCTTCATCGATTCGATGCGCTCGTAGTCCGGCAGGATGATGGAGGCTCCGCCGGGCCCCGTGGACGGACCCGCGTTCGGTATCGTGAACATGTCGATATCGCCGGACCGGAGGCTCGACATCTGGGTGGCGAGACCTGCGAGGGTTGCCGCGTCTAGACCTTCGTCCACGGAAATATAGGGGCTGAACTCGTTGACGACCTTGTAGATGCGGTTGGGGTTCGTCAGGGTGTCTCGGTTCAGGAATCGACCAAGCGTGCCGACGAGAAAGGCTTGCTGGTTCTTGATGCGCTGGTAGTCGCCTTCGAGGAACGCCTTGCGCTCACGAACGAAGCGCAGCGCATCGGTGCCTTGGATCCGAATGTTCCCCGCCGGGAAATAGGATGGCGCCTTCTGGCCAGCGGAAAACGCCCGCTCGTTCTTGACCTCTACCCCGTCGAGGGCTTCCGTCAAGGATTTGAACCCCTCGAAGTCGATGACCGCCACGTGATCGATGCGCGACCCCAAGGTGTTTTCCACGGTTCGTACCACCAAGGGAATGCCTCCGAGGTTGAGGGCGCCGTTGACCTTCTGCGTGCCGTGATCCGGAATCTCCACCCAAAGATCCCGCATGATGGACATCACGTAGAGAGCATCCCGGCTCTCCGGGATGTGGGCCACCATCATGGTGTCCGAACGCTGTCCATCTTCACCCTTGTTCTGGGCGGTGTCTTCGCCGTCACCGCGGGAATCCGACCCTAGTATCAGGATGTTCATCGACCCGTCCCCTGGGTCTTTGACCGGGCGCTGCTTTTCGATTTCCGGGTCTGTCGGGATGGCCGACTCGATGGTCACTCGTTTTTCGTTGAACGTGGAGGACAGGACGCCGATATAGGCCGCCACCAGCCCACCAGTGGCCACCACTAGCGTCAGTAAGATGATGACGATGTTCCGGAGGGTGTGCCGCTTAGGTGTATCGACGCTGCCGACCCGGCGTGGCCGGTACTCGTGTCCGTGAGCTGCTGGCAACGATACTCCTACTGTGGCCGTAAAGCTCAGAACGGGACGATCCAAGCCTCATCCGATTTTACACGGCTGCGTCATGTTTCTTGGTTCAACGGTGCCTGTTACGCGGCCGCGGCTGGCACCGCGGACAGTAGTAGCTAGAGCGGTTCATGAACGCTTCGCGCTTGATCAGCTGTTGAACGCCCCCGTCGGCGCAGCGGCGACACGATTGGTTCTCCCGCCCATAGACCCCGAGTTCGCGGGCGAAGTAGCCGGGATCCCCGGAGACGTCAACGTAGAGCGCGTCGAAGGAGGTGCCGCCGGCTGCCAGCGACCGCAGCAGGATTTCACGCAATGCGGCCACGATGTTCTGCACCTCGCGCCGGGTGAGGTGAGCGGTGCGGCGCTGGTAGTGCAGACCTGCTTCAAAGAGCGCCTCGTCGGCGTAGATGTTGCCCACCCCGGAGACGAGCGATTGATCCAGCAGCGCCCGTTTGAGACCGGTGTTCTTGCCCCGCAGGGACCGGAAAAGGGCTTCGGTGTCGAAGTGCTCATCGAGGGGATCTCTGGCGATGTGCGCCACCTGGGAAGGCAGGACCGTCTCGTCGAGCTCGGCTTGGCCGGCCGGGTTCCCGTCCGGTGTTTGCACGAATCCGTCCAAGAACATGCCGCCGAAGATCCGTTGATCAACGAACCACAGCTCAAGTTCTTCGCCGGTGCCCGTCCGACAGGTCAGCAAGATCTTCAGGTGCTTCAGCTGGGGCAGCAAAGCCGGGTCTGGATCTTGTTGTTGCTGTTGGTGGCGTTGGTCCCCGGACTTGATGAGCAGCTGGCCGCTCATCCCGAGGTGCACCACGAGGGCCCGTGGCCCGGCGGCGGTCTGAACGGTCAACCACAGGTACTTGCCTCGGCGGGAGACATTGGTGATGCGTGAGTCGAGGAGTTCATCACGGAAGTCCTCGACGCCGGATGGGTGCCTGCGCAGGGAACGCTGGTCAAACACCTGTACCTGTTGGATGGTCGCGTCCATGACCCAATCGCGTAGGCCTCTGCGGACGACCTCAACCTCGGGTAGCTCAGGCATGGGGCGGGGTCACTCCCGGCTGAAGCAGTTTCCAGCTCTCGTGAGCGGCGCGTTTTTCCGCCTCCCGCTTGCTGGAGGCGGTGCCCTGTCCGTAACGCTTCCCATCGATCACGAGCGTCGCGGTGAAGACCCTGTTGTGGTCGGGGCCTTCGCCCACCACATCGTATTCGTGCCCCTCGTGCTGGTTCGCGTGCACGTACTCCTGGATCAGGGTCTTCCAGTCGTAGGCGTTGAGCATGGCTTCACTGTCATCGAGCAAGGAAACCACGAGCTCGTTGATGAGCTGTTCCGCCGACGCCATGCCCGCCTCGGTGTACACCACGCCGAAAATCGCCTCAAGGGTGTCGGCGAGGATGGAGTTCTTGTTCCTGCCGTTACTCATCAGCTCGCCGTGTCCGAGGCGGATGTAGTCGCCGAGGTTGATCTTTCGTGCGACGTCCGCGAGGGCCTTGGTGCTCACGATCGCGGCACGCAGGCGCACCAAGTCCCCTTCGGAGGATTCCGGGTGGCGCCGATACAGGTGGCTAGTGACCACGTACTCCAAGACGGCGTCACCGAGGAACTCCAGACGCTCGTTGTCCGGCATCCCGGGATGCTCGTGCGCAAACGAGCGGTGCGTCAGCGCATGCAAAAGCGCCTCGTGATCAATGTCGATCCCGAGACGCTCCAGCAATTCTTGAGGCGGAGCCGCCAAATGACGTTCGTTAGCACGTTTACTGCTTCTCGCGGCCACTGGCGCTCCCCTCGCTCACATAATCGTGGTGTACCTGACTTAGACGTCGGCGACCTTGCGGCCCTTGTACTCCATGAAGAGTGGGGTACCCGCAGAGTCGGTGACGACCTTTGCCTGGTGAGGCAGGGAGTAGGTTACGCGACCGTTTTCAACGGTCTTCACCAGCGCCGGCGCGGTAGCTTTCCACTGCGAACGGCGGTGACGAGTATTCGAACGGGACATCTTCCGCTTTGGAACAGCCACAGTATTCTCTCTTCTCTGTAGTGATCGTTAAATCTGTTGTGCTAGTTGGACTCAGTTTTACCCAAGTCGCTTAGTTCACTCAGCGCCGCCCAACGTGGGTCGATCACCTCGTGATGGTGGTCTGGGTCATCTTCCAGCCGGATTCCGCATTGATCGCACAGGCCCTGGCAATCGTCCTTGCATACCGGCTGGAACGGGAGGGAGCCCACGAACACGTCCCGGAGCACCGGCTCCAGATCGACGTAGTCGTTGACAACCAATTGCTGGTCCTCATCATCTTCATCCAAAGCCTCATCCGGCTCGTAGAGGAAGAGTTCCTGGACGGGAACCTCCAGCCCCATCTGGATGGGGTCAAGGCAGCGTCCACATTCACCGGTTGCTTCAGCTGAAGCAGTTCCGGAGACCAAGATGCCCTCGTGGACCGACTCGAGCCGCAGATCAAGACTCATGGCTGAACCTTCCGCGACCTGAACCAACCCTGCACCAAAGTCTGCTGGGGTGGGTACGTCCTCTCGGAGTTCTTGCATGGTACCCGGCTGACCTACTAGGTCCCGGACATCAACCTTCAACGTTGATGATTCTGGGAAACTCATGCCAGTGCACTCCTCGTGAACATAGACCGACATACAATTCTAACCGTGATACGGCGGAAGCCCAAAAATGGCGCGCCGTGAAACCGACCACGGGCTCCCGCAGCCTCCAGAGCACTTATTCCCCAGCGAAGGCCCGCAGTACCGCTCTTGGGACAAATTCGCTGATGTCTCCCCCTAGGCTCTGCACCTCTTTGATCAGTGACGAGGACAGCGGCGTGTACTGCGAGTCAGCGGTCAAGAAGACGGTCTCTACCGAGGCAAGGTGCCTGTTCATCGAGGCCATGGGCACCTCGTACTCGTAGTCGGCCACGTTGCGCAGGCCTTTGACGATGGCGTTCGCTCCTTCCTTGCGCGCGAATTCCGCAAGCAGCCCGCCGGTCATCGGCTTGACGGTGATGCCGCTCAGCCCGGAAAACGTTTGCTCGACGATGTTCATGCGTTCCTCCACGGAGAACCGATAGTTCTTGGCCGGGTTGTGGGAGACGGCCACGATGACTTCGTCAAAGAGGCTGGTGGCACGGGCGATGATCTCGACATGTCCGTTGTGCATTGGGTCGAATGATCCGGGACAAATGGCTCTACGCATACTTCAAAACGTACTATAAAACTCTGATGAACCTGAAAGTACCCTTGGAATACGTTGGTAGCGTGGCGGCTCTGGTTCCGGACAGATTTGAACCGGGGACCTTTGTGCTGTCCATTGACGGTGCCGAGCAATCGCACGTCGATCCGCAAGACCCGCTGTCGATTCGATACGAGTATTTGCAGCGCATCGATGCTGCCATTCGGGCATACCACGTCGACAAAGAGCCTCGGCGTGTCCTGCATCTGGGCGCCGGTGCGCTCACTCTGGTCCGTGCCCTTCAGGTTCGGTACCCGGAATCCGGCCACACCGTGGTCGATATCGAACCGGAACTGGTGCCGCAGATCTGCCAGACGCTGCCGCTGCCGGCACCGGAGCGGTGCACAGCGTTCAGCATGGACGCGGCGCAGGCCGTCGCGCAGTTGCGCGAGTCCGGGTTGCCGGGGGTCGCCGACTCCTATGACGCGATCGTGGTCGATATCTTTCACGGCGCAGACACCGCTCCCCAGCTGCAGGAGCCGTCCTTCTACGACGATCTTGCCGCGGTGCTACGTCCTGCGGGCATGCTCGTGGTCAATATCGGGGATGAACAGGATCAACGCTTCGCCCGGCGTCTTGTCGCGACGATCGCGGACGTGTTCCCGACCGTCACACTGGCGGCGCACCCTGACGTACTTGCTGCCCGAAGCAGCGGCAACACGATTGTTGCCGCCTTCCCAGCCGCCCCAGGCGAAGAGTTCGTGCGGGCTTGGGCGGCGGCCGGACCGTTTCCTGCTCAAGTCTTGGGACCGGGTGACATCAATGCCTATGTGCGTGGTCGCTCGGCGAAGTAGAGCACGGTCTCACCGTATTGACGAGGCTTGAGCCCGCTGAGGGGTCGCGGCCAGTCGGGTTCTGTCGAGCGTTTACCGCGTTCGATCATCACTACCCCGTCAGGGGCCGTCGCGGTTGCGATAGCCGGGAGGAGCTCATTGACTTGGTCGTCGGTGAAATCATACGGCGGGTCGACCAGGATCAGGTCGAACGTCTCCTCCGGGGCGCCGGCGAGATACGCCGCTGCACTTTGACGGTGGGCCTTCAGGCTCGCGGCTAGCCGTGGCGCTAAATTGTCGATGTTCTTGCTGAGTGCGGCGAAAGCGACCGGCGACTTGTCGACGAAGCTCACGCTTGCTGCGCCCCGACTCGCCGCCTCCAAGCCGAGCGCCCCGGAGCCGGCAAATAGGTCCAGCACCCGGGCGCCCGAGATGACGTCCCACGACTCTAGCCGGGAAAAGAGGGCTTCCTTGACCCGATCGGTGGTGGGACGAGTCTGATCCCCCTTGACGGGGACCAGCCGCCGTCCGGCCACTGCTCCGGTGATGATGCGTGACATCTTGGCTCCTTATCCGTGGCGTAAGAACTCGGCAGCGTAGTCCTGCTGCCACAGGGTCATCCATTGCGCCAGTTGATCGGTGTCACTGGCCACGGCTCCGGCGGCCAACAGCTCGTTGGCTAAGTCGTGCGCGGCATCGATGACCTTCGTGTCTTGCAGCAGGCGTAGGAAACGCAGGCTGGAGCCACGACCAGATTGATCGACCCCGAGGATGTCGCCTTCCTTGCGCAGGCTCAGGTCCACGAGGGCGAGCTCCATGCCATCGGTTGTCTCCGCCACGGCCCGTAGGCGTTTCATCGTGGGGGCGGACGTAGGATCGGTTTCGTCTCTGCGGTGCACCATGATGAAGCGTCCCGGATGCTCGCTGCGGCGAATCCGGCCCCGGAGCTGGTGCAGGGTCGAAATGCCGAAGGAGTCTGCGTCGAGGACCACCATGATGGTGGCGTTGGGCACGTCGACGCCCACTTCGACCACGGTGGTGGAAACCAGCAAGTCGATCTCGTGGCGTTCGAAGGCCCGCATGGTTTCTTCCTTGGCTTCGCTGGGCAATTGCCCGTGCATCTGCCCGATGCGGACCCCTTCGAACATCGGCAAGGTTGCGAGCCGAGCTGCGAGCACCTCCACGGCAGCGTCGTGTTGGCGTCCCAGCTCCGTTCCCTCCGTGGTGGTTGGGTTGATCTTGGGACAGATGACATACGCCTGCCGGCCCTGCTTGATCTGTTGCCGCACCGATTCCCACACCGAGAGGATCGCCTGCGGGTGGGCCCCCATGTTGACCACCGAGCTGTCCACCGGGGCGCGATTCGCGGGGACCCCGGTGAGTTGGACCATTTCTAGGTCACCGAACGTGGTGAGCGCGATGCTGCGCGGGATGGGGGTGGCGCTCATGACCAGCAGATGCGGGATCGGTTGCGAGCGCTCCCGCAGGGCCGCACGCTGGGCCACCCCGAAGCGATGCTGTTCGTCCACCACGACGAGACCTAGGTTCAGGAAGGACACGTTCTCGGAGAGCAGCGCGTGGGTGCCGACCACGATGTCTGCCGAGCCGTCGGCGATCTCCAAGAGCGCTTGACGTCGTGCTCCAGTGCTCATGCTCCCGGTCAACAGCACCACCCTCAGCGGTTGTTCCGCGGAAAAGTCTAGCGTGTTGTTCTTGTTCGCAACCGTGAGCTCGGTGGTCATGGCGGATATGGAGCGCAGATGCTGTGCCGCGAGCACCTCCGTGGGCGCCAGCAGGGCGACCTGTCCCCCGCCCTGGATGACTTGGAGCATGGCCCGTAACGCCACCAACGTCTTACCCGCGCCGACCTCCCCCTGGAGCAGGACGTTCATGGGGTGCGGCCGCGCCAGCCGTCCTGCCAGCTGCTCACCGGCCGCCTGTTGTCCCTCGGTCAGGGCGAAGGGCAGGGATTGGTCGAACCGGTCGCGCAGCGTCAGCCCGGCCGCGCTGAAGGGCTCCGCCACGATCTTGGCGGTGCTGGCTCGCTGTTCCGCCAGCGAAAGCTGGATCATCAGCGCCTCGTGAAAGGCTAGCCGCCGTACGGCTTCCTTGGCCTCCTCTAGGTCCGTGGGCCGGTGCAGCTGCTGATATGCCCGGTACAGGCTGACCAACTTGAGGCGTTTGCGGTCCGCCTCCGGTATGGGGTCCGGCAGATCCTCCTGATGTAGTTGCGACAACACGGTGTGCACGCTTTTCTTGATCCGCCACGTGGGCAAGGCGGCGGTCGCGGGGTACAACGGCTCCGGTGCTGGCGACTGATCCGTGGTCTCCGCATCAGTGTTGACCTCGGGGCTGGCCATTTGCAGCTGACCATTGAAGATGGTGACCTTCCCGTGCAGCATGACTTGTTCACCGACGGTGAGTTTGTTGTGGATCCAGCGGTTGTTGAAGAACGTGAGCTCTAGGCTTTGGCCGCTGCCCTGTTCATCGCCCACGGTGATCTTGGTGAGCAGCACCCCGCGGGCGGTTCTGCGCGGCGGGGTCACCTTGTGCACCTGGGCGATCACGGTGGCCGCTTCCCCGGGGACGAGTTGGGCCAGTTCGGTCAGTTCGCCCCGTTCCAGCCACTTGCGTGGCCGGTAGTTCAGCAATTGCCCGACCGTTTCGGTGCCGATTTCCTTGGCTAGGGATGCAGCCGTTTTTTCACCCAGCACCGCTGCCAGCGGTTCGGTCAGGCGATCGAAAGTTTTAGGCAGACTCATGGGTGCACAGATCGGAGATCACGAGGTTCTCGGCGGTGCCCACCTTCTTGATGGCGTCCAGCGCAAGCTCCTTGTCCGGCACGTGGACGTGGACCCGCCAGCGGAAGAGCTGTTCTTCTTCATTGAGGGTTTTGACGGCGGACATGATCACCGAGTCCCCGGCACGGTCCAACTCGTAACGCAGGGTGGCCGCATCGAGGGCGGACAGGTCGATCGAGCACATGACCTCGAAGCCTTCGACGTGCTCGGCGCTCTGATGGATGTGGGGGGCGTCCGTCCCGTACCCGGACAGACCGTCGAGGAGATCCGGGTCGAGCTCTTCGCCCAGGACAGCTGCCCGCAACGCATCGAGAAGTAGCAGCAGGCCGACACCGCCGGAATCGACCACGTGCGCGGCACTGAGGGCCTTCAGCTGGCTCTCCGTTTCCCGGACGGCCTCGACCGCGGCAGCGACCATGTGCTCGAGTGCGATCCGCAGCCCGTGCCCGGATTCGTCTTGGTTCGCGGCTATCGTGCGTACGGAGGTCGCCGTTGATTCCAACACCGAGAGCATGGTTCCGGCTACCGGTTCGGACAGCGCCGCCCACGAGCGTACGGTGGCCCGGTCCAGCGCCAAGGCCAGCGTTTGCGCCGTGAGCCG
>CAYZBX010000069.1:0-8958 GCA_964476735.1 uncultured Micrococcaceae bacterium
CAGCGCGCATTTTTGCCATTGGTATAAGTTCCTTTGAAAAGTGGTGTGTAAGAGAGTGTTATTTGTCGCGGCCGGAGAGCTGTTCAACGATCTTGAACAGGCCGGAGTGGTCGAGGCCGCCGTGCCCTTCTGCCACGGTAGCGGCAACGAGCTGGGCTGCAACGGCGCCGAGCGGGAGGATGACCCCGGCTTCGCGTGCAGCGGAGGTGACGATGCCCATGTCCTTGTGGTGCAGTTCCAGACGGAAGCCTGGTTCGAAGGAGCGGTCGAGCATCTTCTGACCCTTTTGGTCGAGAACCTTGGAGCCGGCTAGGCCGCCGCCGAGGACGTTGAGCGCGGCGCTGGTGTCCACGCCGTACGCCTCGAGGAAGACGATGGCTTCGGCCAGCAGCTGGATGTTGCCGGCGACGATGAGCTGGTTGGCAGCCTTGACGGTCTGACCGGAACCGGCCGGGCCAACGAGGACGATGGTCTTGCCCATGGCCTCCAGAACTGGCTTCACGGCGTCGAAGTCGGCCTGCTCGCCACCGCACATGATGGACAGCACGCCGTCGATGGCGCCCGGCTCGCCACCGGAGACCGGGGCGTCGACCGGACGGATGCCGGCTTCGACGGCTTCCTTGGACAGCTCAGCGGTCACATCCGGGCGGATGGAGGAGTTATCCACCCAGTAGGCGCCCTTCTTGGCGTTGGCGAAGACACCGTCTTCACCGCGGACCACACCGGCCACGTCCGGGGAGTCCGGGACCATCGTGATGATGACGTCGGCTTCCTTCACGGCGTCTGCCACGGAGGTTGCGCCGTTACCGCCGGCCTCGACGAGCTCGTCGATCTTGGCCTGGGAGCGGTTGTAACCGGTGACGTTGAAACCGGCCTTCAGCAGGTTCTTGGCCATCGGCAGGCCCATGATGCCCAGGCCGATGAAGGCAACATTCTTGATTTCGTTAGCCATCTAAAGTCATTCCTTCCATGAAGAGTTCATCGATGAGGCCGTGTTCGACGTTGTTCAGGGTCTTGGCGACGGCCAGCGATTCTTCAGTTGTTAAGTTCTGTTCGGTCATGTGTCCGTGGTTCGGGACCTGCTTAGGCGTTGGCTTCGGCGGTCTGCAACCAGCCGAATGCTTCTTCCTTCGGGGTCTTGTACTCCAGGCCGATGAAGCCGGTGTAGCCCAGCTCGGTGGCGCGGTTCAGCCACTTCTCCAGCGGGAGCTCGCCGGTACCTGGGTAGGAGCGGCCCGGAGCGTCGGCGATCTGGATGTGGGCGAAGTCCTGGGTGTGGTTCTCGATGACGGCATCGACGTCGTCACCGTTGACTGCCAGGTGGTAGAAGTCAGCCAGCAGGCCGATGTTGTTGGCGCCGGCTTCCTTGACTTTGGCGATGACGGCCAAGGCGTCGGCAGCGGTCTTCAGCGGGTAGGCCTCGGTGCCGGAGACTGGCTCGAGCAGCACGGTGCCACCGATCCGGGCGACGGAGTTAGCAGCTGCAACGAGGTTCTTGATAGCCAGCTCGTCCTGAGCCTCTGGGGTGTGTTCCGGCTGACGGTTGCCGTACAGCGCGTTGAAGCCCTTGCAACCGGTGGCTTCGCCAATGGCGGCCACAACTTCAGCGTTTTCCTTGAATTCGGAGCAGCGTCCCTTCCAGGACACCAGACCGCGGTCGCCGCCTGGCATGTCGCCGGCCTGGAAGTTCAGGCCGGTCAGCTGCACGCCGGCGTCCTTGATGGCGTTGACGAAGGCGTCGACGTCCTTGTCGGCGGGCACGGACTCGGCGAAGGGCCACCAGAATTCGACGTTGTCGAAGCCCAGCTCCTTAGCGGCGGCAGGGCGCTCAAGCAGGGGCAGCTCGGAGAGCAGGATGGAGCAGTTCAGCGTGTAACGGTTGCGGAATGCAGCCGAAGTCAGAGACTGAGTCACGGGACCTCCTCGGGTCATCGCTTTTCACTGTATGGAAATAGTTTCTTGATCTGTGAAAAGTCTACGGCGTGACAGTCGCCACCGTCAAGCCCAAAATGAAAACTAAATTTCACGATGTGAAAAAAGTATCCCCTGTTGGTGGTGTCAGTCCAGCTCTCTTCGACCGGGCATAGAAAAAGCCACCGGTTGCTCGCTGCCGCGAGCTCAACGGTGGCTTATTCGAGGTCCGGCCGCGGGTACCCCCTAAAATTCTTACCCGCGAGTGGACTCTCTGTGTCGGGAATCGAGATTTCCAACGAGTTTTATTCTGAATCACCCGCGCTAATCTGGCGTGGTGTGGGCCGAATTCGACATGAAATTAACCCAAACGGTTAACCCGTCCGGCTTGAGCGCTAAGGTAAAGCTAAGGATTGAATACTGAAAAGCGGCGGGGGTGGTTCACGGTGCGCGGCGAATTGTTTGGCGCTCGGTGGCAGTCTTCGCGTAGCCTCGCGTCCCTATCTCCGGTCCTCGATGAGTGGGGCAAGCATCCGGCGCTTGCGCGCTTCACGTCCCAACGTCCTGCCGGGCAGCGGTTCCTCTGGGTCCAGGCGCCGGCCGGTCTCGGCCGCGAGTGGTTCGCGCTGTCCTGGCTGTCCTCCTTCGCCGAGGGGATGATCCTTGACCTGACCGACCCGTTGCCGGGCGAGTTAGATCGGCTGCCGCTGGTCGAACAGTACCTGCGTAAGCACCCGGGGGCGGGTGTGTGCGTTATCGCTGCCGCGGACACGGATCCGGCCCGCTGGCAGACCACCTTCAACCGGATGAACGCCAGCGCCGCCGACCTACTCTTGACGCGCTCCGAGGCCGATGAGTTTTACGCCCTGCTGACCCGCCAGCGACACGGCGAGAGGGCTGTCGAACCCAAGTTCGCGCGGGCCTGGGCTGCCGTCGGTGGCTGGCTGCACGGGCTGGCCAGCGTGCATCGCTTCGGCCCCGCCGCCGCGGGGGTACACGATGAGGTGGCCTGGTTGCTGAACAATCTCGACAGCTATGCCGGGGTGCTGGCCGACTACAGCGTCGTGGCGTTTCTGCCGTTTTACGACGACGAGCTGCTCGCCGCCTGGATCAAGACCTCGAGGCTCGCGCCGGTCACGGTCGCCGAGCTATGCGCCATCGGGCTGCTGGTGGAAGACCGCGAGGGTCCGCTGATGCCGAGCATGATCCGGCGGGTCCTACAGGAGCACTTCTGCGCTGCCGGCGGGCTGGAGGGCGAGGTGTTCGCCCAGCTGCTGCGGGTGCTGCTGGAAACGAGGGGGCTGCGAGCCGCGCTCGACGCGGCGGTCGGCAGCACGTCTTGGAGCGCCGTTGGACCCTTCCTTGACGAGTATTGGGTCAACGTGATGACCGAGGATCCCGCGTTGCTGCTGCGCGAATACCCCGAACTGTCCAGCCGGCTCCTAGAGCGGTTTGGCGACGGAAACCTAGCGGGCCGGGTGCTCGCGGCCCTCCTCGGTGAAGGGATGGACGCGTGGCCACCGAGCCCGGTCCCGTACGAGCAGAACCAGACCGTCGCCCGGCTCTTGCAGAGCATTCGGCGAGCCAACTATCCCGCGACGGCGCGAACCCTGACGAGCTACCTGCTCTTGGTTAACTACCTGCGGATGGCCCGCTACTACGGCCAGGCGTCCGAGCACGCGCGCCGACTGCGCAAGGAGGTGACCGTCAGCTACGACCACTATTCGCTGAATCCGTTGCTGCGCGCCTACATCTACATTGTCGTGGGCAGCAGCCTGCTGGAGGACATGGATTTTGTCGGCGCCGGCCAAGTCTTCGAGAAGGCCTACAAGATCGCGACCGAACAGGAAAACGCCCACATCGCCGCCGATGCCGCCAGCAAGCTGGCGGTCTTGAAGGCCTTCGAGGGCGATTTTCCCTGGACCGATGAGTGGGTGCGACGCGCCTTCGACTGGGCCGAACAGGCGACTTGGGGCCGTCGGGTCATCCTGCGCTGCGCCTATCTGGCGCGCGCGTTTTCCGAACTGCACCAGCTCCGGCTGGACTCGGTGCAGCAGACCTTGGCGGAGCTGAGGTCCCCGCAGCGGGAATTCTTGTGGGAGTTCGAACTCTTCCTGCGCGCAGTTCGGGGTGTTCTGGTCGACGAGAACGACGGACCCATCCGGGAGACGGAGCAGGCGCTGGCCGAGCAGCGCCACCAGCTGTCTCCGCTCGGGATCACCCTGCTGGAAACCATCCCGGACCTCGCTCACCTGCGCACCGGGGGGCCACCGAACCTCCATGACAAGGCGAACCCCAACCAGGCGTTCTACTACCTGATGACCCAAGACATGGAGGGTCTGGCCAGCCTGCTGCGCCGGCTGTCCGACCCCCTGCCGTTCGGGGTGCACGCCCGGTTGGCGGCGGCCATCGGCCTGTACCTGACGCTGGGCTCAGAGGCGACCATGGAGGAATTCGGCGCCGCGTTGACCCGCACGGGGAAGCTCGACTTCACTCCGCTGGAGGTGCTGGTGCTGACCTTTTTGCCTAGGTGCCGCCGGTTGGTTGACTGGCTCGGCTTGCCGGCGGAACAGGCGCAGCAAGTGGGGTGGGCGCGCGACCAGTGGGCCACCCTCTACGAGCGAGCCCCGGAGCTGACCCCGCGGGAGGCCGAGGTGCTGGACCTGCTGCGCCGCGGACACAGCCGGGCGGAGATCGCCGAGCTGACCTTCCGCTCCGTCAATACCGTGAAGGCGCAGCTGAGCTCCCTCTACCGCAAGCTGGAGGTCAAGAACCGGGCCGAGGCGCTGGAGCGGGCGCGCCGGCTGGGGCTGTAGCCGCGGCCGATGGCCCGTTGCGACCGGGCGCGAAAAAACCGCGCCACCCTCGGCGTTGAGGGCGCGCGGTTCCTTCTTCTCGGAGGCCGGGGCGGGTTAGGCCTGAGCGCGTTCGTCTTCGGCCTTCTTGGTCTCGATCGGGTTCGAGAGGACCTTGCCGAGCAGCATGCCGTCCAGCTTCGCCAGCGAGTACTCCCAGCCCTGCGTGGAGTTCTCCACGTATTCCTCCGGCAGCGGTTGCTGGGTGATGATCATCTTCGTTTCGTTATCGCCGTGCTCCTCCAGCTCCACCCGCAAGTGAACCGGGCCGGTCTCGAACGGGGACTCCTCAGACCACTCCAGCAGGCGCCCCTCCTCGATCGCGTCGAGGGTCGAGGAGACCTGTGAGGTAATGGTCGGGTTGTCCTTCTGGACAAGGACGAAGGAGTTGACCTCACCCACGCGGGTGTCGATCGAAATGGTCTCTAGGGGTACGTGCCAGCCCTGCGGTCCGAACCACGTGGTGAAAAGCTCCGGCGTGGTCCAGGCGGCGAAGACCTCCTGCGGCGGGCGGGGGCTGACGTGTTCTACTTTGAGTTCGGCCATGGTGATCCTCCCAAGATCAGCTCGAATACGATATTTCGGTCTTCTCTCATCGTAGGGAGAGATACATCACGATGGAAGAGCGCCCTACGCATTGGTCACCTTCTGCGCCCAAATAGTGAACGATCGGTCAGTTATTGGGCTTTTCGTCGGTGTTTGTTACGCCTTCATGACGTTGGACGACGACGGCGCCGGCCAGAAGATCACCCAAGTGGCGTCCGCTCTTGGTGGCGAACACCTGGATCACGAGCAACAACGCCAATCCCATCGAGGCCACGTTGAACACCAACGTCAGTGCCGCCTCGTAGCCGACGTACAAGGCGTAAATCGTAGCCATGTGGCCCAGCTGCCAAGGCAGAAACTTCACGGTGTTGCGGATTAACGCGGCCGGCCAGGGTTGGCCTCGGTACCGAACGCACAGCTTGCGCAGTCGCTTGCCTGGGCTGGCGAACGGGGGACGGGATTCAAACCATGCAAAGATCACGATCGCTGGGAGCACCGTGGTGAAGGTGGTCAGCAGCTGCGTCTGCAGCATGGTGAATTCGGGAACCCCGCCCAGGACCAGCGCGTAGAAGCCGGTGAAGAACAGCGCCAAAACCGCTAGGCCTAACAGTAGGAACAGGTAGTCAATGAACAGGGCCAGCAGACGTTGGGTCTTCATGCTCCCAACCTACGGGGTAACAAGCATCCGCAGATCGTTCTTAGGGATGAAAAAACCCGGGACGCGCAACAGTGTGGAGGATGGAAGAGCGCGCGTCCCGGGCTTAGTTTTCAGCGGAACCGGACGGTTCCTACCCGTTGGCTAAGCGTGTGCCGCTTAGAGGGTGATCTGGCGGTTGACGTCCTTGTACAGCAGGTAGCGGAAGTTGGACGGACCACCGGCGTAGCAGGCCTGCGGGCAGAACGCGCGCAGGGACATGTAGTCGCCAGCCTCGACCTCGACCCAGTCGTCGTTGAGGCGGTAGACGGCCTTGCCCTCGAGGACGAACAGACCGTGTTCCATCACGTGGGTCTCGGCGAACGGGATGGAGGCACCCGGTTCGAACGTCACGATGTTCACGTGCATGTCGTACGCCAGATCCTCCGGATCCAGCATGCGGGTGGTGCGCCACTTGTTGTCGGTGTCCGGCATGGCGCCCGGCTCAAGGTCCTGCTCGTAGCCGACGACGACCTTCGGGGTGTGACCGGCCAACGGCTGGTAGCGCTTGCGGATCCAGTGGAACAGCACGTTGCCTTCGCCGATGTTCTCGAAGGACCAGTCGGTCCCGGCCGGGGCGTAGGCGAAGCCGCCCTCGCCCAGCTCGTGTGCCTCACCGTCGATGGTCACCTTGGCGGTGCCCTGGGTGATGAACAGGAAGCTCTGGACTTCCGGTTGCGGTTCTGGCTTGTCGGCCTTACCGCCGGGGCCGACCTCGACCAGGTACTGGGCGAAGGTCTTGGCGCCGCCCGGCACGGGGGAGTTCAGGAACCACAGGCGGGTGTTGCTCCACTCGGGCAGCACCGAGGTGACGATGTCCCGCAGCACACCCTTCGGGATGACGGTGTACGCTTCGGTGACGATTGCTCGGTCGGTCAACAGATCGGTCTGTGGTGGGTGTCCACCCACGCCGCTGAAGTAGTCCGGAGCAGGATTCTTTGACGTGATAGTCATGTAATCCTCCTAGGGATTGAGATTGGAAGTGTTGGTTAGGCGTTTACTTTGGGCATGTAGCCGGTGCGGGCCAGGTGGGCCAGCTGGTCCAAGGTGACTCCGGCGTTTGCTTCGATTTCTTCGCCCGTGACGGCGCCACAGCTCAGGGCGCGCTGCAGGTAGGCGGCCAACGACTTTGCGGTGGCCGGCTCATCCATGATGGCGCTGTCCTTCTGGTGGACGTAGTTATCCAAGCGGGTGGCGGCAGCGGCAAAGCCCTTGCGGTAGAACGCGAAGGTGGCCAAGAAGCGGGTTGGCAGCTGCGCGTAGTGCAGATCCCAGCCCTGGTAGATGCCCCGCTCCAAGTGGCGGGTCACCAGGCGGGCGTGCAGTGCCCACGCGGCCCGGACCTGCTCTTCGTCGCCGATCGGCAGGATGTTGGTGGAGCCATCGGAGATGTGCACACCGGTGCCCGCGATGGCCACCTGCATGACGTCCTTGGCGAAGTCCGCAACCGGGTGCTCCATGGACTGGTAGGCGGCGGCCACACCGCAGGAGGCGGAGTAGTCGTAGGTGCCGTAGTGCAGGGAGGTGACGCGGCCTTCACCGGCGCGAATCACGTGGGAGACCTCGAAAGCGCCGCCCTGGCTGATGATCACCTGCGGGGTTTCGATCTGCACCTCAAACTTGATGGTGCCCTCGTCCAACCCGTAGGCCTGCTCGATCTCCTTGGCAGCGGCCACCATGACCTCCACCTGGGCCACCGTGGAGACCTTCGGCAGGGTCAAGACCAGCATCTCGGGGATCTGGTAGCTGCCGGTAGCCTTCTTGTACTCATCCAGCAGCCCGTACAGGAACAGATCCAGAGTAGCCAACGCCCGACGGCGGGTGTCCTGCTCAAAGCACTTGAAGCGGATTCCGGCAAACGGGGTCGGGGAGACCTTCGGGGACTCCTGCGCGCCGGTCAACCAGGTCTGGGCGACGGCGCGACCGGCCTTCTCAGCCCACTCGTCTTCCTCGGCGTCGGAGCGGTGCCCAAAACCGTCTTCGAAGTCCAATCGCAGGTCTTCGATCGGTTCGGTGTTCAGCTTGGTGACGACGGCGTCGGCCACCTGCTGGCGCAGTTCAGCGTTCAGGCTGGAGCCCAACACGTCATCGGCCAGTCGGCGCATCCCGCCGTGTTTTTCCACCAGTTCCAGGGCCTGCTGACCGTACTGGTACGGCAGGTCCGGGGTGTACCGGTCAGCTGGAACATACAGGGTGTGGACCGGCTGGCGGACCGGGCGATCGCCCGGGGAGTAGGTGGCCAGCAGGTCATAGGGTTCTGCGAGGACCTGGTCGTACTTGGCCCGCAGGGTAGCATTTAGTGTAAGCATTAGGACACACACAGCCCGCGGGCAACCACGATGTCGTAGGCCGGCAGGGTCAGGAAGGTGTCGAAGTCCTTGTCCTCGCCGGTGATCATGGTGGCCACGATCTTGGCGGCAGGCTCGTAGTACTTCTCGAAGCGCTCGGCGTCGTTGACCTCGCCGCGCAGCCGCTCGACCTCTTCGGCCAGCACCTTCTGCACGTGCTCGGCGGTGATCTTGGTGCCCTCGGCGGTGGTGGCACCGGAGTGCACCTGCTGCCAGACCTGGGAGCGGGAGATTTCTGCGGTGGCGGCATCTTCCATCAGGTTGTGGATGGCGACCGCACCGTTACCGGAGAGCCACACGGCCATGTAGGCCACGGCCACGTACAGGTTCAGGCGCAGACCCTCATCGGTGACGGAGCCTTCAGCGGAGGAGACGTTCAGCAGATCTTCGGCGGTGACGTTGACGTCCGGGCGCTGCTTATCCAGCTGGTTCGGCTTGTCGCCGAGCACGGAGTCGAAGACTTCCTGGCAGATCGGGACCAGATCCGGGTGCGCTACCCAGGAGCCGTCAAAGCCGTCGTTGGCCTCGCGGGTCTTATCCGCGCGCACCTTCTCGAAGGCGTTCTTGGTGATTTCTGGTTCGCGGCGGTTCGGGATGAACGCGG
>CAYZBX010000070.1:0-8889 GCA_964476735.1 uncultured Micrococcaceae bacterium
CCAGTTCGCTATTGGTCGCCCGTTTGAGTTAAACTGATCTGGTTGCAATCCAACCGATTGCGGCAAGCCTCCTTAGCTCAGCTGGCCAGAGCAGCTGTCTTGTAAACAGCAGGTCGCCGGTTCGAATCCGGCAGGGGGCTCTTTTTCTTTGCGAATCATTTTCCAACCCGTCCAGACGAGCCGGATATGAAGCCTTCTTCGGCACCCGGCTGGCTACTTGCCGACGTACTCGAAATGCCAGTACTCGGCGTAGGGAGACCCCTTCTCCAAGCGTTTCGGGTGGATCCAGTTGTATTTGTGGGAATTGGCTTTCAACCACTTGAATCGAGCTGACTCGAAGTTGTATTTGGTCCACTCCGGAACGTCGATCGCCATGCCGAAGCCGTGCACCGAGGTCCCCGGTTTCGCCGCGATATACGGCCCAAGCTCCCGATAGTTCCTGTGTGCCCCGCGTCCGGTAGATCAGGTCCAGATCAAGGTTGTGACCGAGTCGCTGCTTGAACGCCTCATTCAAGCGCGTTACATCAGCGAGTGCGGGCGCCGCGATCAAGGTCTTCTCGCGGTCCCAAGGCACCGCCACGAGCATCGAGGCCGGCAACCTTCCGTTGGTTTGCTGCTTCACTTGCGCGGCCGTGATGCCACGAGAATTGGATGTTGGTGCTGTGGAGGTACGCTGCAGATACGCGCTTTGCACCCAGCCCCAGGTGCCTTGCGTGCGGACGAAGTACCACCCCGGGAGCTGCCCGCCGATCTTCTCGAACTTCAGGTCCCGGTAAACGACCGCGTTCTTGGGCACATCCGCGATGCGCGTGACCCGCCCGGCGACCGTATAGAGGCGAATCTGTCTATTCGTCCAGTAGCGGTCCGTCAAACCGGCTCGGTTGGAGGTGTACTTTGTCTTGATTTCCACCTCTTTGCCGCCTGTGACACCGGGTGAATTGATCTTGGCGGTCGTCTTCACGAGGAACTTGGTTGGCACCCAACCGCTCTTGCGGTTGTGCTTGAGTCGGGTCCAAGAACCCCTAACGCCGGTCGCTTGAGCAACCGTGGCCCGAAACAGTGGCTGGATGCTCTTGGCCGTCGTCGAACGGGAGGATCGGTGCTGCGTGTTCTGGCGGAGCGAAACCCGGTAGTTCACAAGGGTTACCCCTGACTCGAGCCGGGTCAAATGCTAGGACGGTACCCATCCGACCTTTCCGCCGCCGCGTACCCGCGACCAAGAGCCGTAGGTCCGGTCGACACGCAGCTTGTAGTGGACTGGGAACGTCCGAACCAAAACTCCCTTGGTACTACGGGTCTTGGTCACCCTGATGGCGCGGTCGGCCGTGACGAGGTAGTTCACGGTCTTCAGCGAGTGGGTTGCCAAGACAGACGCAGCACGCTGCTGGGGATTGGATAGCGGAGGCTGAGGCGACGCCGCGGCCAAGGAGACCGATGCCAGCCCCAAGACGACCATCAACAAGAATGAAATTGCGGCGAGTGCGAGCCTTCTCATGACAATGCTCCTTGCCACGCCCTTCGGCAGCGGCACTAATACTAAGCAAGAATATGAAACCTAATCGTTCCATCATGCTAGCCAGCAATGCCGAAAGTAACAATGAGCCTTCCGCCGCGCTCAGCGGCGCCGCCGGCGCCGCTGAAACGCCAACGGGCTCGGGGTGAGCGGGCGGGCAAGGGTGTCCCCAAGGGCAACCCCCGCCGCAATCGCCATGATCACCATGGACGCGTTGAACATGCCGACGAGACCGTCGACGATCGCCCCGGAGTCCATGGCAATGGCATACATCGAGCGGAAGATGGTGAGCCCGGGAAGCAGAAACAGGATCGCCGGAACGGCGATGACCAGCTGCGGCGCTCCCATCCGCAGGGCCACGGCGCGCGCCGCCGCGCCGATCACGGTGGCCGCGATGGCCGGGGTGAGCCGGGGTCCGGCGCCGAGCTCCATGGCGACGGTGTATCCGGCAAAACCGGCCAGCGAGACCAACGCCGTGGGTACCAGAAGCCTTTTCTCGCTCTGCTCCACGACTGCGTCCGCGCAGGCTGCTGCCATGACAATGGCGCCCAAGGCGATGATCGGTAACGTGGCAGGTTGGACTTCCACGATGTTCAGCTCGGCCATCCCGAACTTATCCGCGAGTACCACGGCGGCGACGATTCCCGCGACCATAGCAGCGTAGCTGAGGGAGGCGGAAACGAAGCGACCGGCGGCGGTCAGCGGAAAACCGTTGATGCCGTCTTGCACCGCGGAGACGAAACGCGCGGACGGCAGGAGCATCATCAGTCCGCCCGCCACGACCATAGAGGGCGCCACCGGAAACTCGAGCACCGCGACCCAGAACGCGACGCTGGTGGCGATGAAGCCACCGGCCATGGTGGTGAAGAATTCCGGTACTCGAGCCCGCCCCAGCCCCGCGATGGTCCACATGACCAGCAACGTGGAGGCCAGTGACAGGGACGCCTCCAGCAGGTTGCCGCCCAGATAGGCGACGAAGAGACCGGCGAAGAGACCGGCCGCAAGCAGCGCCACCCACTTGGGAAACGGTTTGGGCTTACGGATGATCTTGTCGAACTCGCTCCTCGCCTCCGCCTGCGACAGCTCGCCGGCCACGATGTCCGTGACGAGTCTGTGCAGGGCGGCCAACCCGGCGAAGTTCTGGCTCCAAGAGCGGACTACCCGGGAGAGTGTGTAGCCCGAACCGTCCACCGGAGCATAGTTCAAGATGAGGGACTGGTTGTTGACGTCGACCTCGACGTCGTCGATCTTGAAGGAAGCGGTGACCGCGATGGCGGAGCTTTCGACCTCCAACGCTGTCGCCCCGAAACGGAAGAGGGCCTCCCCCAAATCGAGCACGAAGCCCAGCGCGGAACGGATGTCCTCGGCGGTCTCCTCCCGCGCGATGGGGTTCGCGTACGGTGTGCCGGCAAGGCGACCCAACAGCGACATCGCTTGGGTCGGCGGGGAGCTCTCCGCGAGCTTTCGGAGCGCGGGGGTGGCCGGGAACTTGAAGTAGTTTTGGCTCAGCGGGCGGCCGGTCTTTGGTGCCTTTGCCCGCCCGCTGCCGCGCCGACCGCGGGCGCGAGCCACTGGTTGCAGAACCGGAGCGGTCGTCGGGATCGACTCGGTGTCATCCCGTCGCTCCGGAATCGGCTCCAGCGGCTCGACGTTCACGATCTATTTCTTGGTATCGCCGCTGATCTGGGCGTCGACGAACGCAGCAAAGTCGGTCTCTTCCTGCTGGTTCCAGAGCGCGCCGTTAACCCACACGGATGGGGTGCCCGGCACCATGTCCTCGCGGGCCTTGGCGGTGGTGTAGGCCACGAACGGACGGAACTTGTTTTCCTTGACGCAGGACGCCACGTCAACGCCGGAGGCCTGAGCCAATTCGATCAGCTGATCGTCGCTGCGCTCCCCCTCGGTGATCCCCGCGTAGAGCGCGGCGTTGATGGTCATGAACTTCTCCGGGGCGGTATCTGCCACGCAGGCCAGCATGTTTCCGGCACGGGCGGAGAAGTTGGTTGGCGAGTTCCGGTCGAGGAAGCTCACGGTGCGGTATTCGACCGCAACCTCGCCGGACTTGGCCTTCTCTTCGAGGTAGCTGCCGTACTGGGCCTCGAACTGGGAGCAGTGCGGGCAGGCCGGATCAGCGTAAACCACGATCTTCGGGGTCTGCCCGTCCTTGGCGACCTCCACTCCGGCCGGGTTCTTCGGGTCCTCCATGTTCGCCATGAACTCTTCGTCGGTCGGTTCCTTAACGCCCTCGATGGTCACCTCTTCGGTTTCCTTAGGCGCGGTTTCCGTGTCCGAGACGAAGGCGATGCCGCCGGCCTGCGAGGCGCCCGCCGGTGCCGGGCCGGCATCCGGGATGTTGCGCGAGGAGTTGCCGATAATGATGATGGCCACGATGGCGATCACTGCGAGCACGAGGGCGATGACGCCGAGGCGCAGCAGCAGAGAGTTGCGTTTTTGCGCGCGCTGCTGCGATTCGTGTTGTGCGCGAATCTTCTCCCGCGCGCTCTGTGCTTGATTGCGATTCTTGGCGGTGGCCATCAATTCTCCAGTTACATGGTGTGAATGCTCGGGGCTCTTTCTCCCCGTTACATCTTAGCCAAACACGGGGGCCTGAGACTAAGCTCAATTTACATGGCCAACATCACTTTCGAGAATGTTTCCCGGACCTTCCCCGGGCAGCAACGTCCGGCCCTGAAGGACCTCAACCTGACCGTCAGCGAAGGCGAGTTTCTGGTGCTTGTGGGGTCATCCGGTTGCGGGAAATCGACCACCCTGCGTTTGTTGGCCGGCATGGATCAACCGAGCTCGGGCCGCATCATGATCGACGGTCAGGACGTCACCGCTCAGCATCCGAAGGACCGAGACACCGCCATGGTGTTTCAGAACTACGCGCTGTACCCGCACATGACGGTTGCCGACAACATCGGCTTCGCGCTCAAGATGGCCAAGGTGCCCGCCGCGGAGCGGCGTCAACGGGTCAATCAGGTGGCCCGCATGCTGAATCTGGAGGAGGTCTTGCAGCGCAAGCCGTGTCAGCTCTCCGGCGGCCAGCGGCAGCGCTGCGCCATGGGCCGAGCCCTAGTCCGGACGCCAAAGGCCTTCCTCCTGGATGAGCCGCTGTCCAACCTGGACGCGTCGCTGCGCCTGCGCACCCGGGCCCAGATCACCGACCTGACCCAGCGGTTGAATGTCACCACCTTGTACGTCACCCACGACCAGACCGAGGCGATGACCATGGGGCATCGGGTCGCCGTGCTCAAGGACGGCGTCCTGCAGCAAGTGGCTGCGCCCGATGAGCTCTACGCAAAGCCGGCGAACGCCTTCGTGGCGCATTTTGTGGGCACCCGCAGCATGAATCTGGTGATGGGCGACCTGCGCCGATCTGACGGTCAGTTGTCCACCAAATTCGGGACCCTCGAGCTGCCCGTGCCGGCGGCGTCCGGGTCCCTAGCGGACGCTGCCATGGTCACCGTCGGCATCCGCCCGGAGGAGCTCGAACTCGTCAGCGACGGCACCGACGGACTGGACTGCGAGGTCGTCATGGTCGAACGCTTGGGCGCCACCCAATTCGTCTACGTCCGTTCCACGGTCTCGCCGCTACGCCAGGTGAACCCGAGCACCATCGGCGAAGAGGAGGACGAGTTGAAGAACACTGCCCCGTTGTTCGCGATCCAGCTCAACAGCAGGCTCGTCGCCCCGGCCGCCGGAAGCCGCGTGCGCATCGCGCCGCACGAAACCGCGCAGCTTCATTTCTTCCACCCGGAGACCGGCCAGCGGGTTTAGAAAACGACCACGCCGTGCCCGGCAAGCTCGGTGGTCTGCTCGTCGAAACCGTCGTCGAACACCGCCTGCACGCTGCGTCCGTCGCGGACGGCGTCCGGAACCGTGACGGGGGCGTCGCCGAAGTTCACCAGCAGGGTACGCTGCCGGCGGTGCAGGGCCAGCAACTGCGGACCCAGCAGCTCCGCCCGATGTTCTGCGAAGTCGCCCGGAGCGAAGTTGGTGTCCCGCTTCCGCAGCCGAATCAGTTCAGCGTACCACTGCCAGATCAGCCTGCCGCGTGTCGAATCGCGATCGGCCCGCTGCAGCACCGACGCCTCCCGGGCGGCGGAGTCTTGCGGATCCGGCACGATGCTCGCGTCCCACCCCATGGCGGCGAACTCGTTGAAGCGTCCGGCCCGGGTCGCCTCCGCAATGACGGGGTCCTGGTGGTCGGTGAAGAACTGCCAAGGTGTGCTTGCAGCGAATTCCTCACCCATGAACAGCATGGGCGTGAACGGGCCCAGCAGTGTCAGGGCTGCGGCGATCGCCAACTGGCCGTCGGTGCAGGAAGCGGCGAGCCGATCCCCGCCGGCCCGGTTGCCAATCTGGTCGTGGGTCTGGTTGGACACCACAAGCTGCCACGGCTGTTCGCGCCCCAGGTCCAGTGGCGCGCCGTGGTGGCGCTTCCGGAACGATGAGTAGTTTCCGTCGTGGAAGAAGCCCGCATTCAGGGCCTTCACCAGAGAGGAGAGCTCGGCGAAGTCCCCGTAATAGGAGTCCGTTTCTCCGGTCAGGGCCACGTGCAAGCCGTGATGGAAGTCGTCGCACCACTGCGCGTGCATCCCGTAACCGTCGCGGCGCAAGGTGGCCGGGTCGTTCCGGTCCGACTCGGCGATCAGCCATTTGGGCACCCCTTGCCGGGCTGCGATCTCGTCGCTGACGGCCCGGATATCGGAGAGGATGTGCACCGCCCGGTTATCCACGATCGCGTGCACCGCGTCCAACCGCAACCCGTCCACCCGATAGTCGTCAAGGAACATGCGGACGTTGTCGAGGACGTAGTCGCGCACCCCGTCCGAGTGCGCTCCGGAGAAGTTAAGCGTGGTTCCCCACGGGCTGGGCACCTCGGAGAGCACCGGCCCGAAGACCGGCGCGTAGTTCCCGGAGGGACCAAAGTGGTTGTAGACCACGTCTTGGATGACGCCGAGGCCGAGCTCGTGGGCCCGGTCCACGAACTCCTGGTAGGCGCGCGGGCCGCCGTAGCTCTCGTCCACGGCGAACCAGTTGACACCGTCGTAGCCCCAGTTGCGGCTGCCCTCGAAGCCATTCACCGGCATCAGCTCGATAACGTCGATCCCCAGCGCCACCAGCTCCGGGAGCTTCGCGGCCGCGGCCGCGAGGGTGCCCTCCTGAGTGAAGGTGCCGAGGTGCAGCTCGTAGATCACGGCGCCCGGCAGTTGCACGCCGCCCCAGTCGTGGCTTCGCCACCGGTACGCCGCCGAATCATAGGGTGCGGACAGCTCGTGCGGGCCCTCCGGCTGCCATCGCGAGCGCGGATCCGGCAGCACCTTCTGCTCCACCTGCCATTGGCGTGCCATCGGCGAATCGACCAGGTAGCCGTAGCGACGCACGTTCTCGGCGTCGATGGCGGTGCCCGCGGGCAGCCCCCACCAGCCACGGGTAGCGTCGTGCTCCGCTTGGGGGCCGTCCGGCAACCGAACAAGCTCGAAGGTTGTCCGCTGCAGCTGGGCGTCCTCGGTCACCAGGCTCAGGTGCTCGGCGTCCGGGGCCCAAACGTCGAAGGTGTGGTGTTTTTTGGTGTTTCTGGGGTGTGGCATGCCTAGAGGGTGTATTCGCGATAAAGCAGGGCAATCGGGTACTGGGCAAAGAGCTCGGCGGCGCGCAGCGGCGCCGTGACGTGCAGTCGCTCCCCGGTCAGCAGCTCGGTGTAGTGGCCGGAGTCGATGAGCAGCTTCGTCTCGCCCCAGCCGCCGGCGTTCGCCAGCTGACCGGAGCCCCTGGTGACGGCGGTGATGAGCCCGCCGCGGTCAAAGGCTAGGAGGTTTTCTTTGCGCTCCCCAGAGACCAGCAGCGGCCGGTAGCGCTGGAAGCGGTCGGGTTCGTCGCGGCGCAGCCGCAGCAGAGTGGCGCTGATCAGCAGCTTCAGCGCGTCCGCCGCCCGGTCTTCGGTGACCACCTCGGACCACTCGGGCTGCCAACCGTTTTCCAGCTGGGTCAGCAGATCCCGCCGATATCCGTAGTCGACGGGTCGCCTGTTGTCGGGGTCCACCAGCGAGTAGTCGAAGACCTCGCAGCCCTGATAGACGTCCGGCACCCCGGGCGCCGAAAGCTGCAAGGCTTTGGCGGCCAACGAGTTGGTGACTGCGTGCGGCACCAGCTTCTCGTGGATCTCGGTCAAGCGGTCCTTGATCGGGCCGTCGGCGTAGCAGAGCCGAACGAAGTCGCGCAGGCGCTGTTCATATTCTTCGTCAGGGTTGATCCAGCAGGTGCGTTGACCGTTTTCACGTGCGGCTTTTTCCGCGTAGGCGGCCAACCGTTCCTCGCTGATCCGGGTTTCGACCGACCATGCGCCGAGCGCGGCCTCGAGGATGATGCACGCAAGCTCCACGTCCTCTAGGTCCACGCCGTGGTTCACGAACTCCTCCAGCACGGCCAGCCGGGGTTTGCGCCAACCGCCGGGCAGCTGGGTCAACGCGTTGATCCGGGCCCGAACGTCTTCGCTGCGTTTGGTGTCGTGGGTGGAGAGACAGGTCATCGCGGTCGGCCAAGCGGCTTGCCGTTGTGCCTGGGCTTGGTGAAACTCTTCCCGGGTGAGCGACAGTTTTGCCGGTTCTGCGCCGACCTCGTTGAGCGAGGACAGCAAGCAGAAGCGGTAGAAGGCCCGGTCCTCGGCGCCCTTGGCCATGACCATCCCGGTGGTCTGCTGGAACCGGATGGCCACCGGGTTCGTCGGGTCCGTCAGCACCCGGTACAGCTTGGAGTACACCCTGCCGAGGTCCCAGTCTCCGGCGGCGGAGCGCTCCCGGGCCTCCGCGAACGCCTCGTCGAGGTAGTCCTCGCCGGCCGGCAGGTAGCTACGGTAGACGTCCAAGCAGGCCGCGATTTGTCGCAGGGCCTCCACGAGGTCTTCGTGGTCCTCCTGAAGCTTGGCCTTGCTAACGCATTCGCGGGCCAACCGGTGAAACTCGGCAGCCAGCGGGCCATCGGTGACCTCGCGTTGCGCCTTGTAGAGCAGGCCGTTGTAGGCCGCAACGGATTGGTCCCGCCCCTCGTGGTGAACGGATCCGTTCAGCACCCGGTCAAAGTCTGCCAGCGCGTCGTAGCCGGTGGTGCCCGCCACCGGCCAGTGCATCGGCAGCACCTCCCCGTTTTCGAGGATCTTCTCCACCACGACGTATCCGCGTTGGTGTTCGAACAGGGTCTGCAGCTGGTCGAAGTAGGCCGAGGGGTCGGCGAGCCCGTCCGGGTGGTCGACGCGCAGGCCGTTGACCCAGCCGTCCCGGATCCATTGGCCCACGCGGCGGTGCGTGGCCTCGAAGACGGTGGTGTCCTCAACTCGCACGCCCGCCAAGGAGGTGATGGTGAAGAAGCGCCGG
>CAYZBX010000071.1:0-8850 GCA_964476735.1 uncultured Micrococcaceae bacterium
CACCGACACCATGGACACCTTCGTGGATTCCTAATGGTATTTCCTGCGCTACATCGATCCGAACAACGACGACCAGGTCTTTGACTCCTCCGAGGTCAACAAGTGGGGTCCGGTTGATCAATACGTCGGCGGCGTGGAACACGCGATCCTCCACCTGCTGTACTCACGATTCCTGACCAAGGTGCTCCACGATCTGAAGCTGATCGACTTTGACGAGCCGTTTTCCGCGCTGCTGAACCAGGGCCAAGTGCTCAACGGCGGCAAAGCGATGAGCAAGTCACTGGGCAACGGCGTGGACCTCGGGGAGCAATTGGATCTCTACGGTGTCGACGCGGTCCGGCTGACCATGGTGTTTGCCTCCCCACCAGAAGACGACGTGGACTGGGCCGATGTCTCACCGGGTGCCTCCGTCCGCTTCCTGAACCGTGCGTGGCGACTCGCCGCAGATGTGCACGCCGCGGGTGTCGGCCCGCAGGTGGACTACAGCAAGGGCGAGACCGGCCTGCGCCAAACCACGCACAAGACGGTGGATGAGGCTGCACGGCTGCTCGATAGCCAGCGGTTCAACGTCGTGATCGCCCGCACCATGGAACTGGTCAATGCCACCCGCAAGCAGATTGACTCCGGTGCCGGCGTGACAGACCCGTCGGTGCACGAGGCCGTCAGCGTCGTAGCCCAGCTCCTTTCCCTTGTCGCGCCCTACACGGCCGAGGAAATGTGGGAGCTTCTGGGCAATGCGCCGTCCGTGGCCGGCTCGCAGTGGCCGGTCGTCGACCCAGCGCTGCTGGTCGAAGACACCATCACCGCGGTCGCGCAAGTGAAGGGCAAGGTCCGTGACCGCTTCGAGGTCTCGCCGAACATCACCGAGGAAGAGCTCGAGGCGTTGGCCCTCGCCTCGGCCAATGTGCAGCGCGCCATCGGCGACAAGGGCGTCCGCATGATCATCAACCGGGCACCCAAGCTGATCAACATCGTGCCGAACAACTAACGACGGAAACCATCAGACATGGTTGACGCCGCGTTCGCCGACGGATCCCTTCCACAATGGCTGGACGGGATCCGTGGTGAACTCAAAAAGCACCGCCCCTCGCTTCAGATCCTGCTCCGCTCGCTCACCAAACGCAGCAAACGGATCGCGGTCGTGACGGACTCTGCCTGCGCACTGCCCCCGGAGATTCGCGAGATACCGGGGACCGAACACCTGCGTATCATCCCGATGCCGGTCATGGTCGACGGGCAGATCTACACCGAGGGTGTCACAGGACCAGGCTCGGAGTTGCCGGTGGCGCTAGCGACCGGTAAACGCATCCAGACCTCAAGGCCGGCACCCGGACAGATCCGCGAAGTTTACGAGCAGCTCGAGCGAGAGGGCTATCAGCAGATTATCTCGCTGCACTTGTCCGGGCGACTCTCCGGCACAGCGGACGCCGCCATGCTTGCCGCAGCCGAGGTCGCGATACCCGTTGAAGTGATCGATACACGGGCTGCGGCCATGGCCCAAGGCTACATGGTCTTGGACGTCCTGCTACTCATCGCTCTGGGCTACGAGGTGCCCCAGATCGCGAGGCTGCTCGAGGACGAAAAGCACGGGCAGGGTGCCTTCTTCACGGTCGCGAACCTGGAGGCGTTGCGCCGCGGCGGCAGAATCAATGCCCTCTCCGGCCTGCTCGGCACCCTGTTGAACGTCAAACCCGTCCTCTACTTGAGCGAGGGCGCAATCCAACTCGCGGAGAATACCCGCAGCTTCGACCGTGCCCTTGCTCGAATCACCGATCTGGTCTGTGAGATGGCCGAAGACGATAGGTATCGGATTGCAGTGCACTACTTCGGTGACCGCAAGCCAGCACAAGAACTCATCCGCACCTTCCAGCCGCTCTCCAGCTTGCCGGTACCGCTGCTGCCGCTGCCCGCTGTACTGGCCGCACACACCGGACTCGGTTCCATCGGCGTGACGTTGAGCCCGCATCACGACCGGCTGCCTGCCTAAAAACAACCGACGCAAGCCCTCCACACCCGCCTCGACGGGACGATCCTTCCCTAGACTCCGCTTGCCGGCAAGAACCGGGCCGAACCATCGTGTCAGCGTTGGGTCTATGAAGAGCACAGGCGCATTCCTTAAGGGGCCCCGCATCCCGTTGCGGACCGGGGCGCTGATGATCGCGCTGGTGGGCATGGCGGTGTTCCTCTTCATTCTGCTGATCTCACCGCAAGATGAGGAGATCGCCTTCTCCCAACCGAAAACAGAATCCACGGCACAGCACAACGTGGAGGCCCTGTCCGCCGGAGAGCCGACCACGGACGCCAGCACCGGTGACGCCGAGACCGGTCCAGACACCACGGTTACGGCGCACCTGGTTGGAGCCGTGGCCAACCCAGGCATCGTCATGCTCAAGGACGGAGCACGAGTCTTCGAGGCCATCGCGGAGGCGGGCGGATTCACCCAAAACGCCGCTCCTGAAGCGCTCAATCTGGCCGAACCCGTGGTTGACGGCGCGCAAATACGCGTGCCGACCAAGGCTGAGGCCAAGCATATGGGCAGTGAAACTCCGGCTGGTCAGAAGGCGCCCGACCAGCAGAACCAGAAGTCGGCGGTTTCAGGCGGGCAGGAAACACCCGGGGCTTCCGACGCGAAGGTCAACGTCAACACTGCCGACAGCGTTGCCCTGCAACAGTTGCCCGGCGTCGGACCTGCCACTGCAGGCAAGATCATCGAGCATCGCGAGCAATTCGGCCCGTTTGCCAACGCTGACGAGCTGACTGCTGTCCGAGGCATCGGCCCCGCTACTGTGGAGAAGCTTCGTGACCGGCTCAATTTCTGATCGTCCTGAACAGAAGCCCCGACAAGCCACGGACTGGCGTTTGCTTCCGCTGACCCTCGGGATGTACGCAGCCTGTCTGTTCAGTGCCGCGGCACCGACGGAACTGCTCACCCTGCTGTGGCCGGTCTGTGCGGTGGCCGCGACGGTGCTGAGTGTCCTCGCGCTCCGCTGGCAGCTCGGCGGGCCGGGCTGGTTGACGCTGCTGCCGAGGCTCAAAAACGTCGTGCTGCACCTTGGCCTGTTGCTCATTTTCTTGGTGCCGGTCTTTTGGTCGCAAGCCACCGCGAAAGGCCACTGGGACAGCGCCGGACTCGGCTCTGGGTTTCGTGCGGGGCAGATCCTGAAGGCACAACTGCAGATCACCCAACAGCTTCAGAAACGCACCAATCGCTTCGGCGCCACCAGCTACCAGGCACCGGCCGAAATCATCGCCGTCAACAACCACGGTGGCGAACCGAATGAACTCAAGACGCCTTGGCCGGTGTGGCTCACCGCGGATCGCCCCAATCCAGCACCGGCCGGCAGTGTGCTCAGCGGCATCGTCCGGGTCGACCCCGCCGGAGACTTCTCTAGGATCCAAGCCTACGCAAAGCTTCAAGGCCCCGTTACCATCATCGCGGAGGCGGCCCCGGACGTTTTCAGCCGTCTTCGAGACAGGCTCCAAGACCTTGCTCATCGCCACCTCACAGGGTTTCCCGTGGTGGATGCTTCACCCGAACAAGAACGTGGCCGGGCCCTCATTGCGTCGATGATCGTCGGAGACACCTCCCGGCACGACGAGCGGCTGCGTGAGGACATGAAAACGGCCGGACTGTCCCATCTCAGCGCCGTCTCCGGTGCCAATTGTGCCCTCGTTTTTGGGGTCGTCACCGCGGTCATGCGCCGATTCGGATTGCCACGCTGGTCGCAGGTAAGCGCAAGTCTGGGTGCGTTGGTGTTCTTCGTCCTGGTAGTGGGCACCGAACCCTCGGTGTTGCGCGCGGCAGTCATGGGCGTGGTCGGGGCGATCGCCGTGTTTTCCGGACGTGGTCGCAAGACCATGCCGCTGCTGTTCGTGGCCTGTATCCTGCTGCTCAGCGTCGATCCGTGGTACGCAACAGATCTGGCGTTCCAACTTTCGGTTGCCGCGACCTGGGGCATCGTGGTCTGGGGCAAGGCGCTCAGCGAAGCACTCCCCAGGTGGCTGCCACGTGGCGTGTCCCAAGCGTTGGCCGTGGCCATCGCGGCCCAGTTCGCCACGATTCCGGTCCTTGGACCGGCAACCGGTTCTATTCCCACGCATTCGGTACTGGCCAATCTGATCGTGACGCCACTGGTCCCGTTGGTCACGCTCTTGGGCACGGCGGCCCTGCCGTTCTTGCTTTGGTTTCCGGAATTGGCCGCCCTCATGCTGTACCCGGTCGGTTGGCTCACCTTGGCCGTTGGCGTGGTCGGACAGCACAGCGCGGGATTGCCGCTGGCGTTGCTGCCGTGGCCCGAAGGGATACTCGGCTATCTGCTCGGCCTCGCTGTGCTCCTCACCTTCGGGTTCACCACGCAGCTGCTGACTCGAGGCCTACGCAACGCGAAAGGACGTCCGTCCATGCCACGCATCATTCGTTACGGTTCCTGCAGCAACTGGTTGCGCACCCAAACGCAGGGTAGCGCGCCCCTGTGGTGGCTCGTGCTGTTCACCGTCGGGGCCCTGCTTGCCGGCGGTTGGCTTCTGCGACCGCACGGGATGCCACGGGACTGGTCGGTGGCCGCCTGCGACGTCGGGCAAGGCGACATGTTTGTGTTGAACATCGGTGATGGGGCAGCGGTGGTCATCGATGCCGGACCCGACCCAGACTCCGCGCGGCGCTGTCTTGACCGGTTACAGGTCAGTACCGTAGAACGAATGTTCATTTCGCATCAGCACACAGACCACTACGCCGGGCTTGAAGGGGTACTAACCGGCCGAGAGGTCAACGCCATCACCTACGGCACGGCCCAAGACAGCCTGTCCTTTACCACGGAGGACAAGGCAGCAGAACTCGCCCAACCCGGCCAAGAATGGACGTTTCCGGCGGCCGGATCGACCGACCCCACGATCCATATTCGCGTCCTTGGCGCAGAGCAGGGACCAGGGGTCACGGAGAACAACGCCTCCGCCGTGTTGCATGTGAGGTTCGAACCCTCAGGCACGTCCATGCTCTTCACCGGGGATCTCGAGCAGGAGGGGTTCGCGGCCTTGGAGCGGGCAAACCGACTGCCCGACAGGGTCCACGTGTTGAAGATGGCCCATCACGGCGCCCGCAACGGCGGCACACGTGCCGTTCGGTTGCTTCAGCCCGACATCGCGGTGATCTCGGTGGGAAAAGACAATGACTACGGTCATCCGCACCCCGACATTCTCGCTGCACTCACGCAGACCGGCGCCCGGGTGCTGCGCACCGATGAACTAGGATCGTTATGGATCCGGTTTTCCCGCGATGGTTTCAGCACCGGACGATTTTGAGCCTGACCAAGGAGTGTTCGCTGCATGGCACAACTGAAACGCAAAACCACCGATGTTTTGGGCTTTCGTCAATTTCAGTTTGGGCCGCTAATGCTGCTGCTGGGCAAGGAAGACTATTCGGCGAACTGGGTGTGGCAGCGTGTCCGTTCAAGGGCCCGCTCTCAAGACCCGGAGATCCAGGTCCATCAACTCGATGCTTCGTCCTACGAGGCAGGCCAACTGAGCCTGTTGACCGCGCCCTCGCTGTTCGGCGGGTCCAATCTCGTCTTCGTCGATTCCTTGGAGAAGATGAACGACGCGTTCTTAGCCGATGCGCTCGATCTCTTGGACGGGCCTCAGCCGGACGCGGTCTTGGTCTACCGCCACCGTGGCGGCCAACGCGGCAAACGACTCCTCGATGCTCTGCGCAAGAAAGCCAGCGTCGTAGATTGCCCGGAGATCAAGTCCGAGCAACACAAGAGCGAGTTGATCCGCGCGGTCTTTGCCGATGCCAAACGTCGCGTCACGCCCGAGGCCGCCAACGTCTTGCTGGCCGCCTTGGGCAGCTCCGTGGCTGAGTTGGCGGCAGGGGCTGAACAACTCATCAACATCGTCAGCGGCGATATCAAAGTCGAGGACGTGGAGCGCTACTACGGCGGCAGGGTGGAGGTCGCCACTTTCAAGGTCGCCGACGCGGCATTGGCCGGGCAGATCACGACGGCCCTAGAACTGAACCGTCACTGCCTCGAAACCGGAACTCCGCCGCTGTTGGTCGTTGCAGCGTTGGCGGCCAAGGCCCGGCAGATCGCGCTGCTCTCGGACGGGGCCTACTCGGCGCCCAGCGCGGCCGCTAAGTTGGGACTGCAATCGTGGCAGGCCCAACACATCGCACGCGCCGCTCGGAACTGGGACGGTGCTCGGATCGGTCGGGCGCTGGAACTCATCGCCCACGCCGACCATCAGGTCAAAGGTCTCAGTCGCGACGCAGACTACGCTTGCGAGCAAGTGGTGCTCAAGGTCTCCCAGTTGGCGGCCGGCCGGAACGTGTGAATCTGCAGCTGAAAAACGCTGAAGGCCAGCAGCTCATCACGAGCGGCTGGCCTTCAAGCTATGCGGAACCTCATAGGGCTCCGTCAACGTTACACTTAGAGGGCGTTGACCTTGGCAGCGATCTTCGACTTGCGGTTAGCTGCCTGGTTCTTGTGAATGACGCCCTTGGACACGGCCTTGTCCAGCTTGCGGCTGGCAACCTGCAGGGCTTCCTGCGCCTGCTGCTTGTCGCCAGCTTCAACAGCCTTGTTGACCTTGCGGACCACGGTCTTCAGTTCGGAACGAACTGCGACGTTGCGGACGCGTGCCTTTTCGTTGACAAGGATGCGCTTCTTAGAGGACTTGATGTTTGCCACGGAGTGAAAATCTCTCTTGTTGGTTGTCTTATGCGGTTTGGTCGTTGAGGGATTATCCGTCGATCGCTGCAACTGAGATTGGCTGGGGAGTGCCGGGCAGCGATGCGCATTGGATGTGCCCGATGACCTACGCGGACACACAGCTAAATAGTCTAACAGGTTTTCTTAGTCACCGGTGACAACACGCGCCACTAGCGACGCCAGCCGTGATTCTTCTCCAAACGGGCCTGCACCTCGCGGAAACGGCCCTCGTCGAGAATCGCACCGTTACGTCGAACGTCCTCCGGGTTCACCTGGATGATGCGGTCGAGCTTGACCTCACTGGGACGACGCTTCACATCCCACGGCCCGGTGCCGATGTCGAGGTAGTCCGGGTCATGCTGCCGAGCGTTGTTTCGGTCCCGCGTGGTCAGCATCGCGGCCAAGAGATAGTCGCCGTTCCGACCAACCAGCAGCACTGGCCTGTCCTTACCTTTGCAGTGATCTTCCTCGTACGGCACCCAGGTCCAGACAATCTCACCTGGGTCGGGTCGGCCGTCGGCTTTTGGCGAGTACTCCAGCTTCGCCACGCCGGTGAAGTCTCCGGGGTAGTCCTCGCGAAGCTCCTCGTCAGCGGCACAGTGCCGCCCTGAACCAGTTGCTGCCGGCCGCTTCCGTGGCGGCGTGTCCTTTGGCCGGTAGGTGGAGGCTTGACGGTTTTGCTCCAGCAGCGGCGATAGGGCCCGCTTGATTCGGCGAGCGGCGCCCATCAGCTGGTTCAGATTGCGCGGAAAACGGCTGCTCATTTTTCCTACGCTACCACCGGGAAAAACACGGTGGGCAAAACATGAAAGAATAGGGTGTTGAAGTTTTACAGAAAGGGAAGAGCCTGCATGTCTCCTCAGGCCCGTACCGCTCCGGTACCTGGCGCCACCGACCCGTCGGTGATCCGCAACTTCTGCATTATCGCGCACATCGACCACGGTAAGTCCACGCTTGCCGACCGGATGCTGCAGTCCACTGGAACCGTCGAGCAGCGGGACATGCGTGACCAGTACCTCGACAACATGGACATCGAGCGCGAACGCGGCATCACCATCAAGTCGCAGGCCGTGCGCATGTCCTGGACCGTGGACCAGACCCCGCACATCTTGAACATGATCGACACCCCCGGTCACGTGGACTTCACTTACGAGGTTTCCCGCTCCTTGGCCGCCTTCGAGGGAGCGCTACTGCTGGTCGACGCCGCCCAGGGCTTCGAGGCACAGACCCTAGCCAACCTGTATCTGGCCATGGAACACGATCTGACCATCATCCCGGTACTCAACAAGATCGATCTGCCGGCCGCTGACCCGGACCGGTACGCCGCGGAGATCGCCAACCTGATCGGTGTCGAAGCAGACGATGTACTCCGCGTGTCCGGCAAGACCGGCATCGGCGTGGAGGACTTGCTCGACAAGATTGTCCGCGAGATCCCGCCGCCGGAAGGGGTCAAGGACGCTCCGGCCCGCGCGATGATCTTTGACTCGGTCTACGACACCTACCGCGGCGTAGTCACCTACGTCCGCATGGTGGATGGGACCATCGGGCCCCGCCAGAAGATCGAAATGATGGCCACCGGCGCCACCCACGAGCTGCTTGAGGTCGGTGTTTCCTCGCCGACCCCGCAACCGGCCAAGGGCCTGTCCGTCGGCGAGGTCGGCTATCTCATCACCGGCGCCAAGGACGTGCGTCAGTCCAAGGTCGGTGACACCGTGACCCTTGCCGCCGACCCGGCCGAGGAGTCCCTGGGCGGCTACGAGGAACCCCAACCCATGGTGTTCTCCGGGTTGTACCCAATCGACGGCTCGGACTATCCGGTTCTGCGTGACGCCTTGGACAAACTCAAGCTCAACGACGCCGCGTTGGCCTACGAGCCGGAAACCTCCGTGGCCTTGGGCTTCGGGTTCCGCGTCGGATTCCTGGGACTGTTGCACCTCGAGATCGTGCGTGAGCGTCTCGAGCGCGAGTTCAACCTAGACCTCATCTCCACGGCACCGAACGTCGAGTACGAGGTCGTCACCGAAGACAAGCAACGCATCCGCGTCACCAACCCTTCTGAATACCCCGAAGGCAAGATCCTCGAGGTGCACGAGCCGATGGTGAACGCCACCATCATTACGCCGGCTGAGTTCGTCGGCGCCGTCAT
>CAYZBX010000072.1:0-8772 GCA_964476735.1 uncultured Micrococcaceae bacterium
CTTCCCCGCCCTTGGAGAAGGCGACGACGGATGGGGTGGTGCGGCCGCCTTCGGCGTTCGCGATGACGGTGGGTTCGCCACCTTCCAGTACAGAGACAACGGAGTTGGTGGTACCGAGGTCAATACCTACTGCACGAGACATATGTGTGTGTCCTTCCAAATGCTGACTAACAATCTTAAGCCGAGCTGACTCAACTTCGGTCAGTTGCGACGTCTGGAAACGATTCTTCACGAGGATCTTCCGCACTGTCAAACTAACTTGAGTGAAGCTGACTCAACTTTAGCTTTCGATAGGTACAACTATCGGTAGGCCTGGTTTATTTCCCGGTTGCAGAAGTTTGTGCCAAAAACTTTTTGGCCGGCCACCAGATCCGCTCTCCCAGCTCGAAACCGACCGCCGGGATCAGCAGCGTGCGGACGATCAGAGTGTCTAGCAGAACGCCGAAGGCGACTAGGAAGGCCAGCTGAGCCATGAACATCAGCGGGATGACACCCAAGGCCGCGAAGGTGGTGGCCAGCACGATGCCCGCGGAGGTAATCACCGAGCCCGTCACGGTCAGTGCCTTGGACAAGCCCGGTCGCGCGCCGATCTTGCCGGCCTCCTCCCGGGTTCGGGTCATCAGGAAGATGGTGTAGTCCACGCCGAGCGCCACTAGGAAGACGAACCCGAACAGCGGCACCGTGGGGTCCGCCCCGGAGAACCCGAAGATGTGGGTGAACACCAAAGAGGAAACGCCGAGGGCGGTGAAGAAGGAGATCGTGGTAGCGATGATCAATAGCAGCGGCGCCAAGAAGGAGCGCAGCAGGATGATCAGAATGACGAAGACGGCTGCCAGGATCAGCGGCACCAGCAGGACCAAGTCACGCTGGGCGGTTTCGGTCGTGTCCACGAACACCGCGGTCTCCCCGCCAACCAGAACATCCGGGTCTTCTCCGCGCAGTTCGTCCCGCAGCTGGGTCACCACGGCCTTGGACTCATCCGAGTCGGCCGGGTGTTTCAGGTTGGCCGAGAGCAAGACTTTCTCCTCGACGACCTTGGCCGTCCGGATATCTGGTGCCGGTTGGCCCTCTTCGGTCGTGACCGTGACATCGGTCAGCTCGTCGTTGTCGCTGAGGAGATCAAATACTTGCTCGGCTTTGTCCTCGGCGGTCACCACGTTGACCGGGGAGCCAATGTCCGCGCCGAAGAATTCTTCAAGCTTGTCTTGGCCCTCTTTCGCGTCGGAGGCGCCCAAGATGGTTTCGGATTGTGCCACCCCTTCGGCCCGGAATCCGGAGACGAAACCGGCCCCGGCCAGCAAGGCGATCAGGGTGATGATCCAGACCGGGCGGGCATGCGCCTGCACCCACTGGGAGATCTTGCGCCAGCGCGGGTGGGCGGACTCGTCGTCCGAGGCGTGCTCGGCACTGCGATCAAACTTGGGGATGGATGGCCAGAAAATCACTCTTCGGCCCACGGCCAACAAAGCCGGCAGGAACGTCAGTGAGGCGGCCATGGCGGCCACGATCCCGATCGCCGCGATCGGGCCGAGCGAACGGTTGGAGTTCAGCTCGGAGAACAACAGCAGCAGCAAAGCCGCGATCACGGTTCCGCCGGAAGCCAAAATCGCCCCTAGGCTGGCCCGCCACGCTTTGAGCAGGGCGCTGATGTGGTTTTCTTCGCTCATCAATTCTTCGCGGTAGCGAGCCACCAGCAGCAGCGAATAGTCGGTGGCGGCACCAATCACCAGAATGGACAGGATGCCCTGGGACTGGCCGTTGAGCTGGATGAGCTCTTCCTTGGCCAGGAAGTAGACGCCTAAGATCGCGACCGACAGCGCGGTGACGGAGTTCATCAGCACGATGATCGGCAGCAGCACGGACCGGTAGACAATGATGAGGATGACGAAGACGGCCACCAAAGCGACGATCAACAGCAGTCCGTCGATACCGGAGAACGCCTCGCCCAGATCAGCGCTCAGCCCGGCCGGGCCGGTGACATTTGCCGTGTAGTTCTCATTCAAATCACTGGAAAGGACATCCCGCAGCTCTTCCACGACCTCGGTCGATTCGTGGTCGGCCGTATCTAGCAAGACCGTGAACTGAACGGCTTTGGGGTCCTGTTCATCGTTGGGGATGGGGCCAATGGCTTGAACTACGCCGTCAATGTCTTTCAGGGTTTCGGAGAGCTCACCGAACTCGGCGAGGTCTTCCCGGCCCAAGGTTTCTTGGTCGTTGTCCGTAATCACCACGACGGCCGGGATCACGTCTTCTTCACTGAACTTTTCTTGCCAGTCAATCGCCCTGGTTGATTCGGCGTCCGCCGGCAAGAAGGTCGCCTGCTCGTTGGAGGAGACCGAAGAGATCTTCCCGAAGGTCGGTCCACCAAACCCTGCGCCGGCAAGCCACACGCCAATCAGAAGAAGTGGAAGGAGGATGCGGAGCACGCGTTGAGTGTTCATACGAAGTTCTTCCTTGCGGGGCTATGGAGATTGCGGCGTATTCAAATGTGGTTATTGGATGGTCGCGGTGAGCCGGAAAACGTTGTCCAACCATTTGGTCCGTGGCGAACGGTTCTCCCACTCATCCAAGGAAAGCTTTGGACTTTCAGCCTTGTACGAATCGATGATCTTGTCCAGTTCCCCCGTGATAGTTTCACCCAGCGCCATCACAGAAATCTCCCGGTTCAAGGAGAAGGACCGCATGTCCATGTTGGAGGACCCGAACACGGAGACCTCACCATCAACGGTCAGGATCTTGGCGTGCAGGATGTCCGGCACCGGGTACCGGTAGATCTTGACTCCGGCTTCCAGGAGTGCTTGGTAGTAGGACTGTTGGGCATGGGAGACCATCATCTGATCTGATTGCTCCGAGACGAACAGCTCTACCTCAACTCCCTGCTGGACCGCGATGGTAACGGCATACAACAGTGTGTCATCCGGCACGAAGTACGGGGTGACGATGCGGACCCGTTCTTGGGCCGCATAAATCAGGGTGTTGAACAGGCGCAGGTTGTTTTCTGTGGCGTAACCGGGCCCGGAGGGCACCACCTGGGTGGCCACGCCGCCACCCCCGTGCGGCTGTACTTCTGCCGGCGGTACCTTACGCAGGTCTTCTTCCAGGCTGGCGTCAGATTCCATGAGCCAGTCGGAGGCGAAAGCAACGTTGAGGCCGCTGACGATTGGACCGGTGCAGCGGGCCATGATCTCGACCCATTCCCGGCCCAACTTGTGCGACTTAGCCCGGTTGTAACCGGGTTCAATCAGGTTCTGGCTACCGGTGTAGCCGACTTGCCCGTCAATGACCACGATCTTGCGGTGGTTCCGCAGATCGAACCGGCGCCAGAGCCCCCGCAACGGCTGCAGCGGTAGGGCCTTGCGAACGTGAATTTTGGTGCCCTTCAGATACTTAAGCAGCGTCCGATACCCGGAGGTGCGCATGGTGCCCAAGTGGTCAAAGAGCAGGCGAACCTTGACACCGCGTTCGGCGGCAGCGGCCATGGACTCATACACCGGCTTGGCGACTTCCTCGTCCCAGCCCAGAATGTAAAACTCGATGTTCACGTACTCTTTGGCGTTATCGATGTCCTCGGCGATCCGCTTCAGAACGGCCCGATAATCGGTGATGAACTCGAGCTCATTCCCATCCAGCATGGGGAACCCCGTCAAATCGTGGTTGAGGTGGACGGCGGTCAACCAGCGCCTGTCCACATTGCTGGCCTCGTCCGGCAGCTTCAGGTGCTCGGTGTTCTCCCGCAAATAGTCGTTGATGATCTGCTGGGCTTCCCGGCGCCGGTTGGACAGCTTGTAAGTACCGAACAGCAAGAACAAGATAATCCCGGGAACGGGTGCAAAGAAGATCAGCAACAGCCAAGCCATGGCCGTGGTGGGGCGACGGTTGCCGGGGATGATACCCAGCATGAGTACGCGCACGGCCAGTTCCAGCACGAAGAGCACAGCGACTGCCCACTCCGGCAAAAACGCAGTCAACGTAGTTGGCCAGCCCAACACGACTCCTTGAGTGCAAACAGTAGACAATAATTCCCTCTAGCTTATGCCCATGTTTGCGCACCGTGTGTATTCTGATGGCATGAGCCAGCCCACTGATGCAGCCCTCGTTTTCCTTGACCCGAACTACCCTGCCGGACGGATCGCTGACCCGGCTCAGCCACAGATTTTGGTCACCGATGAGGGCCTGACCCGCGGTGACGGTGTTTTCGAGACCATGCTGGCCGTAGACGGCAAGGTTCGCAAGCTGGAGTTGCACCTGAACCGGCTGGCCTCATCCGCCAATATTTGCACTCTGCCCATCCCACCGGAACAGGCGTGGGAGGCCGCCATCCAGACCGCAGTGCAGACCTTGGCAGAGCAGCGTCCAGACTTCACCGAGATGACCGTGAAGCTCACCGCCACGCGCGGCGTCTCCGGCGTAGGCAGCACCTGCTGGGTGTTGGCCACCGGAGTGCCGGAGTCCACCATCCGGCAACGCGAAAACGGTGTCGACGTGATCCTGCTAGATAAGGGTCACGACGCGGCTGCCAACCATCGGGCCCCGTGGCTACTGATGGGTGCCAAGACGCTGTCCTACGCGGTCAACATGTCCGCGCTTCGCTACGCCAAAGCTCAGGGCAAAGACGACGTCATCTTCCACACCTCCGAGGGTCGCGTGCTGGAGGGCCCAACCTCCACCGTGCTGATGGCGAAGCTGGATCCAGATGCTGGTGTGCCGACGCTGATCACCCCACGGCTGGAGACCGGCGTACTGCCCGGCACCACCCAGGGCGCGATCTTCACCGGGGCCGAGGACTCCGGTTGGCAGCTGGGCTACGGGCCGGTGACCACCGAGCAGCTGCTGCAAATGGACGCGGTGTGGTTAGTCTCCTCGGTCCGGTTGATCACCCCGGTGCTCAGCCTCGACGATCAGCCGATGGGCCAACACCCGGAAATCACCGCCAAACTCACCGAATTCCTGCTGGCAGGTGCACACTAGCCCGCCGGGTGCGCTCTCCTCAAACTTCCCAACGTACGTCGGCTGCCACCTTGTCGTGGCGCCAACCTCGCCACGAGGCCTGACGGACTTTGTTTTGCCGGGTTCGACCGGCCAGGGATATTTCGGCAACGAGCTTCGGTGTCACCCACCACGCATCAGCTTGGTCTTCGGTCGGAACATCGTCGGCAGCGGGGGTCTTGCGTTGCAGTTTTCGTAGTCGCCGTTCGATGTCTGCGAGCTCGCTATCGGAGAAGCCGGTGCCTACTCGGCCCGCGTAGCGCAGCTCGCCACTGTCATCCGGTACTGCCAGCAGTAAAGAACCGATCCCGCCGGACCGGGACCCTTTACCTTCGCGAGCGCCGATAACAACGGCCTCTTGGTGTTGTTGAGTTTTCAGCTTCAGCCATGCCGAGCTTCGTTTCCCGGACTCGTATGTGCTGTCACGGCGCTTGGCCACCACGCCTTCCAGACCAAGTGTTTGACTGGCCTTGATGGCTTGGGCCAGTCGTCCGGTGTGTGCCGGCGGCACGGCAACGTGCTCACCCGCTTCCAGCACCTCGGTCAGTACCGAACGGCGTTTCTCGTAGGTCTTCTCTTGTAGAGATGTTCCGTTGTGTTCAAGGACGTCGAACACCATGTAGCATAGCTCAGCCTCTGGCGGCGGAGCTTTTTCTTCTCGCAGCACAGCTTGTAACAGGCTGAAGTCCGGGCGTCCTTTTTCATTCAGGGCGACCAGTTCACCATCAAGGATGGCGTCTTCCTTTACCAGTTCGCTCAATTCGGCGGCTTCTGGGAACAGTCCTGTGATGTCTTTACCGTTACGGCTGGACAGAGTGACACCGGCCGAGTCGACTGCGGCGATGACTCGGTAGCCATCCCATTTCATTTCGAACGCCCACTTATGACCGTCTTCTTCCGCGAGCCGGATATCTGCTTCAGAGCCGGTCGTGGCCAACATCGGCGCGGGAAGGTCCCGCTGGGAAGTTGGCGGCTCGGAGCCCTGTTCAGAGACAGGCGCCGGCTCGTCCGGTTGGTCTTTCATCAACTGCAGCAACCAGGTGTTTTTCCCGTCCATTCCTTTTGTTCTGATGAGGACAAAGCGGCGGGGCACCCCACCTAGTCCGCCGTCCGGTTTGCCATGCAGCACGGCAATGATTTCTTTCCCGTCCCGCCATTTCTCCCGTTCGTACGTGCCGCTATCCCAGATTGTGACCTCACCAGCGCCGTACTCCCCTTTCGGAATGGTGCCTTCAAAGCTCCCGTACTCAAGGGGATGGTCTTCGGTTTGGACGGCGAGCCGGTTGATGTTCCGTTTTAGCGGCACTCCCTTGGGGACCGCCCAGCTGACCAGCACCCCAGAGTGCTCTAGCCGGAAGTCCCAGTGCAACCGACTTGCGTGGTGTTCTTGGATAACGAAGCTTGGCTGGTCATTGTCTTCGACTACCACCCGCGTACTCGGTACCGGTTCCGCTGTCTTTTGCGCATCCCGCATGGACCGATAGGTCTCGAGCCGGTCTGCTCCCAGATCAGCAATTGGGTCCTTGCCCTTTTCTAGCCGGGCGAGCACCTCCTCAAAATCCAGTTGGCGCAACTTAGGGTCGGCCAGTTCCTCCCACCTCCGCGGCACTGCCACGGTGGGCCGGGTTCGGCCACGCAAGGAGTACGGACTGATGGTGGTCTTTGCGGCGCTATTTTGGCTCCAGTCAACAAAAACCTTGCCCGCCCGGTCTGCTCTTTTCATGCGCGAGATCACCTCATCAGGGTGATCAGCCTCCAAGGCTTTGGCGAGTTCGTGTGCCACCGCAGAGATCTCGTCCGAGTTGTGTTTTCCGTCCAACGCCGCGTAGAGATGGACGCCTTTTGATCCGGAGGTCACCGGGTAGGTGGGCATCCCCATGTCCTCAAGGATCTCCCGACACCACTGCGCGACTTCCGCGCATTCTGCCAGCCCGACCCCTTCACCTGGGTCCAAGTCCAAGACTAAGCGGTCCGGGTTTTTTGGTTGCCCATTCCGGCCGAAACGCCACTGCGGAGTGTGAAGTTCCAGAGCGGCGACCTGCCCGAACCATGCGAGCACCGCTGGTTCGTCGGCAAGCGGGTAGGTGTTTGTCCCGTTCTTGTGTTGGATCTTCCCGGTCGGGATCCAATCCGGTGCGGAGTCTTCGAGGTCTTTGCGGAAGAACACCTTCCCCGGGTCCTCCGCCGTCCCGACGCCATCTACCCAACGCTTTCGCGTGACCGGTCGTCGGGCAAGGAGTGGGATGAGCGCGTCCGCGACGGATAGGTAGTAGTGGATGACATCGGCCTTGGTTGTCCCAGTTTCCGGGTATAGAACCTTGTCCAAGTTAGTCACGGATAAGCTGCGACCGCCGACTTCGAACTTTTTCGCCTTTCGCGGCATCCGCACAACCCTTCCTCTATAGACTCATGCTATGCGAGCTATCTGGACCGGTGCCATCACTTTCGGCCTCGTCAATGTCCCCGTCAAGGTGTACAGCGCCACGGAGGATCATGACATTTCTTTCCATCAAGTCCACGACGCGGACGGTGGGCGGATCCGCTACGAACGGCGTTGCGAGGTGTGCAGCAAAAAGATCGAGTACAAGCACATCGATAAGGCTTATGAGTCCGGCGATGACACCGTCATCATCACCGATGAGGATTTTGAGGCGCTGCCCCAGGCGGAGAATGACGAGATCGAGGTGGTTCAGTTCGTCCCCTCCGACCAGATCGATCCGATCATGCTGGAGAACACCTATTACCTCGAGCCGGAAGGCAAGTCACCCAAGTCATACCTGTTGCTGCGGCAAACGCTCGAAGACACGGACCGGACCGCGGTTGTGACGTTCGCGCTGCGGAACAAGACCAGGTTGGGTGTGCTGCGGGTTCGCGGCAAGGTGTTAGTACTGCAGGGTTTACTGTGGGCTGATGAGATCCGGGACGTTGACTTCAAGGGCACCAAGTCGCGGGCGAAAATCAGCGATAAGGAACTTGAGCTGGCAGGAGCACTCGTCGAACAGTTCGCCTCAGACTTTACTCCGCAAGATTTCGAGGACGAGTATCAAGTCGAGCTGCGCAAGCTGATCGATGCAAAGCTCGAGGCCGGAGACACCCTCGACACCGAGGCGACCTTCGGCGAGAAACCCGAGGATGAAGATACCGGAGACGACGCCGACGTGGTCGATCTGATGGAAGCGCTGAAATCATCACTTGATCGAAAACGGTCGACGAAGAAAACGGCAAAGAAGTCCACCAAGAAATCTTCCAAGAGCGCCTGATCGTAGCCTTAGAGCCGGCAACTACCAGCCGGGGTAAGGCACCGATTCGATGAACTGCTGAGGCGTGGCGGGGAATGCGCCCACGGGAAGTTTTAGGGCCCGCCGAACTAAGAGTCGCACGACACTCACCCCAGGTTGGTCTATGTAGACCACTCGCCACACCTCTTCAGACTCCCGGGTTGGAGCAGGTTGCGCAGGTGGATTGGTCCTTTGGTTCGGCGCATCCGCGCTGAAGACACGGTTCACCAGATCGGGATGCCGCGCGGGCTGGGGATCGGGTTTCGTGGTCTTGACCCGTTTCTCGCGCCGTACCCCTTCAATCTGAAGGATTTTCATCAGTCTTGCGACTTGGTCACGACCGATATCGATACCCGATCGCTGGGCTGCTTTCCAGAGCTTACGCACCCCATAGACCGAGTAGTTTGACTCCCAGATTTCAAGCAGCCGTGGCGCGACCTCCGCATCGCGAATTTGCCGGGCTGATGCCGGCCTGCCGTTCGCGGCGTAATACGTAGACGGGGCCACC
>CAYZBX010000073.1:0-8530 GCA_964476735.1 uncultured Micrococcaceae bacterium
AAGGTGTCCATGGTGTCGGTGTCGCGCTGCGCGGGGCCGCCGCACTGCGGGCATGGCACATTCTTCCACGCCTCGTTGGCAGCCAGCGGAGACTGACCCTTAGGGGCCAAGTCTTCGCCCCGCATGTCTTCCGGTAGCCGGACCGGCAACTGGGCTTCGGGGACCAAGACCTCACCACAGTCAGCGCAGTGGATCACCGGGATGGGGGTGCCCCAGAAGCGTTGGCGGGAGATCAGCCAGTCGCGCAAACGGTAGTTGGTCGCGGCTTCGCCGGTTCCGGCCTCGCCCAAGATCTCGATCGCCTTGGCGATGGCGTCGTCCTTGGACAGCCCGTTCAGCGGTCCAGAATTGACTAGGGTTCCGTCACCCATCGTGGCGACCTTGGAAACGGCCGGGTCTTCCTCACCGGTGTCCACGACCATCCGGATCGGCAGGTCCATGGCGGCCGCGAATTCGATGTCGCGATCGTCGTGGGCGGGCACAGCCATGATCATTCCGGTGCCGTAGTCTGCAAGAACGTAGTCGGATGCCCAGACCGGGATTTCTTCACCGGAGAGCGGGTTGATCGCCGTCCGGCCCAAGTACACGCCGGTCTTCTTCCGGTCGGTGGCGAGCCGATCGATGTCCGACAGGTGCGAAAGTTCTTCCCGGTACGCGGCAAGTTCCGCGGCGTGCTCGGGCGTCACGAGTTCTTCAGCTAGGGCTGCATCTGCGGCTACGACCATGAAGGTCGCGCCGTAGAGGGTGTCCGGGCGGGTCGTGTAAACCGTCACGTCCTTGGCGGGCTGGGTGGCCGTCTCCTTGATGTTGAACCGCACGGTGGCGCCGGTGGACTTACCGATCCAGTTGTTCTGCATGGCGAGGACGCGTTCAGGCCAATGGCCGTGCAAGCGATCCATGCCGGTCAGCAACTGCTCGGCGTAATCGGTGATCTTGAAGTACCACTGGTTGAGGGTCTTTTTGGTGACCTCGGTGCCGCAACGCTCACAGCAGCCGGCAACAACTTGTTCGTTGGCCAACACAGTCTGGTCTTTCGGGCACCAGTTGACGGGGTGGTCCTTGCGGTAGGCCAAGCCCGCCTTGTGGAGCTGTTGGAAGATCCATTGTGTCCACTTGTAGTATTCGGGGTCGGACGTATGCAGGCGGGTCGACCAGTCGACGGCAATCGCATACCGCTTGAAGGATTCGGCCTGAGTTTCGATGTTGTTGTAGGTCCACTCGGACGGGTGCGCATTATTCTTGATGGCCGCGTTTTCGGCCGGCAGACCGAAGGAGTCCCAACCGATCGGGTGGAGTACATCGTAGCCGCGCAGCTTCCAGTAGCGGGCGACAACATCAGCCATCGCAAACGCTTCGGCATGGCCCATGTGCAGGTCACCGGACGGGTACGGGAACATGTCTAGTACATAGCGGCGTTCCTTTGAACCGTCGTCGACCGGCTTGAAGATGTCGAGCTCGTCCCATACGGGCAACCATTTCGCCTCGAGCTCCTTGAACGAGTAGGTACGTTCGTTGGTGGCTGCATGCTGGGGGGTTTCGGTGCTCAAATTCTTCCTGCCTTGAATAATCAAAAAACTCCCCCTAGTTTACCAGTCGTGCCCGCTGTTCAAGGCCAACGCTCGACCGGCTGCAGCTGCTAAACAAGCCAGTCTCTGGCCCTGTCGACGGCGCGATGCCAGAAGCTAAGCAGCCGGTCTCGTTCCGCCGGATCCATGGTCGGGAAAAACTCTTGATCGATCCGCCAGAAGTCGTCGAGATCCGATAACCGAGAGAAGTGCCCGACGCCCAACGCGGCTCCCAACGCAGCGCCCAATGCCGTCGTCTCGATCACGGTCGGTCGTTGGACGGGCACATTCAGCAAGTCTGCTTGAAACTGCAGGAGCTGGTCATTGGCTGCCATGCCGCCATCGACACGGATCGCTGCCAGCTGTTGCCCGGTGGCCCGCGTCAGGGCGTTGAGAACATCCGTAGATTGGTAGGCAGTGGATTCGAGCGCGGCCCGTATGATGTGCGCGTTGGTCGTGTACCCGGTCATGCCGATCATGAGCCCTCGAGCGCTCGGGTCCCAATACGGAGCGTAGAGTCCGGAAAATGCGGGGACAAAGTAAACGCCACCGGTGTCTTCGACGGAACTGGCCAGTTTGATCAGGGTGTCCGTGTCCGGGACGAGCTTGACCCGGTCGCGAAGCCATTGGAGGGCCGAACCCGCGATCGCGATGGACCCCTCGAGAGCGAAGCTCCGTTCCTGGTCACCGATTTGATACGCCACCGTGGGAATCAACCCATCACGGGCCTCCGGCAGCTGCGTTCCGGTGTTCTGCAGCAAGAAGCAGCCCGTGCCGTAGGTGTTCTTTGTTCGACCGGGTGAAACAGCGAGCTGACCGAAGGCAGCTGCCTGTTGATCACCGAAAATCGCGCCGATCGAGACGCCGGCGAGGGCGGAAGGCACAGTTACAGTGCCGAACTCACCTACCGATGGTTTGATTTGAGGGAGGACTTCCTGCGGGACATCGAATGCTGCACAGAGATCTGCGTCCCAGTGATCCCCGGCCAGGTTGTAGAGCATGGTGCGGGAAGCATTGGTGACGTCGGTGGCGTGAACCTGCCCGCCAGTGAGCTTGAACAACAGCCAGGAATCCATGGTCCCGACGCATACTTCACCTCGAGCGGCTCGTGCAGCGAGCCCTTCGGTGTGCTCTAGGAGCCAAGCGATCTTGGACGCGGAGAAGTAAGCAGTCAGGGGCAACTGTGCGCGTTCTCGGACGACGTCGCCGAGGTCATCCTTTCGCCCATCCAGCCACGCCTGGGTCCGATTGTCTTGCCAAACGATGACGCGGGTGAGTGCCTCACCTGTATGCCGGTCCCAAAACACGACGGATTCGCGCTGATTGGTTATGCCAAGAGACATGATCTGCCGGGAGCTGATCCCTGTCTCGGAGAGGACGTCTTCCAAGACCGCGCAGGTGTTGGACCAAATCTGCTCGGCGTCGTGTTCGACCCAGCCCGGCTGTGGGTGGAATTGCTGGTGTTCCGCTCCGACAACGCTGCTGATCTCCCCCGCCGCGTCGAAGAGGATCGCCCGGGTAGATGTCGTGCCTTGGTCGATGGCTAAGAAGAACTGCTCCATGCTGACTGAGATTACCCCAGCCGCGCTGTGAAGAGCGGAAGTACCCCGAAGCAATTAGGCTTACAGGGTGAACTCATTTCTGGACCGTATCAAGGGGATCATCCAAGCGCCGCGCTTGACGGCAACTCCCGAGCAATTGAGTGGATTCGCTCCGCGCACCGCCAATCTTCCACGGTGGCAGGGCAACCCTGACCATGATGAGTCGCACACCGCCCAACTGCCTTTCGGCGAGATCAAGTACTGGGTCTTTCCCGCCGATGTGGACTCGGGGTCCAAGCCTTGGATGCTGATGGTGCACGGTTTCAGAGGCGATCATCACGGGTTGACCAACCTGATCGATGGCCTTGGCGATTACAACATTTTGGTTCCGGATTTGCCCGGATTCGGTTCCAGTCCGGCGCTGCGCAGAACCCACACGGTGGACGCCTACGCTATGGTCCTTCGACAGCTGTTAGAGCACGTGCTTCAGGACACACCCATCCTCCTCTTAGGGCACTCTTTCGGATCCATCGTGGCAACCAGACTTGCTAGGGATCTACCTCAATTGAAACGCCTGATCTTGGTCAATCCGATTGCGGAATTGCCTCTTTCGGCAGCCAATAAGACCATGACTCTGCTGACGGCCCAGTACTATCGCCTGAGTTCAGTGCTGCCGCGCAAGCTCGGCTATGGGTTGCTCCGTTCACCGTTGATTGTGCGTTTCATGACGGAGTTCATGGTGGAGAGCGATGATGTCCAAATCAGGGCCCTGGCCCATGAGCAACACGCCCGTTTCTTTTCCGGATTCGCCTCACGACAGGTGTTGGAGGAGGCCTACGAAGCGTCGATCTCCAATCACTGTGGGATGGACGCACCGCACGTGGATGTTCCGGTCTTGTTGATAGCTGGCGAACTTGATCCGTTGGGATCAGTGGCGGCACAGGAACGACTCGCTGAGCTTTTTCCAACCCGTGCGGAGCTGGTGATGCTCTCGGACGTCGGCCATCTGATCCACTACGAGAAACCAGCGGCTGCGGTGGCGGCCATCAAGCAGTTCTTGAACGCCTGAGGTAACACGTTACAGGCTAGGGATGTGGCTTGGTTTCTTGGAAGAGGGAGTCACATCCCCAGCCCTGAGGATTAGCGTCACAATCGTCGGCAACAGGGTAGACCTTTTTGCGCCAGATATCCATTGAGGCTGTTTCCGACGGGATCTCGAGGATGCCGACAACCGGTACCCAGTCCTCGTCGCCCACGCGGAACTGACCGGCGTAGTTCACCGTGACTTGGGCATCGTAGGTACCGGTATCTGTGTAGCTGTGGCTGGTTCGTACCTTTCCTGAGGACGGAGAATCTGCCCTGCTCTCCTGAGCGACAGCCTTCTGGGAGGTGCCGTCGCCGAAGCTCCAATTGTAGGAAACCGGCGTCAACCGAACTTGAACGTTGCGCCCAAACATCGTTATTGAGCGATTGACCACTCCAGCCTCTGTCCACATGTGAATGGGTCGCTTGCGCAAACCTACGTATTTGCCATCTCTTTTCATGTTGCCGGAAAGAATCTTGCTCGCCCCGACGTCAAGACGTTGTAGATCTCGTAACGTCACAACGATTTCGATGGGCTGGGCCGCCTCCACCACCGTGCCAGGAGCGGCTTCAACCTCGTTCGTAGCGGAGCACCATTGGTTACCAGTCGCTGTCTTGATGTTGTTGGCACCCACGGTGTACTCGACCATGAGATACTCGCCCCCAGGACAGACTCCGATGTCGGTCTGCATGCACCCCAGATCAAGTGCATCCGTCTCAGAGACATTCGTACAGTACGGTAACGAGATTTTTGTTATAGTAGCGACTGGCGCATTCGCTTTCTCCAAGACTTTCTCTTGATATTCGGAGGCACGATCGATTAGCTTCGGGATTAATCCGATTTGCTTACTCGTTTTAGATTTCTGGCCCACTACGTTAACGCCTGAGCCTTTGGTGTGGCCGGAATAATTTTCGACTATGTCTGCTACGGAATTGGAGTTGATTGACAGGACAATTGACAATGCGACTACTGCTGTTTTCATTCCAGTTCAACCAAAGACGTAGTCTGAAACTTTAGTATGACGTTCTTCTTCTTACTGGGCCAGTACTGAATCCAGAGGATGCCCTTTGACTCAGAGCGCTGCTCATTGAGTGGATCGAGCGTTGTGTTGTCCGGATACCTGAGCGTTGACTCTGCTTCAATCGTGTGGAAATGCAGTTGGTAACGCCCTTCTGCATCTGGGCCAGGTGTTTCGTTGTACCGTCTCAATTCATCGTTCTTAACCCCGACGACCCATCCGCCAGCATCATAGAACTGCTTCGTCTTCTCTTGGAAGACCCAGCATTCAGGGCAGTCAGGATATGCAACTTGGTCAATCGCTTTGGCACTCCCTGTCTCTTTTGCGTACAGAAGAGCGTCCATAAAATAATCGGCGGCAGCTTCACGCCCTGCTTTGTCGTCCTTCTTAGCCGCCTCAGGATATTTGGGGACGGGAACGTTCTTGGCCGGGTGATCCAGTGTCGCAGGTACGTATTCATCTGACGCTCCCGCGGCCGTCGGGGATGCCGATGGACTGTTGGAAACGGAAGACAACGACGCCCCATTGCTAGGCGAAGCCGATTCTTTGGTCGTGTTTTCCCCGGTACAGCCTGCTACGAAGAGCAGCGGAATCGTCAAGCTAAGTGCCAGGATTCTTCTCGACAACAACACCAAACTCCATCGTGGCCGGGGTCACACTTTTCAAGGTGCCACCTACTCTAGCCAGATCACCGAATGTGAGCGAAGAGTTTTCCACATATGACGCGCGGGACGGTCTAGAGGACGCCTTCGGGGTCCACACGCACGCGCACCGGACCATGGATGTACTCTTTTCGCGCGCTGAAGGCCGCTTTCGTCCCTCGCAGTGTTGCCGTCACCGCGTTCCCGTCTCGGTAGCTGAAGAAGGCGAGCATACGTACCTGTCCGCCTTCCGGATCCAATGGTGATGGCCCGATCAGGTGAAGGACGGGCCGCTCCCCGGTGCTATCTTGCAGCTGTTCTTGAACGTGTTCTAAGTAGGCTTCAACGTCCACTTGTGCTCCGTCGATGCACGCGTAGCGCCTAGCCGGAGGCAGTTGCGGTTGCAGCCGCTGGTGGTAGACCGCAGCGTAGTATCCGGGGATATCGAGTCTGGCCAGCGTGTTGACCTCCGGGCCAGGGTCGGCCGTGATCACGCACAGGCCATCATTGCTGTGCGACTTCGTCAGGGCCATCGCGTCCGTCCAGCGGTGAAAGACCTCCGCCGGAGTGTCCAGCCCTTCCCTTGCCAGCATGGTGTTGCCGTCCAGCAGGACTACGGCGGTGTACCCTTCCGGCGCCACGGGCTCGGCGCCGGGTGTGGCTACCACCAGCACCGGTTTTTGGCTGATCGTGGTCTTGATGTGATCCCCGGCGGATGAAATGACCGGGGTGTTGGAGAATGCTCGCCCGAGCTCTTCCGCGGTGCGCTCGGCGCCGCGATGGGCGGCCTTGAACACGGTGGACCCGCATTCTAAACAGGCTGGCTGATGCTCGTGCGTACCACACCACCGGCAAACTAGGGTCCCGGATTCGCTGGCCGCCCTGTCTTGGTAACCCAGCGGACCTGAGCACTCTCGGCAGCGGGCTTGGGTGCCGCAGCGCACGCAGCGAATCGCCGGGATGAACCCGGTCCGAGCCACTTGGATAAGAACCGGCCCCGTTTTCAAGCCTCGGGTGATGACCTGCCAAGCGACCGATGGAATCCGATGGCTACCGGGACCGTACTCGCGTTCCTGATAGTACTCATCGGCAGCGACGATAACACGGGGGTACACTTCCGCCCGTTTGGCGCGCAGCGGTTCAAAGTCCTCGAGGTAGCCGATCTCCACCAGCCGCTGGGTGTGCACGGATGGTGCGGATCCAACGAATAGCAAGCTGGTGCCTTCCAGCTGGGCCCGCAGCAGCGCAACATCCCGGGTGTTCCAATAGGGCGCGCGGGGTTCGGCATGGTTGTGGTCGGCATCATCGACAACGATCACGACGGCCTCGTCCACCACCGGGGCGAATACCGCCGAGCGTGTCCCGATCGCGATTTTGGTCAGACCGTTGGCGAGCCTGAGATAGTTCCGGTACCGGGGCGTGGGACCGTCCTCGGCCGTGAGCCGGGCGTAGTCCTCACTGGTGAAGCCGGCGACCTGCAACTGGTCTTCGAGCAGGTCGAGCGCATGCTGGTCGGGTAGCACCACGACGGCGCCCTTGGCTGCTCTTTGGACGGCGGCCAACACGGAAATCAGGTACTGTGGCCAGCCGGCGGCCCCGAAACGCTGCGGGGTGAGGACTCTGGCTCTCACCTGCTCTTGGTTGGCGATGCGCTTGCCGAGGTTCGCCAGCTCTGCCGGGTAGAGTTCCTTGACCGATTCCCATTCGGTCTGTTCGGCGGGCTCATTCAGCGCTTCATGGTCGCTGAGTGGGTCGTTCTTCGAGTCCGGATCGGAAACTTCGGGCACGTCGGTTTTAGCAAATTGCTTGTCCACGGAGGCCACTCGCGGAGGGACCGCCGAGCGCAGGACATCGGCGACGGTTCCGGCGAAACGCGCGGCAACCTGCCGGCACAACTCGTAGTTGAGCGGCGGCAAGACCTTCTGCGTCGAGAGCACCTTTTCCAGCGGCTGCAGTTGGGCCTCGGTGCTGGTGCTGTGGAGCCGCTCGATGACGTAGCCGTTGAGGTTCTGATGGCCGAATTTGGCGCGCACCCGCACTCCGGGCTGGGCCTGCTCCCCCAACTCCTGCGGAACGAGGTAGTCAAAGGTCCGGTCAAGATGCGGCACCGGGGTTTCTAGGTGGACTCGAGCGATCGGCGGGTCGGCGAGGTCGGCGCGATCGGAAAAGTCCCGCTGCGTCGCCTCAACCCCGAAGAGCGAATCTTGGGCGTCATCGCCGGGAGGAAACAGCGCGTTCTCCGGCATGCTGCTCACCTCCCGACTGACTGGACGTTGATTCTCCTAGGCGTTGAAGTACCGCTTGAGTTCTTCCACCTTATCGAGCGCCTCCCACGTGAAGTCGGGATCGTCGCGGCCGAAGTGACCGTGAGCGGCGGTCTTCTGGTAAATCGGGCGTTTGAGATCAAGGTCCTCGATGATCCCGAGTGGGCGCAGATCAAAGATGTCCTGGATCGCCTCGGCGATCTTGAGCGGGTCCACGCTTTCGGTGCCGAACGTATCGACGTACAGTCCGACCGGGCGCGCCTTGCCGATCGCGTAGGCCACCTGGATTTCCGCGCGCTTTGCCAGCCCCGCGGCAACCACGTTCTTGGCGACCCAACGCATCGCGTACGCCCCGGAGCGGTCCACCTTGGACGGGTCCTTGCCGGAGAAGGCGCCTCCGCCGTGGCGGGCCATTCC
>CAYZBX010000073.1:8540-8753 GCA_964476735.1 uncultured Micrococcaceae bacterium
CGTGTCCACGATGATCTTGCGCCCGGTCAGGCCGGCATCGCCGACGGGGCCGCCAATGACGAAGGGGCCGCCCGGGTTCAGGATCAGCTCCACATCGGTGGTGTCGAGATCGGCGATCTCCAGCACCGGCTTGACCACGTAGCGCTCTAGGTCGGCCTTCAACCGGTCCTGATCGAAGCCGTCCACGTGTTGCGAGGACACCACGACGTTTTC
>CAYZBX010000074.1:0-8734 GCA_964476735.1 uncultured Micrococcaceae bacterium
ACCGGCAGCAGCTCGATGGCCGTCACGCCCAGGTTCTTCAGGTGGTCCAACACGGCCGGGTGGGCCAGCCCCGCGTAGGTGCCGCGCAGCTCCGCGGGCACCTGTGGGTGCAGTGCGGTGTGTCCCTTGACGTGGGTTTCGTAGATGACCGTCTCGTGGAACGGGATCTGCGGGGCCTGGTCATCGCCCCAGTCGAAGTCGTCGTCGATGACAACGGAGAGCATGGTGGCGCCGAGCGAGTCCGTGGTGTCCATGGTGTTGGGTTCACCGAAGACGTAGCCGAATTGTTCCTGTCCCCAACTGGTGTGACCGCAGATGGCCTTAGCGTAGGGATCCAGCAGGATCTTGTGCGGATTGAAGCGCAGCCCGGCCGCAGGATCCCAAGGGCCGTGGATGCGCCAACCGAAGCGTTGGCCGTGGCCCACGCCGCCGAGGTGGATATGCCACGTGGTCCCGGACTTTTCGGTCAGGGGGATTTGCTTCTCGTTGCCGTCGGGGTCGATCAAGCACAGAACCACCTGTTGCGCATCACGGGCGGTGATGGCGAAGTTGGTGCCCTCCGCATCCGGGGTTGCCCCCAGCGGATAGGCACGGCCGGTGGTGACCTGCATGTAGTTCTCCTTTTGTGTTTGCTCCGTCTCTATCCTAAAGGAGTTCAGCGCGCACCCTGCGCACGGAGCTGGCGAGGCTGCTGGCCCCGAACGGGCCGTCGGCGGCCGCTCGATAGCTGGCGGCCCCGTGCAGCCAGACACCGGCGGCGGCTTGTGCTGCCAAGGGAGGTCTACCCGCCGGAAGGTTCGTTGCTGCGGATGCGCTTTCCCCCGCCCAACCGGCGACGATGGCTGCGATGATCCCGGCGAGCGTGTCCCCGCTGCCGGCCGTGGCCAGCCACGGGTGACCCCCGGGATACAGGTAACTGAGCTGCTGGCCGTGTTGGCTACTGGCGATCACGGTGTGCGGGCCCTTCAGCACGACTACGTCTCCGGTGAGCCGGGCCAGCTGTTGGGCGGCGGCGAGCGGGTCCGCCTCGACCTGTTCCCGCGTGCTCGCGGTGCCGCCGAGCCGGGCCAGCAGTGTGCTGGCCTCGCCGGCGTGCGGAGTGAGGATCCGCTGGCTGCGCTCCGCGGCGGGTCCGGCTGCGGCCTCGACCAGATGCAGCCCGTCCGCGTCGATGACGGTTGGCAGCTGCTGCTGCTCGGCCACCGTCAGCACCGCACGGGCGCTGGCAACCCGCTCCGGCCGGTCGCCCAGCCCGGAACCAACGAGCCAGGCCTGGACGCGATCGTGCGGGTCGTGGCTCAACACGGCCTCCGGGTGAGCGGTGATGACGGAAAGCTCGAGCGCGTCCAACTCCGGCTGGCCGCCGGGGCTCTTGGGGTTCGTCCCCGCCGCACCGCGGCCGAGGAACCGGAGCATGCCCACCCCGGTGGCGAGGGCGGCCGCGCAGGCTAGGTTCGCGGCACCGGGGTATTGCGTGGAGCCGGCGAGAACCCCGAGCACACCGCGCGTGTACTTGTGGGCGGCGGCAGCGGTGGGCGGCAGCAGCTCCGGCAGGTCCGCCGGTTCGAGCAGTCTGGCGGCCGGTTCCGGCAGGTGCGGGCCCAAACCGATGTCGACGCACCTGAGCTGGCCGGAGTAGCTGGCACCGGCCCCGTTCAACAGCCCGGTCTTCAGCCCGCCGAAGGTCACCGTCAGATCAGCCCGGAGCGCACTGCCGGCCACGGCACCGGTATCCGCCGCGACGCCGGAGGGTATATCGCAGGCCACAACGAGGGCGGCCTCCGGTACCGGCAAAGCGGACCACGCCCCGCGCGCGCCGGTGCCCAGCACGGCGTCGATGAGGACCTCGCTGCGCCGGTAGTCGGCGTCCTCGAGGTCGATGAAGCGCCCGCCCGCGGCGAGGAAGGCCGCGGTGCCCTCTGGGTGGCTGGTCTCGGCCGTGCGGTGGGCCCTGATCAGCGCCCCGCGTTTGGCCAAGAAGCTCAATGCCCACAGCCCATCCCCGCCGTTGTTGCCGGGGCCGATCAGCCCGGTGATCCGGGTTCCGGTGAGCGGCCGACGGCGTTCTCGCAGCAAGTCAATGACGCCCTGGGCCAGCCCCCAGGCCGCGGTGCGCATGAGCGCCGGTCCCTGACCGGCGGCCAACAGCGGTTGCTCTGCCTGCCGGATCTGACTGCCGGTGTAAACGGACAGCATGGCTAGTCGACCAGCCGCAGGTGGGGAGTGTGGGGGCTTTCCTCGTCCAGCCGTTCGGCGATCACCATGGCGGTGGCGACGTCGCCGTCGTGGCTCAGGGACAGGTGCCAGCGGTTGATGCCCAAGTCCTCGGCGACCTGGGCGACCGTCTCGGTGATGCGCACGTGCGGCGCGCCGGCAGCGTCCATCTCGATCCAGCAGTGCTGCCAGTTCATGCCGGCGGGCGCCCCGAGCGCCTTGGCCACGGCCTCTTTGGCGGCGAAACGGGCCGCCAGCGAGCGTTCGTTCAGCTGCCGTTCGGCCGGGACGAAGAGCCGCTCGCGCAGGGCGGGGGCTTTGCGGAGTTGGTGTTTGAACCGGGTCACTAGGACGACGTCGACGCCGATGCCTACAATCACGGTGGTCCTACTTTGCTGTCGTTGTTGCGCGGTTGCTACCACTGTAGCGCGGCGCGGCTGCCGGGCTTTGCGGCACAGAGCCCCTTCGACCTCGTAAACTAGTCAGCAAGCCCGGGAACAGGCCCGGGTATAAATCGGACGTGAGTGACTTTTCTTCGGTGCGCAACCCAACAGCTGGCAACCAGAACGACAGTTTTTCCAGTATCTCCCCTTTCGTGGAACTCGAACGGGCGACGTGGGCCCGGCTGGCCTCGGAAATTGAGCAACCGTTGAATCAGCAGGACATCGAGCGTTTGCGCGGTCTGGGTGACAAGTTGTCCCTGAACGAGGTTGCCGAGGTCTACCTGCCGATCTCCCGGCTGCTGAACATCTACGTGCAAAACTCCAAGAACCTGCGTCGGGAACAAACCCAGTTCTTGAAGGCGCGGTCCTCCCGCACCCCCTTTGTCATCGGAGTGGGCGGCTCCGTGGCCGTGGGCAAGTCCACCACCGCGCGCGTGTTGCAGGAGATGCTGCGCCGCTGGCCGAACACCCCACGGGTGGAGCTGGTGACCACGGACGGTTTCCTGTTCCCGAACCGGGAGCTGCGGCGCCGCGGATTGATGGAGCGCAAGGGCTTCCCGGAGTCGTATGACCGCCGTTCACTGCTGCGCTTCGTTTCCGCGGTCAAGTCCGGGGTGGCCGAGGTGGAGGCACCGGTGTACTCCCACCTGAGCTACGACATCGTGCCCGACGAGCGGATCGTGGTGCACAACCCGGATGTGCTGATCGTCGAGGGGCTGAACGTGCTGCAGGCCGCGCAGCCGCGCACCGACGGCACCACAGGCCTAGCCGTGTCCGATTTCTTTGACTTCTCGATCTACGTGGACGCCAAGTCCGAGTACATCAAACGCTGGTACATCGAACGGTTCATGAAGCTGCGCCAAGGCGCCTTCGCCGACCCGGACTCCTACTTCCACAAGTATTCGACGCTGGACGATGAGGCCGCCGTCGCCACCGCAAACGCGATCTGGGAACGCACTAACGGGCCGAACCTCCGGGAGAACGTGATCACCACCCGGGGCCGCTCCAAGCTGGTCCTAGTCAAGGGGCACAACCACGCGGTCTCCCGGGTGCTACTGCGCAAGATCTAGGCTCAGCCGTTTGGGGGCAACGCCCGAAAACCGGGACAGGGCAGGCTCAGCATCGGTATGATTCTGACTATGAAACAAACCGGGCTGCCTGCCGCCCTCGCACCCAAGGTCTCGCCTCCGTCGCAACCGCAGGCCCCGGGCCCGCGGGCCCACCGCGCCAAACAAGGTTCGGCGCGTCCGCGGCGCACAACGCTGCTGACGGTGGCCGCGCTCAGCGTAGCGGCGCTGCTGGCCGGTTGCACACCCGCCGCGGAGGACCAGGCGGAAACGCCGTCCGCTGCGCCCACCGCCTCGTCGGCACCGCCGAAGGCGAGCAGTCAGCCGGCCGGCGGGTCCCCGAGCGCCCCGACCCCGTCGCGGACCAAGGACCCGGTCAGCCCCGTCCCGGAGCCGCTCCCCTCCACCACTGCCCCGGGCACCCCATCCGCCGACCAAGATGAACCGACCGCCGGCGGCCCCGGCGCGGGCGACTCCACCGGGAAGAAGAGACCCAAGACGCTGCCGGCCAACAATCTGCAGGTGGTGGTCAACAAGCACACCCCGCTCTCCCCGTTGGACTACGCACCCACCGACTTGGTGAACGTAGGCAACGGGCAGCAACTGCGGGCCGCCGCCGCGAGCGCCTACCAGCAATTGGTCAACGGTGCCTCCGCCGCCGGCTACGCGCTGCTGCCCAGCTCCGGCTACCGCTCCTACGCCACCCAAGTGCAGACGCACAACCACTGGCGCAACCAGTACGGCGCCGAATACGCGGAACGGATCTCCGCTCGGCCCGGCTACTCCGAGCACCAGACCGGGCTGGCCATCGATGTCATGCCGTCCTCGGGCCAATGCCGCCTCGAGGTCTGCTTCGGCACCCTGCCGGAGGGCAAGTGGGTGGCCGCAAACGCCCACAAGTACGGTTTTATTATTCGCTACCCGCAAGGCCAGGAGGCGGTCACCGGCTACTCGTACGAGCCGTGGCACCTGCGCTACGTGGGCGTGGAGGCTGCAACCTCGATCAAGTCCGCGGGCCAGACCATGGAGGCCTTCTACGGTCACCCGGCCGCCCCGAACTACCGCTAGTACCCCATCGATCCGATCATTACCCGCTTCGGTCCGCTCCGCCGGTCCGCCCCTCTAGGAGGTTGCGATGCGACGACGACGCCTCCAACCGCTCATCGCTATCATGCTCGCCCTCGGCTTTCTGGCCACGGCCAGCCCGGCGAATGCCGTGCCGGCGGCCACCAAGAACCCCTCGTCCATTTCTGTGGTCGTGAATAAGAAGAATCCGTTACGGCCCAAGACCTACCGGCCGAGCCGGCTGGTCTCCGTCGGCAACGGGCAATCGCTGCGGCCAGCCCCGGCGGCCGCCTACAAGAAGATGGCCGCCGCGGCCAACCGGCAGGGGCACCGGATCTACCCGATCTCCGGTTACCGCTCCTACGCGACCCAACGCAGCACCTACAACTATTGGGTGTCCCGGTACGGGGTCACCTACGCCAACCGGATCTCGGCCAAGCCGGGCTACTCCGAACACCAGACCGGGTTGGCCATCGACGTGGGCGACTCACGGTACGGCTGCGCCCTGTACACCTGCTTCGGCAAGCTGCGGTCAGGCCGCTGGTTGGCGGCCAACGCCCACAAGTACGGCTTCATCGTCCGCTACCCGGCGGGCAAAGAAAGGATCACCGGCTACAGCTACGAGCCGTGGCATTTCCGTTACGTGGGGGTGACGACGGCGACGAAGATCAAGAAATCCGGCAAGACGCTGGAACAGCATTTCGGTTACCCGGCTGCTCCGCGTTACTAACCGTTCACGCACCGGCCCGTTCGCCGGCCTAGGCTCGGCGCAGGGCAACCATCGATTCGCACCATGGAATAACTCACAATCGGAGATATTCCTTCTTCACATCGAAGAAAAGGGATTAGGATAAAACCATGCTTCAGGGTTTCAAAGAATTCATTATGAAGGGCAATGTCATTGACCTTGCCGTTGGTATCATCATCGGTGCCGCCTTCGGCGCCGTCGTCAACTCGCTGGTGGAGAATGTGCTGATGCCGGCCATCGCACTGGCCGTCGGCGAACCGAACTTCGACAACTGGCTGGCGTTGGGGCCGGACGGCTCCATCAAGCTGGGCATGCTGCTGACCGCGCTAGTCAACCTCCTGCTGATCGCCGCGGCCATCTACTTCTTCATCGTGCTGCCGATGAACAAGATGATCGAGGCACGCAACCGCCGTCTGGGCATCGAGCCGGAAGAGGAAGTCGACCCACAGGTGGCCCTGCTCACCGAGATCCGCGACGCCCTCCAGCGGCCCTCCACCGAGTCCGGTGGCGACCACGTAGCCCGCTAAAAGTCAGGCGCTCACCGGGGACCCAACACCCCGAAGAGCCCTGACCACGCGAAAGGTCGTGGCACCTGCGTTCATCATCCGCAGGGCCACGGCCTTCTTCCGTTAAATCCTTCCGGTGTGCGCCGCGCGCTCGACGTCGCCGACCGCCTGCCGCTAGCTCAGGGCGAGCTCGGCCTTGACCACGTCCGCCAATTCCTGGCAGGTCCGTTGGGCCGTTTCCTTGTCCGCGGCTTCCACCATGACCCGGACCAGCGGTTCGGTGCCGGAGGCGCGCAGCAGCACGCGCCCGGTGTCGCCGAGCCGGGTTTCGACCTCGCGCACCGCCGTCTGCAGTGTCTCATTGGTGTTGACCTGGGTCTTGTCCACCTGCGGCACGTTGATCAGGACCTGCGGCAGGTGGGTCATGACGGAGGCCAGCTCCTTGAGGGACTTGCCGGTGGCGGCCATGCGAGCGCCCAGCTGCAGGCCGGTCAGCAGGCCGTCCCCGGTGGTGGCGTAGTCGGAGAAGATGACGTGTCCGGACTGTTCGCCGCCCAGCGAGTAGTCGCCGTAGCGCATCCCCTCTAGGACGTAGCGGTCGCCCACCGAGGTCTCCAGCAGCTTGATGTTGTTGTCCTTCATCGCCAGCTTCAGGCCGAGGTTGCTCATGACGGTGACCACCAAGGTGTCATCCTTCAGGGCGTTCCGTTCCTTCAGCGCCAAGGCCATGATCGCTAGGATCTCGTCCCCGTCGACGACGTTGCCCTCCGCGTCCACTGCGAGGCAGCGGTCGGCATCGCCGTCGTGTGCGATGCCGAAGTCCGCGCCGCGGGCCAGCACCTCCCGCTGCAGGTTCTCTAGGTGGGTGGAGCCGTAGCCGTCGTTGATGTTCAACCCGTCCGGTTCCGCCCCGATGACGTCCACCTTGGCCCCCGCGCTGTGGAACACACGCGGCGAAATGGCGGCGGCGGCGCCGTGGGCGCAGTCCAGCACAACGTGCAACCCGTCCAAGCGGTTGGGCAGGGACTCCAGCAGGTGGATCACGTAGCGGTCCTCCGCGTCCGCGAAGCGGGTGACCCGGCCGACGTCCGCGCCGGTGGGGGTCACGAAGGCCTCGGCGTTCATGACCCGTTCGATCTCGTCCTCGAGCTCGTCGTCGAGCTTTTGTCCGCCGCGGGCCAGGAACTTGATCCCGTTGTCCGGGGCCGGGTTGTGTGAGGCGGAGATCATGACGCCGAAATCGGCGTCGATGTTGTCCACCAGGTAGGCGGCTGCAGGTGTCGGCATGGTCCCAGCGTCGAGCACGTCCACCCCGGAGGAGGACAGACCGGCCTCGACCGCGGCGGAGATGAAGTGGCCGGAGATCCGGGGGTCCCGCGCGACCACGGCGAAAGGACGCTTGCCCTTGTCCACGGTGTTGTGGCCGAGCACCACGGCCGCGGCCTGGCTGAGCTTCAACACGAGTTCTGCGGTCAGCAAGCCGTTGGCTTCACCACGCACACCGTCGGTACCAAAAAGTTGTTTCATTCTTTCCTACTTGTCGGGCTGGGAATGCTCACGCAGCGTCAAGGGTGGGCCGTTGTTTACCGGATGACTGGGAAGGAGCCTGCTGGTTCCTCGCCGGCCTCGTACACCTTGTTGGCCGGTCCCACGATCAGCGGATCCGCCGGGTACACCAACTTTTCATTCTTATCCGGATACGGCAACAAGTTCAACACGTGGCGCATTGCCTCGATACGGGCCCGCTTCTTGTCGTTTGACTTCACCACGGTCCAGGGTGCGATCTTGGTGTCCGTGTAGAAGAACATGGCTTCCTTGGCGTCGGTGTAGTCCTGCCACTTGTCCAGCGAGGCCATATCCGTCGGAGACAGCTTCCACCGGCGCACCGGGTCCGTCTCGCGTTGGGCAAAGCGGGAAAGCTGCTCGCGCTGCGACACCGAAAACCAGAACTTGATCAGGTGCGTTCCGGAGTTGACCAGCATCTCTTCCAGCTCCGGTGCCTGCCGCATGAACTCCAGATACTGCTGGGTGGTGCAGTAGCCCATGACGCGTTCCACACCGGCGCGGTTGTACCAGGAGCGGTCGAACATGACGATTTCCCCGCCGGAGGGCAAGTGCTGGATGTAGCGCTGGAAGTACCACTGGGTGACTTCCTCGTCGGTGGGCTTCTCCAGCGCCACAACCCGTGCGCCGCGGGGGTTGAGGTGTTCGTTGAACCGTTTGATGGTGCCGCCCTTGCCTGCGGCGTCGCGTCCCTCGAAGATGATGAGCACCTTTTGGCCGGTGGCTTTGACCCACAGCTGCATTTTCAGCAATTCAATCTGCAAGTTGCGCTTGGTCCGCTCGTAGCTGCGACGGGACAGCTTGGTGTCGTAGGGGTAGCCTTCCTTCCAGGCTTCCGGATCTACGGCTGGGTTGAAGTCTGCCTTGAGCTTGCTGCGCAGCTCCCTGAGCTCGTCGACTTCCAGCGCGTAGTCTTCGGTGACCGAGATGCGACGTTCTTCCACTTCGCTCACCTCTGGGTGCTCCTGTTGGCCGGCCATCGCGCGGTCCCCTCTTGCAGATTTTGTATGGTCCGCTTATCAGTTTAGAGGGTCGAGCGAAGTTATCACTAGTTTGCCCCGGCGTAGCGCGGCCCGCGGAACGGACGCCGCTCCACAGCAGAACTCGCCATCGCGAAACTCCTCGTGC